>JBGTCQ010000094.1:0-9317 GCA_041748755.1 Chroococcidiopsidaceae cyanobacterium | reverse complement strand
GCTTTACGTGACAGCGCCCGGACAATTCTCAAGCAAGAGCCTGAGATTCAGTTTGCTGGACGTGTTCTTGTAGAGCCACAGTCAATGAAGCCAGTTGTTTACACTGAAAACCTCTTCGTTAAGTTCGATGATGAAGAGGACTCAAGCACCTGCCAAGAAGTCTTAGACCGTTACAACTTAACGATTAAACGCAAGCTTGAATATACACCTAATGCTTACTTTATGAAGGCACCGGAAAATACTGGTTTAGCCATCTTTGACATCGCTGAGAGACTTCTAAACGAGGAATCAGTTGAACTGTGTCATCCTGAGTTAGTTCGTGAGGTTCGCCAACGTCGCGCTTTCCCTGAGCAATGGCACCTCAAGCAAACAACAATTAATGGTCAGGTTATTGATGCCGATGCTAACGTTGAAGCAGCCTGGCAGTTGAGCGATGGGACGGGAACAACTATTGCGATAATTGATGACGGTGTGGATATCGATCATGAAGAGTTCCGCTCCTCGGGGAAAATTGTTGCGCCTCGGGACGTGACACGTAAAACTAACAACCCCAGACCAAGTAACTCGAATAATCACGGTACTTCTTGTGCAGGCGTGGCATGTGCAAACGGTAATTTTGGCGCGTCAGGTGTAGCACCCAACGCCAAGCTAATGCCGATTCGTCTGGCTTCTGGTCTGGGGTCGCAAGAGGAAGCAGATGCTTTTGTTTGGGCGGCTCAAAATGGTGCTGATGTGATCTCCTGTAGTTGGGGACCAGCTGACGGTGAGTGGTGGAATCCTAACGATCCTGTCCACAACCAGGTGGTTCCTTTGCCTGACTCTACGCGGCTTGCCATTGACTTTGCAATCAACCAGGGGCGCAACGGCAAGGGATGTGTAATTCTCTTCGCTGCTGGCAATGGTAACGAGAGCGTGGATAATGACGGCTATGCCAGCTACCAAAAGGTGATTGCGGTAGCAGCATGCAATGATTTCGGCACGAAAAGTGCTTACAGCGACTTCGGCAGCGCTGTCTGGTGCGCTTTTCCTAGCAATAATGGCAGACCTTCTCAAACTCCTGGAATTTGGACAACTGATCGCTCTGGTCTGCTTGGCTACAACCAAGGTAATTCAAACCAGGGTGATGCAGCCGGAAACTATACAAATAGCTTCGGTGGCACTTCCAGTGCCTGTCCAGGTGCGGCTGGTGTAGCAGCTTTAATTCTTTCCCGTAACCCGAATCTACGTTGGGATCAGGTACGAGAGATTATTAAACAAGCCTGCGATCGCATTGATCCAGCAGCAGGGAACTACGATACCAACGGTCACAGCCCATTGTATGGCTACGGTCGGCTCAATGCTCAAAAGGCCGCCGAACTAGGAATGCCAGAACCATCGCCCGTTACCATCTTCACAGCAATGCAGGATGTACCAATTAATGACTTCCAAACATCAACACTGACGTTGGCGATCGCCAATACTAATCCAGTGAAGTCGCTCAAAGTTGATGTGGACATTGAGCATACATACATTGGTGACCTTATGGTTACTCTCCACGCCCCACCAAATATGGGTGTAGCTCCCGTTATGCTACACGCTCTCCAGGGCGGAGCTACAGATAATATCAAAAAGACATTCGACGAGGTGAACGCGCCTGGACTTGCTGCCGTAAAGGATAAAAGTCCGCAAGGAACCTGGACTCTGGAAGTGGTAGATAAAGCTCAACAAGATACAGGAAAGATTCGCAGCTTTACCCTAGCAATGGAGTTGTGAAGCTCGATTACAAGGCAAAAGCTGGACGATTTTGACTCCAAGTTGCTGCTTCCAATTGCGCTGCTAGGGAAATAATGGTGGCTTCGGCAGCTGGGCGACCAATTAATTGAATGCCGATTGGTAAACCGTTGGAGTCAAAACCTGTGGGAAGTGCGATCGCAGGTTGCCCAGTGGCATTAAATGGTGGACAGGGAGCAACCCAATGAATAATTTTTTGTAACGTTTCTTCGGGACTCAAATTTGCCCACTCACCGACACGAATCGTTGGATGCATATAAGTTGGTAGCACCAGCACGTCTACCGAGTCAAAGAACGCCACAATTTGGCGGGCGATCGCCTGCATTTGGGAAACAGCCTGGAGATATTCACCAGCCGAACTTGTTTGCTCTAATAGCCACTGATTCATCGGCTGTAGTGCCGCTTGAGGAATTCCAGCTGCTGCAACGCCAGCTTGCCAAACTTTTGTAAATGGCTCAATCAAGCCAGTGAAATCAGGACAACCCGGTTCAACTGTATGTCCCAGTTCTGCCAACAGCTGCACTGTCTTAAGCACCGCCTGCTGACACACAACGTCAGCTTCACCCAAGGGAGGCAAGTTTGTCGCAAAGGCAATTCGCAACGGACTTAACTGTTGAAACGTAGTAGCAGCAAGAAATGATGGATTTGGATCGGGCAACCAGTAAGGATCGCCTGTTAGATAACCTGATATGACATCCAGAAAGGCTGCGGCATCTGCGACAGTACGAGCCAAGGGACCAAGGGCGGCAATTCCATTGGCGCGATCGCCCACTGGCGCATGAGATACTCTACCCCTTGATGGCTTAATGCCTACTAACCCACAACAAGAGGCGGGGCCACGAATCGAGCCACCGCCATCCGAACCTTGAGCGATCGCACACAATCCCGCCGCCACAGCTGCTGCCGCACCACCACTCGATCCCCCAGCCGTATAGTGCAAATTCCAAGGATTTCGAGTCGGGGGAAACCCAGCAGGCTCAGTGTAAGGCAGTGAACCAAGCTCAGACGTGGCAGTTTTGCCGAGAATAATAAACCCAGCTTGGCGAATCCGCGTCACTACCCCATCATCATAGGTAGCCTGGTTATTCATCAGCGCCGGAGTTCCATAAGTACAGCGGACACCAGCAACAGGATTAAGGTCTTTAATTGAAATTGGCACACCAAAAAAAGGTGGTAGTTCTGAGGTGTCGCCTCTAGCCAGAATCTCTGTTTTTGCTTTGGCATCTGCGATCGCGCTTTCTGCCATCACCGTAAAATAACTACCCAGTTGAGCATCCAACCTAGAGATGCGTTCCAGATACAGTTCCACTAATTCCAGCGGCGATACTTGTTTAGTGCGTATCAGTTGCGCCTGTTCCAGTGCTGGGGTAAAGGCTAAATCAGTTTGATTCATCCTTAAAATAGTTGGAGATTTTGTAAATGTGTTGCTCTTGTCTTTCAGATGCTTGGCATACTGAGTTCAAGGATACCAACTATAGAACATCTACAACAACTCAGCTGCACCGCTGATTTTGATTGCCGTCACCGAGTGCGCCGGGAATGTGTGGGTGAACTGACTAGGGCCAACCGCTATAGTCCGTTCTGTAATCTTGACAGTATTCGGGCTAGTCGGAGTGTTGAATGAAAGGTAACTTGGTCCATTGAGTGTCTTGATATTTGCTACTCCGCTACTGCGATACCGTTGCAATTGCACACTGGCTGTAACATTAGTTGTGCGATCGCGGTTGATTACAAAAAGGTTTAGGGTTCCAGTTGAGTCAATACTAGTAACTGTTTGCAGTGCACTTAGACGACTACCATTAGGCAGAATCCGCTCCGGGTTGTTTGTTATTGAACTTTGGATCATTTGCGAGCCAAGCATAGCTTTATACAACTTGAAGACAAGCGCCGTTGCTGAAGATACAAACGCCGGGCCTTCACTAAATATCGCTTCATACCCTACGTTTGTTACGCCAGCCGGTAGAGCGCTAAAAGCAAAGCCTATGAGTGAATGCTTCTGGGCTAACGGGATACCTAAATCAAGCCAGTGCTTCAGTGACTGAGCATCGTACAGGGCACCTCCAAGCGTTACCTGGTAGCGCCTAATATTGTCTGGGCGTGGTTGAGTCTCAGACCGAATATCATTCATGCCATACTCAGAGATTACTATCTCGATGTTGTCAGCGCCTGCACCTACATTATTGCGGAGCGTCTGCTGCAACAACTTAACCTTCGCTGCACGCCTTTCTGGCTGCAACATAACATTATCGTGGAACTTGGCGGCTGTATTGCCAGTAGCGTAACTTGTGAAAGTATAAGGGTGTGATACCACACAATCGAATGGGTGGGTCGCTTTAAGCTGTGCACTGACATCGTAGGAAGTACATACCTTAATACTAGGGTCCACAGACTTCATCGCTGTGTAGAAATCAACGAAGCCATCGTGCGGTCCAGAAATGTAATCAATAGTAACAACACTACCACTCGGAGGAATATTACCGTTGAGCCCATCTCCAAATTGGATTTTCCCAGTCTGAAGGTCAATTTCATAGGCATTCGCTTCACCAGCTTCATTGAGGTTGGAAACCCCTGTCCAGGCTTGACCATTGACATAAACAGTTTGATTGGGCTGCACTGAGGGATATTTGACGTAGAACACCTGGGATGCTTCGCCATTACTCACAGCCGCTGAATCACGGTGGTCGTCAAACTTCCCCACCCTCTGCCCGGTAAACGTCGTCGTGCCACCAAATGCGTATTTCTGTTTATTGACCGCACCCATCCAGTACACTTGGTTTTTGTTGTCATTCTCATTACCAACCTCCCAGTAGGGAATGTTGTAGGGGTCCGTACTACCATTGTCCTGCCGCACCTCAGCCCAGGCTATACCACCACCAGGATTTGTGCCCACTGGCGCATTCATGTATTCAACCCAATCTGCGGCTTCTTGGGCAGTCCCCGTTCCAATGTTGACGACGACTGTACCAGTTGCTCCATTTTGTTGAATGAAACGACCGAACTCATCTGGACCAAACTCATTCGTTACCGGCAGCGAATCATCATTTTTTGTACTTCCGTGAACATTGCGCGTGCGTTGTGCCAATGGTCCGATTGCCCGTCGCCAATGATATGTGCCAGCAATAGTACCTCCGGGAAATCGTACCGATGTGATTCCCGCATTCCGGAATGCGGTTGAGAAAGCTGGATAAGCGTTGTTATTTTGCGTGTCCCACATGGAAAAGCCACTGTAGCCGTAGCGGTGGTTAGCTCCAAAAACAAGCGGATTGACCTTTTCACCCCCAATTGTAGGATCGACACTTATCGTAGTGACCTGTTGTGCCAGGATACGCGGCGGCATCACCACAATCCAACTTGATACCATCCCTAGTAATAAAAATAGTGGGTTCAGACCTTGGCGGTTAGACCGTACCTTGATTATATTCATGCTTAGTGAGTATCAGATTTAATGGATAGTCTAGTACCTTTTACTACACCGTACAAGTGATTATCACTACATTTGTACTTTATATCTATTAAGGAAAAACACGATTGCAGTTGTGCTAGCTTGAGTTATCAGAGGCGCGATCGCTCTAATCTAAACTATCTGGGTCAACACCAAGCGATCGCAATCTTTCTGCTAGCCGTTCTGACCTTATTCGTTCCTGTTCCACCTGCCGTTGAGCAATTTCCTTCTGCTGTCTTTCCTGTTCAGCTGCTTCTTCTGGTGAAGGTACTAAAATGCCATCAGACGTAAAGTAGCGTAATTTCCCTGCTGCTACACCCAGATATAAACCTAAAACCTCACTCCACAGCCAACTCCTAGAATCGGGTGTAATTTCTTGATATAGATTTCCTACTAGCCTAAATCCAGCAAACTCCAAATCATCCGGTGAAAACCAAAAATATTCGGGTGTCCGAAACTGGTTTTGGTACAATTCTTTCTTCAACGTCCGATCAACATTAGCTGTGGAAGTCGAAAGTAATTCAATAATTAAATCTGGATATTTGCCTGCTTCTTCCCACACTACCCAAGACTTGCGATCGCGTTTTTCTGTTTGTTTTACTAGGAAAAAGTCAGGACCACGAAAGTCGCGGTTCCGCAGTTGTTGACGACTAAAATAAATCGTCAGATTAGCACCAATAAAAAAATCATCCTGGTTGCGCCATAACCATTCCAGGCAACTAACGAGGATGAGCAGTTGGCTGTAGTGCAAAGAGCTTTCCATTTCTGGCTCATCACTCAAAAGTTGGGTAGCATCCGGCATTTGAGCTTCCAACTCTTGCGCTGTTAGATACATATTACAACTGGGAGTAATTCAAGTTTTTCATATAGAAGCTTAATTGGGGTGACAATTACCCCTAAAAAACTTAGACCTTAGAGCGATCAGTCAAAATCTCATAGCCTTCATTTGTTACCAATACTGTATGCTCAAACTGAGCCGATAGAGAATTATCCACTGTCACCGCTGTCCAGCGATCTGTTAGTGTGCGCGAAAATTTAGAACCTGCATTCACAATTGGCTCAATCGCCAGCGTCATTCCTGTCCGCAGCTTAACATTAGGCATCTCACGGGTGCGGAAGTTAAATACTGAGGGTTCCTCGTGCAGGTTGCGACCGACACCGTGACCAGTAAAGTCTTCAACTATACTGAAGCCATTTGCCTCTACATGATCTTGAATTGCACCAGCAAGGTCGATTAAGTAGTTACCCGCTTTAACTTGTTCAATTCCTTTGTAAAGAGCTTCTTCTGCCACACGAATCAATTTAGCTGCTTCTGGGCTAACTGCGCCAACTGCGATCGTAATGCAGGAATCACCGTGAAAGCCTTGTTGATAAGCACCTGTATCTACTTTTAAGACATCTCCCGCCCGAATTACTTTTTTAGAGCTGGGGATGCCATGTACAATTTCATTATTAATACTGGAACAAATCGAAGCTGGAAACCCGTGATAGCCTTTAAAGCTAGGAGTTGCGCCCATCTCGCGGATGCGCTTTTCTGCGTGAGCATCCAAATCAGCAGTCGTCATTCCCGGCTGTACCAGTTCTGAAATCTCTTTCAGCACCGTTGCGACAATCTTTGCAGATTGTCGCATGATTTCAATCTCACGCGGCGACTTAATTTCAATTCCTCTGCGTCTTTTAGTACGCGAAGATTGAGCCGGTTGAGAAAGCAGATTGCTAAGAATGTTCATGGAAATTAAGAGGTAGTTAAGCTTGTTAAATTCATATGAGGAACCACTGTCAAGCCTCTAACTGAGAACTGAGAATACTTCCTGAGACTTTCCTGTAGGGCTCTGTGCAGGTGTCGTCTTTATTTAAGTTAACTGATATTACTACGTAACGGAGTAAGATAAACCTGCTTCCCAATGGGTTGCGATCTCAATTCCCGTCATCCCTGCTGTCTCCTGGTGGTATTAGATGCAAGAAATAAGTTCCTTGCGTCAAGGGTACAAACGCCAAATCCTCTCTAACAACAATCTATGCAGCAACTCATTGTAAATTTTCAAAGCTAATTAAATCATAAAAGTCTACGGGAATGGCAACAAATGACAGCTTTTTGATTTGCTCCATCAACTCAGCTGATACCCTAATTCAAAAATTATAAAGCACTCTTACTGAATCTATCTTAAGTTTGTTTACTAAAAACAACTAGAAGCAGTCTTTTTGAAGCTTGCATATATTAAAACAATGGCTACTTTGGTTAGAGGTACTTACCTAATAACTCTTTCTCAAGATGCAGGTTTAACTTAGCTATCAGGTTTAACATCTTATAAAGAATAGAAATTTATCTATTTCTAGTATTAATTACTTAAGAGTATCCTTTTTTACATTGGGTTAGTGGTTGATACTTGAAAGGGTTAGTAATAAAGAGGAGTTCCTGCGTGTTTTTTCACAAGAAAGAAACTATTCACACTGTAAATGTTAATGAAGCGAATCCGCGTTTTGCCCAGTTGCTTCTAGAGCAGTTTGGTGGAGCAACCGGAGAACTTACGGCCGCTTTGCAATACTGGGTACAGTCATTCCATGTTGAGAATGCTGGGATAAAAGATATGCTTCAAGATATTGCACTTGAAGAGTTTGGTCATTTGGAAATGGTCGGAAAAATGATTGAAGCTCATACCAAGAATGTCGACCAAACTGAAGCTTACAAAAGCACACTATTTGCAGTACGTGGCATGGGGCCGCACCTACTAGACAGTCAAGGTAATACTTGGAGTGCAAGCTACATTAACGAAGGTGGAGATGTGGTACGTGACTTACGCGCTAATATTGCTGCTGAGGCTGGAGCACGTCAGACTTATGAAGCGTTGATTAAACTTGCCCCTGATGAAGGCACTAAAAAAACGTTAGTGCATTTGTTGAGCCGTGAGATTTCTCATACTCAGATGTTTATGAAGGCGCTGGATGCGATGGGTAAACTAACTGACCCTATGTTTGGCAATATCCAGCCAGATGAAACCGTTGATATTTACTACAACTTGTCTTCTAATGGTAAGGAAGATGAGCGTGGACCTTGGAACTCAGAGCCGACTTTCCGCTATGTTGCTGACCCAGTTGCCGAAAGTCAATCATAGTTATTTGATAGCGAAAATAAGCTAGGAACAGTAATATGTAAGTCAGTAGGTAGTTCACCTGCTGACTTATGTTTTTTCTAATAATAAATAATGTCATTATAAAGTATCGGTATAGGCATTAGTTTAATAATGTCAATAAGTTTAAAAGTTATTTAAACTAAATCTAATCCTGCTATTAAGTGTAAAAGAAATATTTGATACAGAAATATTTTCAGGAGTGACATTTGATAGTTAATGTATTCAAAGTTAAAGCTCTTAGTTACGCATTCGTAAATGTCATCTGCTTATCTGCTGGTATCTCACGGAAGTCGCGATCCACGCCCTCAATTTGCTATGGAGCAGCTGGCAAAACTGATTTCTCAACGGCAGTTGGGGAGAATAAATCTCCCTGAAGCAGACAGGGCGCAGATAGCACCCAATAGCGGTTTGCGGTTCAAGCCTAGCCTCTTAAAATACCCTGCTGGTGGGTTGGCAGCATCTCCAGAGGCACTGGTAGGTACAGCTTATTTGGAACTGAGTGCTGAACCGTTGCATGAGCAGATTAGACAATTTGGCGATCGCACCCTGGCATCTGGCTTCAACCACGTTCAGGTAGTACCGCTGTTTCTCCTGTCCGGAGTGCATGTGATGGAAGATATTCCGGCTGAAGTGGCCAGAGCACAGCAAGCTTTAGGACAAGACTTGAAGATTGACTTGCGTCCTCACTTAGGCACTCACCCCGGTCTGAGTCGTTTATTGGCATCAATGATTGCTACAGCAGCAGATGGCTGGATTCTATTAGCTCACGGTAGTCGTCGTACTGGTTCTAAACAAACCGTTGAAGTAATCGCAACGCAATTAGGCGCGGTGGCTGCATACTGGGCGATGCCACCAAAGTTGGAATCGCGGGTGAAACAGTTAGTTAAAGCAGGTTGTCAGCAGATTGGAATTCTGCCCTATTTTCTATTTGCTGGGGGAATTACAGATGCGGTCGCCCAGTCAGTTGAGCAGCT
>JBGTCQ010000093.1:0-5845 GCA_041748755.1 Chroococcidiopsidaceae cyanobacterium | reverse complement strand
GCCATCGATCAGCATTAGCTAATAGCTTTTCAGCAAAACTATCAGTTTTGTTTAGACATGGCACAGGAGACCAACTCGGATAGTCTGGACTCCCGAATTGAATGTATCCTTCTACGACAATCTCAAATTTGATCGGGGTTTCCTCTAAAATAACTGGAAATCTAATTCCGTATTGATTAGCTTGGATTTCCCTTGGTAACACTATGTCACCAAAGCTACTAAAAATTGCATCATAGCCTTTGTCAAGAACTCCTTGACGCAGCAGACGGTATCCTTGACCTATGGGACACATAAAGTCAATATCTTTACTCAACCTATGTTCGCCATGTCTGAGGCTAACCAGCGTCCCGCCCCCGAAATAAGCATGACAATCAACTAGAAATGCGCTATCAAGATGATTTAGAACAGTAAGAATTTTTTGATGGAATTCTCGGTTAAACATCTGTTGCTAACCACGACCCGTAGCGTTGGATCAGTTTTTTGATAAAAAGAAGTTCTTCTGGAGACGGTTCTCCTAATACACCTAGATAATGCCAGCCCCGCTCATAGCTAATTAGCATTTCTTTAGGAGAAAAGTTTTTAACATCACTGATCTGCCAGCATATTGCTTCTAGTAAGGGTAATTTTTCTGGAACTTCAGATATATCTGGGAGCATACACTTCTAGCAAAAAACAGGCAAGTTGAATTCATTGTAACAAGCAGCATTCGACCATTTTTTACAACTGCAATCCCGGCTCCTGCTTTTGCTGCCTTTGTTTATCAAGTTGCTGAGGCTGACTGGGCGATCGCCTTCGATATTCTGCATTCCGCATTGCTATTGCAAGGTGCTTTTGGGCTGCATTTTCTCCAGCCCTTTGTCTAATTTTCGTTACTTCTGGGTCATGCTCTAGAATTTTCTGAATCCTCTCAGGAGAATGACCGTCAATTAGTGCTGCAATAGCGACGATGCCAGCAGTTTTGACTGGACGAGTTAGGTCAGCATTCTGGCTATAGCGTTGCCACAGCTTTTGGGTCAGCAGTCGTTCGTACTGTAAAAGGTCTTGCTGCATGGAGGACATTGCCTTCTGTTGCAGAGGAATAGGCTGCTTGGAATGATGGAAAGCTAGAGCCACATCCGCAATCCGCTTTAGGTAAGATTCAGATTCACCAAGAGTTTTTACTGCCTGATGCCATTGCCAAAGATCAGTAGAAGTTTGCCTGTAGCTTTGAAAATCTTGCTGCATTGCGGATTTAGCCTGACCTGGCAAAGCTTTTCCAGCTTCAGTAACAGCTTTTATTCGCTCAATATAGGCAATGGGTTTACCAATCGCCTGTGCAACGCGCTGCCACTCAGGATGGTCTAGGAGCGTCTCGGCTTGCTTGGGTTGGCGATTGCCCTTTAATTGCTCGTTCCAGTCTTTACCATGATTCGGTATTGCTCTCGTAATGGCTGGAACTTCCGCAGCCAGCCGCCAAGCCATTTCTTCGCCAGCGCGGTCGGCATCGTGGGCTGCGATTATCTGAATTCCCTGTGCTTGCTGCTGTTGTAACCAATCAACTGGGACAGAACCAGCACCATCTGTAGATATAAACATTGTCTTCCCAGGCTGTTTAGCTAATGCCGCTGCCGACATCGCATCAATTGCTGACTCGACCAGCACAATCCGCTCTAGCTGTCCCTCCCCCGTAGTAAATGAGAACCATCCGTTATCCCGATTACTACCAGTTGCCAATCCCTTGAAAGAACTACCTTCTGAAACTCCACGCAAGGAAGCTCCGGTGGGTTCTTGGGCTAGATTATGACGCAGAAAAACAGCATTAGTAATAGCTTCTGGGTGAGAATAGCCTTTTGAACTTAGTTTTTGTAGGGCTTCCGGTTCTAAACCAGCAGCATAAATTTTGCCAGAGGAATGCAACTCATCAACCAGTGATACGGGTAGCCCTCGCTGCTGGACAAGATACTGCTTTACTTCCTGCCACTTATTTTTGTCTGGTATGGGTGGCTGAAAGGGCTGGCGTTCTTGTAGTATTTGTGGTGACGCTATCGAAGATGGCTTGCCCCTTTGGGAGCGCTCTTGTCGTGTTGGTAACTCATTGATACCATTCGATAGCCAATCAACAGATTCCTTAAAGTTACGCCCCTGGACGTGCATCACTAGGTCAATTGCACCATAACCACCCTTTTGTTCCAAATGGTCGTAGAACTTCTGACCATTGATACTAATAGTCTGCCCAACGCCTTTCCACTTATGCTTATCGCGGAGATCGCGCTCTAAGCCCAAACGTTCTGCTACTTCTTCAATGGGGATATCCCGAACGGAGTTAGCGTGGGACTTAAACGCTGCTTGTTTATCTTGGTTAGCTCTGGGAGGGTTTGTTAACTTTCGGGGAGGAGTAAAAGTGCTTGTAGGTGGGGTCATTGTTGACTGCGCCGTAGTGCTTAGACCTGTGTGCCTTATTTTTTCTACCAAGTGTTGTAACTGTTCTACGCCTACTCCCTCTGTGAAAACTTGGGCAGCTTGTCGTTCGTAGAGAGTCTCTGCAAGTTCATTTATTCCTTTGAATTTGTGGTTAATGATCTGCTTATTTGGCCCTGTAATTCGTTCACTTATTGCTTGTAGCTGTTCTGGCAAGCCACTGTCTTGACATTGTTGCTGGACGTTGAATAAGTGAACTGTTTGAGCAAGTTCGGTGAATGCTTTCCGGCGCTCCAGATTCAGAGCGAGTTCAGCAATTTCTTCTAGTGTGTTAGAAAGAGATGTTTGAGTTTGCTGCTGGGAAAACAATTGAGCTATTTCGGTGATGCCCTCAAACTCATATTCATGAGGTTTATTACTAAAGTGACCAATCAGATCCGTGAGGGCAGCCACCTGATCTGTCAGATGTTCCTTTAGCAATTGCGATTCAGCTTGGACTGATTGCAAATTCTCTACTAGCTCACTCATGCCTTCAAACTGAGTTGGCACTTCAACAGTGAATTCTTCCAGTTGTTGAGCAATATCAGCAAGTTTTACTTCTAAGCCCGTTGCAGTCAATAACTGTTCTTCAGTAACTGAGTTGACTGACTCTGCTAGAACACCGAAATCAAATGCTTGCCCTTGCTGAAGTTGTTGGACAACTTTATGCACAACGGAAATCGCCTGTGAAACTTGTCGTTCAGACTGCCAGTTATGAATAGCTTGAACTAGCTGCTCCGTCTGAGGTCGCAACTCGTCAATCAGCGCAGCCGCATCTATTACCTCATTCGGCACTAGAGTAAGTTGAGCGAGTGTTGCCTGAATCTGCGTCAGACCTTCCCCTAAATTATGTTCAGCCTCTTGCTGTATTAATGCTCCCGCAAGTTCTGACAATCCCTCAAATTGATACTGTCTGGGTTCTGAATTTAGCTCGGCAATACGTTGGGTTAGTGCAGCTAGTTTAAGGTTTAGGCCACTTTCCTCAATGCTTTGTTCATCATTGACTGACTGCACTGACTGCGCCAGGTCTGTTAAGGCTGTTGACCATTCTCCGATGGCATGGGCGGCTGCCTCTGTCCGTTGAGCGGAATTTGCTTCTTCTTGTCCATAATTTCTTCGTAAGCCTCCAGCACCTGCTCGTTGACTTGAAGCTGTACCATGCTTGTATTCTCTAGTCTGACCGAGAGATTGTTCATTGCCGCGCTCAACTCTTTGAGAGAATTGCTCATTTTGTCTGATTTCTGTTCCTCCAACGCTTGCTTGAACTGGGCGATGAAGGCGTCTAACATCTCCTTCACTGTCAACGGAATTGTGCTTAATTGCTTTCGCATATCCGCCTGCAAGTCCTTGTTTTGCTCTAAGACTTCTACGTTTTGAGCTTTTAAATCTTCCACGCTCTGTGTCAGAGATGCGATCTCTGCTAATAAAACTGCGTCGTTCTGCTGTTGGCTCTGTTTCAAGTTGTTGGCTGTTGAAGTCATGAGTTTTCTCCTCTGTGTTTGATAGATTTTGCTGATTATTAAGTTGCTGAAGATTGAACTTTGCTTTTAGCTGTACTTTCCTCTCATCAACGATTAATATCTTGGGCGGCTCCACAGCCTGCCGTTGCTGCTTGCACTGAACTCGCCACTGCTGTAATTGCAGTGCATTTAAGTGTTGTTGCTCGTAGGCTAGTGGGGAATTAGCAACAATGAAATCGTCAACGCCTTTCTCTGGTCCCGGCAGGCTGATAACTTTAACTTTGGCTGACTGCTGTTGTAATAAGCTGCCAGTTCGAGAAATAGCAATCTCAATATTGCGCTTTGTTTCAGAGCGTGTTTCAAAGTCGAAGCAGAAGCGAATCTCACGCCCTGGAGTTGCGAAAACTGCCAGTTCATTATGCAAATGAGCCTTGATTTCATTTCTCTGCTCGTCCTTACTGCGGTAGCCTGCGTAAATTCCTGGTAGTCCAATAGCTGCATGACCCTGGCTCAGTAAACTACCAGCTTTCTTTGCTCCCTCAGTAAGAGTGACGGGTAGATTATGTTTCCAGATGCAATACCAGAATCCACTAGCGCGATCACTTACTTCAGGATCAACACCTGCTTTGTTGTAGATACGTTCAGCAATGTCATCGGGTACTTCCAGTAGAAAGATACTCAGATCTGTTTTCGGCGGATGCTCGTACTTAATCTTCTTCCCTGGTTTATCTATGTTTTCTCTTGGTGCATCCGGCTTGTAGCAGCCCCAAATTTGTTCAGATGGCTTCTGTCCTAGTTGCAGACCTGTGAAAGAGCGGGCATCTACACCCGCACTGCACCACCAGCCACCTGCTTCAATGTGGGCATATCTGTTTAACATCCCACTAGATAGTCGTCCGGTGTTTAGCCGCTCTAGCTTATCGCTGTACATCAGGTATTCCCAAGCTTCGTGGGATCTCTCGATAGAGTCGAACCCCAAGCTGCGGAAATTCCGAGAGGCGATCGCCGGATGAATAGCGCTGCCCTCTACCAGTTCGTGCCAGTGTTTTTCTTCAATGTGCAATGGTGCATCACCCGCATTACCTGGAACCCAGAATGCCTCTAATGGTTTGGGGCGTTCTATTGGCTTTGAGTGTTTGATTTTTTGTTTTGGCTGCGGTGGCTCTGTTAGTTTTACCTGGTGGGGAATTCTTGAGCGATGAATTGATTTTTCAATATTTGGAGTTGGAGATTTCTCCTGGCACAATACATTCGGTTTTTCAGTAACACCTACCGATAGCGACGCTCCCTGCTTAACTCTTGCTGGTGCTGGTTGTGCAGCTTGTGCTAAGGGCTGTGGTTGTAATAATTCCAGCACTGTTTCTTGGGCATTGCTTTCTTCTGCTTGCTCAAACAAAAACTTTCTGTCTTCAGCAAATATCTTTAGATCGTGTTTAGCTCGGCTGATTGCGACATAGACACTCTCCTGGCTCACAGTGGGATCTACAGTGGATGAGATCAGCACCCGATCAGCAGTTTTGCCTTGAGAAGAATAGGTAGTGGATACTAAAGCATAATCGCAATGCAACGGTTGTGTGAGGTCAATGCGATCACTCAAACCATCTAAATATTCAATAGTTGCTGTCTGTCCCTCAATCCCGACAACCGTAAACTCCTGCCCATTGCGGCGACTCAGTTCCTTATCGTTACGAGTCCACTTGAGGCAATCTCCTACAGCAATTTCAATAGCTTCTTGCTTGTAAACTGTCTTGCGAAACTTCATCGGGTCAATCGTTAAATAATTTCCCGCCACATCGCTCAGGGTGAGCTTATCTTTTGCAATTGCTTCAACTGTGTAGGGCTGAGATTTATGTAGTCCTGAGCGTCGATACTCACGGAGCGGAACCACTACATCACCTATGTTGTAGTGATGGGTGTACCTGGCTTGTACAGAAGTTAGGTCAAGAGCT
>JBGTCQ010000092.1:0-9871 GCA_041748755.1 Chroococcidiopsidaceae cyanobacterium | reverse complement strand
GCAGTCAAATCCGGACGGTTGAGGTAGCCTCGTGCTAAACCTACTCCACCAATATATAATTCACCAGGAATACCGATGGGCTGAGGTTGGAGATGGGCATCGAGAACATAAATTTGAGTATTGGCGATCGCTCGACCTATTGAAGTACAACTACTATCAGTCACCTCAGCAACAGTAGACCAAACAGTTGTTTCCGTCAGTCCGTAAGCATTAAAGAAGCGCCTTGTATCCGCCCAACGAGCTACAATTTCTGGTGAACAAGCCTCCCCAGCAGAAATCAGGGTTTGCAGGGTAGGCAATTTTGTTGGTTGTAAACTCATTAGTACGGCAGGCGGAAGAGTAGCATGAGTGATGGCGTGCTGCCGCAAATACGAAATTAATGCTGAGCCTAGACGTGCTTCTTCTGGCACTATAAAAAGTGTTGCACCTACTCCCAATGCCATAACAATCTCAAAGATGGAGGCATCAAAGCTGAGGGAAGCGAATTGTAAAATCCGATCCTCTGGTTTTACAGCAAAGGTTTGAATTTGAGCGTCAACTAGATTGCACAGTCCACGATGTTCGACTAAAACCCCTTTGGGTTGTCCGGTTGAGCCAGAAGTGTAAATTACATAGGCAAGATTTGTGGAAGTTACACTGGTGTTTGGATTTTCTTGACTCTGTTGAGTAATGATTTCTTGATTGCGATCAAGGTAGACCAATTGATGATCTCCCCAATCCCCCATAAACAGAGAGGCTAAGGATTGTTGTGTTAGCAGGATGGATACCTGGGCATCCTCTAATATAAACTTCAGGCGTTCAGGGGGATAAGTTGAATCTAGGGGCACATATGCTCCTCCAGCTTTGAGAATCCCCAAAATGGCTACTACCATTAAGAGCGATCGCTCTACGCAAATGCCAACCTTGACTTCTGGTGCAACTCCAAGTTTTTGCAAGTAGTGTGCTAATTGATTACTGCGCCGATTCAACTCTTGGTAGGTTAGTTGCTCATCTTTATAGACAACAGCGAGTGCCTCTGGAGTTAAGCTTGCCTGTAACTCAAATAACTGATGGATACATTGATTAAAAGCATGATCTTTGTAGGTATTATTCCACTCAACAAGTAACTGCTGGCGTTCCGCTACTGTCAAGATTGGCAACTCTACCAATCGTCGATCTGGGTTGGCAATAATTCCTAACAGCAGGGTTTGGAAATGTCCCAGTATTCTGGTAACGGTACTGCTGTCAAACAAATCAGTACTATAAATCACCTGCCCTTTCAGTCCCTCTGAAGTCTGCCACAGATGCAATTCCAAATCTAACCTATTTGTGGCGGGGTCAAACTCGAACTGCGAGAGTGCTAGTCCGGGTAGCTGTAGAGCTGTAATTGGTGTGTTTTGCAGAGCGATCGCCACTTGAAACAGAGGATGCCTACTCAAGTCCCGCTCTGGGTTGAGTTCTTGGACTAACTTCTCGAAAGGCAAGTCCTGATAGGCATAAGCTCCTAATGTCACTTCCCGCACTCGTAAGAGCAGTTCCCGAAAGCTGGGGTTACCAGATAAATCTGTGCGTAGCACCAGACTATTGACAAAAAAACCAATCAATGGTTCTAATTCAGCCCGGTTGCGGTTGGCAATTGGCGATCCAACAACAATATCTTCCTGTCCTGTGTAGCGATATAACAATGTTTGAAATGCTGCCAGCAGTGTCATGAACAGGGTGACACCTTCTTGTTGACTTAAGATTTCTAAAGATGCAGTTAGACTTTTTGATATCTCGAAATTGTACGTTGCACCTCGGTAGGTTTGGACGGCAAGTCGGGTGCGATCAGTTGGCAGATTTAAACCTGGGAAATTGGCTAGTTGCTTTAGCCAGTAAGATATTTGTGGTTCCAGTTGCTCTTGTAACCATTCCCGTTGCCAGTGGGCGAAGTCGGCATATTGGATGGGCAAATCTAGCAGAGGGGAAAGTTTACCCGAACTGAAGGCAGTATAGAGGGTGCCGAGTTCTCGTACTAGCACACCGATTGACCAACCATCAGCAATAATATGGTGCAGGTTCAATAGCAGGATGTGGTCAGTTTCATCTATTTGAAAGACGCTCACCCGGAGTAGAATGTCTGCGGTAAGGTCGAAGGTCCGTTGAGATTGAGCGATCGCCTGTTGCCTTGCTGCTGCTTCCCGCTCACTCACGTCCAAATAACGTAAATCTACGACAGCGAGAGATATAGTCACGCTCTCCACAACCACTTGATTGAGTTGTCCCTCCACCATTTCAAACGTTGTCCGCAAAACTTCATGACGGCGCACGATTTCTTTAAATGTTTGCTCTAGGGCAGTGATGTTAAGATGTCCGGTTAGACGAATAGCAGCGGATACGTTGTAAAAGGGATTTTCGGGCGCTAACTGGTTGAGAAACCACAGTCGCTGCTGGGCGAACGATGCTGGAAAGACAAATTCAGCATGCGAAAGACTGGTGGAAGTCAAGCGTTACCTTCTATGTATTTTCAAGGGTTGAGTGAGGAGCGCAGGCGGCGATGAGCATCACGAGAAAGCGGAACAATCCCTGGATCTTGTTGTTTATGACGACTCTGTAAATCTTCGATGAGTTTGGCAAGTTGGGCTAAAGCAGGTGACTCAAACACATTACGTAAAGGTAACTCTACCCCAAAGGCATCGCGGATGCGGGAAGTTAGTTGAGTCGCCAGCAACGAATGTCCCCCCAAATGGAAGAAGTTGTCGTGAATTCCTACACGCTTGAGTCCTAGTAAATCAGCCCAAATACTTACCAGTTTTTCCTCAATAGGCGATCGCGGTGCGGCATCATCTCCCCATCGCTTCACTAAGTCTGTTGCTGGGAGCGCACGACGGTTAACTTTGCCATTGGATGTCAGGGGTAGTTTCTCCAACACCACAAAGGCAGCAGGCACCATATATTCAGGTAATTTTTGCTCCAAGTAACTTCGCAGTTGGGGAATCAAGTGGCGAGTAAATTGTGTCTGTGCAGGATTATTAGCGTAAGTCTCCCAGAGACGGGCTGGATGGGAAGGATGGGGGGACAAGGAGAAGGGGGGACAAGGGGAGTTTCCCCTAATTCTCTCCTTGTCCTGTACCACGGATTGGTGCTGAAAAACAACATCATAGCAACCTGTAGAATCTGCATTTGACCAACTCACGTCAACTGTGTAAGGCAATTCTGTTGCTAGGTTCCACCAATCTTCCGGATCAATGCCTGATCCAAGCTGCTGTAGCGCCTCACGCATTTGTCCTACAGTTTTAGGTGCTGCCGTCGTTTCTGTCATTAACCATTCTGCCGTTTTGACTGCTGCCATGACACGGGCATTAGGAATTCCTGAGATTCTAAGTACATCTGGCTGAGCGACTAAATGCTGACGTACCAATACATAGCTTAAATTGTCTTCAGTCCAATTCAATTGAGTATAAGCAATCTTCGCTCCCCCTGCCTCCCCAGTTTCCCCTGCTCCCCCTGCTCTTTTAACTCCCTCTGCCTCAATACGCAGAATCACATTGTAGCGAAACTGAGTCAATTCATTATCATATCGACCGCGTGTAAGCTGAACTTGGACATTGCTAATTCGCTCAAAGCGCTGTTTCAAAGCGTGAAAGAAAGCAGGATCGATTACAAGTTCGGTTTCCTGAAATATCGCCATCTGTACCTGCTGCCCTAATTGCTCTCGACTAACGGTCATATCTGCTTGATGCAGTTGCACCGCAGCATGGAAAGCTGACAACAGCGGTAGACTCCGCACATCTCCAATAAAGACAAAACCTCCAGGAGCAACAGCGTGAATTGCCCCTTCAAGCACTTGCAGTAAATAGTCCAGGCTAGGAAAGTACTGCACGACAGAATTGAGAATTACTGCATCAAAGGCGTTTGCTTCTATACCTTCAAAGTCAGTTGCCATCCTAGTTAGCAACTTTACTTGAGGTAATGCTTGAGTTGCTAACTGCTGCTCGATGTATTGGATGGACACAGGTGAGAAGTCGGTTCCCCAGTACTGAGTGCAGTGTGGTGCAAGTTGAAATAGCAGTAAACCTGTACCGCAACCAATTTCTAATACCCGCTGAGGCTGCAAAGTCAGAATTTGCTGAGCGCGATCGCTTACCCATTGCCGCATTTGCTCCGCTGGAATCGGTTGCCCCGTATAGCTACTGTTCCAGCCTATGATATTGAAAGTAGCATTGCTATTTACAGCAGGCTGATTATAGGTTTGATCATAAAGATTTTGCCATTGCCTAACCTGTTCATCCTGCAATTGCGATTCTTGGGTATTGTCCTGATTTGTTACGATGTAGGCAATTATGCGCTTATCTGTGGATGCGTCGTCAGACATCACCACCGCCTCTCGTACCATCGGATGTTGATGCAATAGTGCTTCAATTTCACCCAACTCAATCCGGAAGCCCCGAATTTTCACTTGTTCGTCAATGCGACCAACAAATTCCAGATTTCCAGCGGCAAGATAGCGAGCAAGATCTCCAGTTTTGTACAGACGATTCAATTTTGACTTTTCAAGGGGATTGGAAATAAACTTTTCAACCGTTAAATCAGGACGATTTAAATAGCCCCGCGCCAGTCCATCACCACCGATGTAAACCTCGCCAATCACTCCAATTGGTACAGGCTGGAGGTGAGCATCTAGAAGGTAAATTTGAGTGTTAGCGACGGGACGACCAATAGATGGCTTGTTGTAATTGTTGTCTAAAGAGGCGTTAACTCTTGCAACCGTTGCCCAGATTGTTGCTTCTGTTGGTCCGTAGGCGTTGAAAAAGTAACGATTTACAGCCCATTGCTGCACAATCTCGTTAGAACAAGCTTCACCGCCAGCAATAACCGTTCGGAGATTGGGCAGTTCTGCTGCTGGTAAAACTGCTAAAACAGCAGGGGGAAGAATAGCAGTAGCGATCGCCTTGGCTTGCAAGAACTGAACTAATTCAAATCCAGGTAAACGGGCTGTTTTGGGAGGAATGTAAAGGCTAGCACCGACTCCAAACGCCAGCAGTATTTCAAAGATGGACGCATCAAAACTCAGAGAGCTAAATTGCAGAATGCGATTCTCTGGTTGCAGATTAAATACTTGAATCTGAGCTTGGACTACGTTACAAAGCCCTCGATGCTCTACTAGAACGCCTTTCGGTTTTCCAGTCGAACCAGAGGTGTAAATGACATAAGCTAGATTATCTAACGTTACGCTGCTCTTTGGAGATTTGGGATTGTTGGTGGAAATGGTTTTCCATTGAGTATCGAGGCAGATTAATTTTAGATTTACAAATTCTGATTCTTCCTGAAAAAGGGGGGCTAGCGATCGCTCAGTCAGAACAATCTGCACTTGAGTATCAGACAGCATGAACTTGAGGCGATCGCGTGGATAATTGGGATCGAGAGGTACATAAGCTCCGCCTGCCTTCCAAATACCCAGTATAGCCACAACCATTTCCAGGGAGCGCTCAATACATATCCCCACTAAAACTTCAGGAGCAACGCCTAATTGCTGTAAATAATGCGCTATTTTGTTAGCACGTTGATCCAATTCCCAGTGAGTTAGTTGCTCGTCTGCAAAGGCAACCGCAATAGCATCAGGTGTTCGTGCTGCTTGCGCTTCAAACAGTTGATGGCATAAATTATCTGAATAGTTACACTGAGTTTGATTCCATTCCACCAATAGTTGATGGCGTTCTGCTGCACTCAGCAGGGGTAAATCTGCAATGTGGGCATCGGGATTGGCAACAATATTTTCTAACAGCGTTTGAAAGTGCTGGAACATCCGGGCAATTGTAGACGCATCAAATAAATCTGTGTTGTACGCTACAAAGCCGCTCAATTCCTCCGACATTTCCTCCCACAATCCGCTCAACCCATGCCCTTGTTCCCACAAATGTAACTCCAGATCAAACCGCGTGGTATTGACATCAAACTTGAGTGGGTTCAGTGTCAATCCGGGTAACTCCAGGGGTTGCATGGGAGCATTTTGGAGGGCAAAGACGACTTGAAACAATGGGTTACGGCTCAAGTCGCGCTCTGGATGCAACTCCTCCACCAACTTCTCGAAGGGTAAGTCCTGATGGTCGTAGGCTGCTAGAGTGATTTCTCGCACTCGTGCCAAAAGTTCTCTAAAAGTGGGGTTATCTGAGAGGTCCACACGCAACACCAAACTATTGACAAAAAAACCAATTAGTGGTTCTAATTCACTACGATTACGGTTGGCAATGGGCGATCCAACTACAATATCTGCTTGCCCTGTGTAGCGGTGCAACAAGGTTTGAAATGCTGCTAGCAGTGTCATGAACAAAGTTACGCCTGCTTGCTGACTTAGAGCTTCTAGGGAGGATGTTAGATTTGATAACTCTAAATTGTGCGTTGCACCTCGATAGGTTTGGACAGCAGGGCGGGTTCTGTCAGTGGGAAGATTTAAGAGAGGAAGATCGGCTAAGTGCGATCGCCAGTAAGACAGTTGCGACTCCAGAACTTCCCCTTGCAACCACTCGCGTTGCCAATGAGCAAAGTCAGCATACTGGATGGGCAGTGGTGGTAAGGGAGATGGTTGATTGGTACTAAAGGCAGTATAGAGTACGCTCAGTTCTCGAATCAGCACACCTAGTGACCAACCATCTGAAACAATGTGGTGCAGATTCAACAACAGGACATATTCAGTTTCATCTAGCTGCAATAACTTCACTCGTAGCAGCAGATCGGTGGCTAGATTAAATGGGCGTTGGGCTGACTCAGTTGCGATTTGCCCTGCTGCCAATTGTCTATCTTTTACAGGTAAATGCTGCAAATTAACAATAGGCAGAGATATATTGACGTTGGGAGAAATAATTTGAGCAGGCCCATCTATTTTGACGAAGTTGGTACGCAAAGCTTCATGACGCTGGGCGATCGCATTAAAGGCCTGCTGTAAAGCTGTAAAGTCAAGTTGACCAGTGAGGCGAATAGCTGCTGGTACATTATAGAAAGGATTTCCAGGCACCAACTGCTCTAAAAACCACAATCGCTGTTGGGCAAATGATAGGGGTAATGTACTTTGGCGGGACACAGGTACAAGCTGGGGAGAAGCTTGGTTAAACTGAGATACCTGTTGCAGCAGGATGATTAACTCAGATTTATGCTTAGTAATCTCTGCGCGTAACTGGGGAGTTAACACACCAGCAGGTGCATTGCAGCGCAACCTGAGTCCTTCAACGTAGACTTGAATATCTAGATCGCGCAGGTGAGCTAGGAATTCAATAGTTGTCAAAATTCCACCTCCTCACGATTTTGGGAAGCAATTGTCTTGGTATCAGCCGTTGTTAAATCCTTAGCTCCACTTATTGCTTCAATGCACTGCGCTAACCCAATGATTGTAGGTGTCTCAAATAGAGTGCGGAGTGGCACTTGTACCCCACAGCGATCACGGATTCTTGAAACTAGCTGCGTAGCTAAAAGTGAATGTCCGCCCGACTCAAAAAAATTGTCCTCTATGCCTACTTGTTGTCCTAAAAGTTCAGCCCACATCTGCATCAACTCTACTTCAACTGACGATCGCGGTGTCTGATTAATTGCTTGTAATTCAACCTTGGCAATATCTGGCAGGGGAAGTGCCTGACGGTCTATTTTACCGTTGGGTGTTAGTGGCAACGCCTCCAATATTACAAACGCGGTAGGTATCATGTAGTTTGGCAGCTTCGTCTTCAGGAAACTCCGCAGGTGGCTGCTAGTTGGGTTCTGCTCTATTTTGGGAACGATATAAGCAACTAAACGGCGATCGCCCGTCTCATCTTCCCGTACCATAACAACACTTTCTCGCACTGCTGAATGCTGATTTAACACCGTTTCAATCTCACCCAATTCAATCCGAAAACCTCGCAATTTTACTTGATCGTCGCTGCGTCCAACAAATTCGATATTTCCATCCAGAATATAGCGGGCAATATCTCCGGTTTTGTACAGACGATTCAATTTCGACTTTTTAAAAGGGTTGGAAATAAACCGTTCAGCCATCAAATCAGGACGATTCAAATAGCCTCGTGCCAATCCGTCACCGCTGAGGTAGATTTCTCCTCTAACACCAATGGGTACAGGTTTTAGGTGAGGATCTAGCAGATAGATTTGAGTATTGGCGATCGCGCGTCCAATTGGAATTGATCTCGCTTCTGAAACATCTTGCACTTCATACCAGGAAGTAAAGGTGGTATTTTCAGTTGGTCCATATACGTGCAGCAAATGTTTAGGTGCGCCGTGCTTCAGCACTGCTTTTACCCACCTTACGTCAACGGCTTCACCACCGAATAGCAAGTAGCGCAGTGAACGAAAAGAGCATGGTACTTCCTGCGCCATCTGATTAAATAAGGCGGTTGTCAAAAACAGTACGCTGATTTCTTGCTGTTGAATCTCTTGAGCAAAGTCTTGAGGGGAAAGTATAATTTCTCGATTGATACCAACTAATTGCGCTCCATTCAGAAGTGCGCCCCAAATTTCAAAGGTTGCTGCATCAAATGAAATGTTGGAGCATTGAGCAACTTTATCTCCAGGTTCCCAGGTGATGTAGTTGGTGTTGCACACTAGTCGATTCACGGCTCGATGAGGTACTGCCACACCTTTTGGTGTTCCTGTTGAACCAGAAGTGTAAAGCACGTAAGCAAGGTTATCGGCAGCTGTCTGGTTGACGGGGTTCTCCTCGCTTTCAACAGTAATCGCCTCCCAAGCCTTCTCCAGGCAAACAACGATTAGGTCTTGATCCCCCCAACTCTGATTAAAAAGGGGAGCGATCGCTTCCTGCGTCAACAACACAGATACTTGAGCATCCTCCAGCATGAACCGTAATCGCTCTAGTGGATATGTTGGATCTAGAGGAACATAGGCTCCTCCGGCTTTGAGGATACCTAGCAAAGAAGCCACCATCATTGGGGAAGGTTCCATGCAGATACCTACCAGCGTTTCAGCGCCTACACCTAATTTTCGCAAATAATGCGCCAGTTGGTTACTACCGCTGTTTAATTCCTGGTAGGTAAATTGCCGTCCAAAGCTTACTGCGATCGCATCTGGGCCTTGTGCTACTTGATCTTCAAATAATTGGTGAATGCATAGGCGATCTGGATAATCACGCTCAGTCTGATTCCACTCTATTAGGAGTTGATGCTGCTCTGCTGCGCTCAAAAGCGGCAGATCCGCTAAAGACGTGTCGGGATTTGCAACAGCGCCAGCTAATAGCGTTTGGAAGTGCTGGAGCATTTGCGCGATCGCCTGTGGCTCAAATAAATCAGTGCTATACACCAAAACACCCCGCAATCCCTCTGACTGCTGCCACCCATCGCCCCACAAGCTCCTAAAGTTCTCCGAACACTCCCACAAATAAAGCTCTAAGTCAAACCGAGTGGTTGTCGTTTCTACCTGAAAAGACGAGAGCGTTAGCCCAGGTAGCGCCAGCTGCTCCATTGGTGTATTCTGAAGTGCAAACACCGTTTGAAATAGGGGATTACGACTCAGGTTGCGTTCTGGATGCAATTCCTCTACCAGTTTCTCGAATGGTAAATCTTGATGAGCATAGGCTCCTACCGCAACCTGCTGCACTCTAACCAGCAACTCTCGAAACGTAGGATTGCCTGATAAATCGGTTCGCAGAACTAAACTATTGGCGAAAAATCCAATTAAGTCTTCCACCTCGCGCCGATTGCGATTGGCGATTGGTGAGCCAACAGCTACGTCTGTCTGTCCCGTGTAGCGATATAGTAATGTTTGAAAAGCTGCCAGCAGGGTCATAAATAGCGTTACGCCTTCCTGCTGACTCAGTGCTGAGAGCGCTTGAGACAAATCGAGAGGCAACTCTAGCAACTGAGTAGCTCCCCGGTAGCTTTGTTCATGAGGACGGGGGCGATTACTCTCTATTTCCAGT
>JBGTCQ010000091.1:0-3914 GCA_041748755.1 Chroococcidiopsidaceae cyanobacterium | reverse complement strand
AACGATGAGGACAACCCACTGCTACCAGAACGCTGATTTCCCCAATCTGCAAACGCCCAACACGATGATGAATCACCACTCGATTTACGTTAGTCCAATTGTTACGGATATCAGTGGCAATTTGACGGAACACTTGAACTGCCATCGGTTCGTAGGCTTGATACTCCAAGGCAATCACCGCTTTCCCATCGGTTTGATTGCGAACCATCCCACTCATAACAACTACTGCCCCATTGCTTGGGTCATCTGCCAGTCTGTAGACTTCCTCCAAGGACAAAGGAGCAAAGGTAATTGCAAAGTTATCCTCTACTCTTGGTTTAATTAACGAGAATAGAGATGTTGTGACTCCAGAATTCATTTGTTTTTCGGTATCAGTGTTTAAAAGGAGCAAGTCGGCGGTTAGCTCGCCTTACCAGATTTGTGTGGCTGAATTTATTGTGCCATTAGTTAAGAGGGCTACTGCCGCTTTACAAGGAATTTGAAAACCGTTGATTAAAGTTGCCTATATTTTTTGGCAAACTGGATCTTTGCCAATTTATGAGGTGTGGAGCAATTTAACCTATATAAAATAAAAATTATCTTAGCTTTTTGTTCTAGTTATCAGCGCTTAAGTACCACGTAGACAAGCTTGAGTACAATTATCATAAATATTTATAGTATGTTAAAATCAACATAAATTATTTTAATTTAACACAGAAAATACTACTATAGTTAGAGGCATTTTTACTAATAAATTTGCCAACTGATTAGACCAGTAGCAGTGAGAGTAATTGGTATTTGAGTTAAGTAATAGCTTGTTAACGGAGAATCAGAATCCTCAGGTTGTGAGCCTGCGTTCTGCCGCTGCCAATACTTAGGGAAGAAAGATATCATCTATGCGAACAAGTGAGCAAATCAAGGTAGAAATAGAGGCGAAATTAGGGTTTGTTCCACCCTTTTTTGGTCCGGCTGCACAGAACCCTCAGGTGTTGGAAAATTTATGGCAACAAACACTTTCTGCATATATTAATAATCCCCTGTCGCCTGTATTTAAGGAAAAGCTCTCGGCATACTTATCACGCTTCTGTGCAGTTCCCTACTGCATGATCTGCCATAGTTGTTCCTTGCGATCGCTAGGGATGAGGGCACGGGAAGTATTAGAACTGCTAGAATCACCTCCCTCAACTGAGACGGACGTTGACAAACACCTTTTAGTCCTCGTTACGCCTGATGAGCTAACGGTTTTACCAGAGGCAAACTCAGCACTTGAAGAGAGCTTACTCCACTGTGCAATATTTATCGCCTTAGAACGAGAGCAGGCAGAGTATTGCAGGCAAGAATTGCGCCGAATTCTGGGAGCTGTGAACTACCAGCACTTAATCACGTTTATTGCTTACGTGAAAATGTGTCATGTGTGGATGGAAGCCCACCCGGAAGTTGCGTATGAAGCAGACAAGCGAGTACAGGACAATTTTGATGTCTTACTTGAGGACGAGCCTGGTTTGGCTGCCTTCTTCTGCAATTACTGGGAGAAAGTCAGGCGTGAACGCCAAAGTCAAGCAGAACATCTGGTTGAAATCACTGAGCGCCAGCGGCATGAGGCGGCACTAAGAAAAGCTGCTGCTGAGAACCTGCGACTTGCACGTGCTGTTGCTTCAGTCTCAGATGGCATTGTGATTACAGATCCGGCTCAACCGGACAACCCGATTATCTACACAAACCCTGCCTTCTCGCAGATCACTGGGTATCAGCCAGAGGAAATTATCGGTCGCAACTGCCGCTTTCTACAAGGTTCCGGTACAGATGCTCAAGCGATCACTCAAATTAGGAGGGGTATTGCAGAACAACTAGAGGTTCAAGTCACAATCCTGAACTATCGCCAAGATGGTCAGCCATTCTGGAACGAATTGAGAATATCTCCGGTATTTTCCGAAGTAGGCGAACTACTTAACTTCATCGGCATTCAAACAGACATTACCGAACGCAAGCAGGCAGAGGCAAAGCTGACCCGCGTTACTCAAGCGATCGAAAGCACTAGCGATGCCATTGGCATGGCCGATATGTCTAGTAGATCGATTTACCATAACCAAGCGTTTATCAATATCTACGGCTACACAGTTGAGCAGCTGAATGCAGCAGGTGGCCCAGCGGCTATTTATGCCCAGCCGGAGATTGCAGAGCAAGTATTTAAGGCGATTCAGAACGGTCGCTCGTGGAGGGGCGAGATTGAAAAGAAAACCAAGAATGGTCAAATCGTACCCACTTTGCTACGTGCCGACTGCATCGTGGATGACTCCGGCAACCGGATCGGGCTGATCAGCGTGTGTACTGATATCACCGAGCGCAAGCAGACGGAAGTTTCCCTGCGACAGCAATTCCTGAGGGAGCAACTGGTGGTGGAAATTGCCCAGCGTATTCGCCAGTCTTTAAACTTAGAGGAGATTCTTAACACCACGGTGTCGGAAGTCCGGCAGTTTCTCCAGACTGATCGTGTATTTATTTACCGTTTCGAGCCAGACTGGGGCGGGGTTGTGATCGTAGAATCTGTAGGTTCTGACTGGAAACCTATTCTAGGAAGCAGACTCAAAGACCCCAGCTTTGCAGAAAGTTTTGTCCAGCTTTATAAACATGGTCGTATCCAAGCTACAGCAGATATTTATGCAGAAAATCTCACCCCATGTTACATAGAGTTTCTGGCTCAGTTCCAAGTCAGAGCCGATATGGTGGTACCAATCTTGCAAGGAGAAGAATTGTGGGGATTGCTAGTAGCTAACCACTGTGCAGAACCACGACAGTGGCAGCAGTTAGAGATCGATTTGCTCAAGCAATTAGCAACGCAGCTGGCGATCGCTATCCAGCAATCTACACTTTTCGAGCAGGCGCAAGCTGAAATAGTTGAGCGCAAGCGGGCGGAACAAAAAATTAGCGAACAAGCAGCCCTACTTGATATCGCTACAGATGCAATTCTGGTTCGAGATTTGAACAACCAAATTTTATTCTGGAATAAAGGTGCGGAGCGCTTGTACGGTTGGCAAGCAGCAGAAGCTTTCGGCAAAAATGCCAACAAGCTTTTGTATAAGGATTCAACCCAACTACACGAGGCTCTGAAGATCATTACCGTTGCTGGCGAGTGGGGCGGTGAACTTTACAAAGTAACAAAATCAGGCAAGGAAATCATCGTCGAAAGTCGTTGGACACTCGTGCGTGATGAAGAGGGAAAACCAAAATCAATTCTCAGTGTTGATATCGACATCACACAGAAGAGACAACTCGAAGCCCAATTCTTACGCGCCCAGCGCATGGAAAGCATCGGCACTCTCGCTGGTGGCATCGCCCACGACTTGAACAATGTGCTGGCTCCAATTCTGATGTCCGCGCAACTTTTGCAGATGAAGATCTTAGACGAGCGGAGTCAGCGGTTACTTAAGACAGTGGAAACCAATGCTAAGCGTGGAGGAGCTTTAGTTAAGCAAGTGCTGTCGTTTGCCAAAGGAATCGGAGGCAAGCGTGTGATTCTTCAAGTGAGGCATCTAATTTCGGAAATTAAGCATATTGCTACCGAGACATTTCCCAAATCAATTGAATTTTATATGGATCTAGCACCAGAGCTTTGGTCTGTCTCTGGAGATGCCACACAACTGCACCAGGTGTTGATGAACCTTTGTGTCAATGCCCGCGATGCAATGCCTGATGGCGGTACTTTGAGTATTTCTGCCGAAAATCTGTTTATTGATCAAAATTATGCCCGGATGCATCTTGAGGCAACTGTTGGTCCCTATATTGTGCTCACTGTTGCCGATACTGGAACGGGCATTCCGCCAGAAATAGTAGATAGAATTTTTGAGCCATTTTTCACGACAAAAGAGCAAGGTAAAGGCACAGGGCTTGGTCTTTCAACTGTAATTGGGATTATTAAGAGTCATGGTGGTTTTGTA
>JBGTCQ010000090.1:0-9730 GCA_041748755.1 Chroococcidiopsidaceae cyanobacterium | reverse complement strand
TCGCTTGAAGATATTTAAAATTTTGTCTGAGCGCTATCGCAACCGTCGTAGACGTTTTGGTTTACGTTTCAATCTGATTGCTGGGTTGTACAATCATGAACTCAGTCTAGCTAAATAACCTTTTGCAAGAGATCTATTACTCAAGCTAGTTATCAAGTTGAGTCAGGCGACTTAATTGCAATTCGCACTAAAGGACGTTTAGAGGTTGGGGAAGTAATGGTTACGAAAAAAGAACGCTACCGTGTTCAGCTAACTCGCTATATTTAATACCCTATTCCAACAACTGCGACTTGTGCCATTTTTCTTGCTGCACCAGCGTGTGAACTTGCCAATTAGGATCTGGGTGGGGATAGTCGATACGATAGTGTCCGCCACGACTTTCAGTGCGAAATGCGGCACTTTTGAGAATTAAGTACGCTACATCCAGCAAGTTGCGTGTCTCTGCCCAGAGACGCAATTGTCCCTCAGTCGGTAGAACATTGAAATTAGCTGCTTGAGCAGGGAGCAAATTTACCAGGAATTGAGTTAGGGGCATAGCAGCAAATTCTTGTTGCCAGGTTTTTACCTGAGTAATCGTAGTCTCTAACCCTTGCTGCTCCCTACAGATTCCAGCACCCTGCCACACTAGACGCGGTAACTCTTGACGCAAAGCTTCTAATAACTTTAGCTGAGTAGACCAGTCATCAACAGAAGTCAGGTCCAATGACTGCTGAACTGGATCTACCCCAGATGTATCTATGTGATGCCTTAAGAAAACATCCTTGTCAATATCAGCCATTTGAGCGCCAAACACAATACATTCTAGTAGAGAATTACTTGCCAAGCGATTTGCCCCATGCACCCCAGTACTAGCTGTTTCTCCTAAAGCATACAAACCTGGAATAGATGTGCGGTTACTCAAATCTGTGACAATCCCACCCATCCAGTAATGGGCAGATGGAGCAACGGGAATTGGTTCGGAAAAGACATCAATCCCCCAGTGCTGACAAACCTGGATGATATTGGGAAACCTGTGGCGAATTTTCTCAGCTGGGATTGGTCGTAAATCTAACCAGACATGGGCAGCGGCTGGATCAGTGGTAGTGCGTTGTAGATGGCTGAAAATAGCGCGGCTGACAACATCTCTAGGCGCGAGTTCACCCGCCGGGTGGTAATCGAAGGCGAAGCGTCGTCCTTGACAATCAACCAAGTGAGCCCCTTCACCGCGTACCGCTTCACTAATCAAAAAGTGGTCAGCACCTGGTTTAGTCAGGGCTGTAGGATGAAACTGGACAAATTCCAAGTCTCGGAGAATGGCTCCTGAGCGCCAAGCGATCGCTACTCCATCTCCGGTACTCACTGCTGGATTGGTTGTTTGAGCAAAAACTTGACCGCCACCGCCAGTTGCTAGAACTACGGCATCGGCTCTTACCCAAATAACTTGACTCTGATAAACCAAACTAATACCTTGGCAGCGTCCCTGCGGATTCAGCCAAAGACTCAAAGCCAATGCTTGCTGAATAACCTGAATATTTTTGCGTCCCAGTACTTCTGCTGTTAGAGTCGTAATTACTTTTCGACCTGTGGTATCTTCGGCATGGAGGACACGGCGGCGAGAATGGGCAGCCTCTAAAGTCAATGCCAAATCGTTACCATGGCGGTCAAAGGCAACCCCCATTTTTACCAGCGACTGAATGCACTCAGGTGCAAGTTTTGCCAGAAATGTTACGGCTTCTTGATCGCACAAACCCGCTCCGGCTCGCATTGTGTCTTCAATATGCAGCATCGGGGAATCTTCTGGGGCTAGAGCAGCTGCAATCCCACCCTGCGCCCAATCACTAGCAGAAAGTGAGAGCGTATCTTTTGTAATTAAGCCAACTTTCAGGGTAGAGGGCAGGCAAAGAGCCGCGTAAATTCCAGCAGCACCAGCGCCGACGACTAAGACATCAAATTTACAGAGGTTATCTAGCTGGGGCAAGGTAAATAGTTTTGAAAATGAATTTAAAAACTCACCATATAAATTAATAGCCCACTCCTTGATTAAGAAGTGGGTTACGAGATTAAATTATCTCCAAAGGCACGTTATCTGTAAATGCCGTTGTTATAGCGGTCGTCGCCTTCTGTGAAGGCTGATTCCGCGTCCGTCACCGCGAATTTATCCAGGTTTGATTGCAAAAGTTCTTTCTGGCGATCGCTCAGTCCCTCAATTTGCAATACGTCCTCTACATTCTTGTAGGGAGCATTCTTGATAATTTTCCGAGCCAGGTTGGGATACATGCCTGGATACTTCTGAAACGCCCGCACGTTCGTATTATTCAAATCAATTTTTTTACCGAATTCCGTACCCAGCTTCTCGTCTGCTCGATTCCGGCGTATAGTTGTTGTTTCCTCAACTGCCAGAATAGCTACTGGATGCAAGGTGACACTGCTCAAGTCAGCAGCGATCGCATGTTGGGGTACGCCGAACCATCCCAAGCACCCCACCAATAAACTCAAAGTTGTTAATAAGCGCATTAATCGTTTCACAGTCTCTCTACCTCTTTCTATCAAACTCAAATTAATACATAGCACCTCAAAAACTACTATATAGCGTATTGATCTCCGAGGCGAACGGCTAACGCTATGCTTTCAGCAAACGCTACTATTCACTTTAAGGAATACTGTTGCAATTTATTTACAGTAAGGGGCGGAGGCAAAGACAGAAATGCCCTACGTGAATTTATTGCCCATCCTCTGGATTCCAAACAGGCTTACGCAGCAGCGGCAGCCAGCCAAAACAAACCATCTACCAAAATTGTACTTAACACTGCGCCACTGAATGCCCACCAGTGTAACTGCTGGTAGCGCAAGGGGAAAACGCCGAGTGTCAGCAGAATAAGAGCAAGAATTAACGCCCAGCCTTGCCCCCAAGGTGTCTGCACCTGTGCTACTGCACTTTGCAAAATTGGTGATGCTGATTCTAGCTCTACTTGCATTAACTGCCGCCAGGAAGGAATTAGATCAACTATGTAAAAATACACGTCTGTTAGCACCGTACCCATAAGGGAACCCAAATAAAAAAAGTTCCCCACCTTGCCCCAATCTCGCTTGATACAGACTAAGGCAAATGGTAGAGCGATCGCCTCTATCGGCAAATGTAACAATGGTTCCCAGCGTAACCAGCCCCAATACAGCGCTCCTGTCAACCAAGTAAGACTGAACCCCATCAACAAGTCTCCCCATAGTTGGGTGGATGTTCGAGACATTAAAGCAAAACTCAGCCACACCCAGAATCCTGTCATTGCTAAACTCAGCCACGGTAGCGATCGCACCAATGGAGCTTCAATAAACACTGGCACGGATACTAGAAAAACAGCCACTGCGAAAACTAACCAGGCACGTCTAGAACCAATCCACCAGAAAGGAACATTACGATTACTAGCCTGGGCTGAATGTATCGATGGTGCAGAAGCGGGGTAGGAAGACACTGTATTATTAACCAAATACTTATTAAGATTTATTACTTAACTTAATCTTGTTCAATATATCATAATAAATATACCCCCTGGGGGCATATTTAGACTACTTTGAATTTAGGTAGCTTGGTGGTTGCCTAGAGGATGGGTGAAAAACTTGAGTAGGCATAGCTGGGACTAATTGCAGCTATGCTGTAGCGAGGACATTCAACGCAGCAAGAAGCTTCGTGTACAGCAACACGCTGGAGAAGGCTGCACAAAACCGGATTTAATTGCTGGTGACTACAGATAAGAGAAGAATATGGCTTTATTACAACGTCAAATGTTCACACTTTTGAGTGCAGGCGTTGCCGTCTCGGTTGTTGCCCTCCCCACAAAAGTTTTCAGTACCCAGCCCAATCTAAACTTAGATGTGGCACCGCAGATCAATCTTTTTCAAGCTGTTGTTCTTGGTATGGTGCAAGGATTAACTGAGTTCCTGCCCATCAGTAGCACGGCTCATTTAAAAGTGGTGCCAGTAGTATTAGGCTGGGGCGATCCGGGAGTTGCCTTTACCGCTGTGATTCAGTTGGGTAGTATTGCTGCTGTGCTGTGGTATTTCTGGAGTGATCTGAGGCAAATTACAACTGGGGCAATCATCGCGATCGCCCGCTCGGATTATGACTCCAACGACTTCCGCATTGCTCTGGGAATTATCCTGGGAACGATACCAATCGTCATTTTCGGGTTACTGATCAAGATTTTAATTCCAGACTTTGACTCCTCACCAGTGCGGAGTCTTGCCGCGATCGCCATAGCCTCAATCGGGATGTCTCTATTACTGGGACTAGCTGAACAAGTAGGAAAGCGCAAGCGCAGCTTTGACAATCTTGGTGTTCAAGACGGAGTATTGATGGGCTTAGCGCAGGCTCTGGCATTAATTCCAGGTGTGTCTCGCTCTGGTTCAACACTGACAGCGGGACTATTCATGGGGTTAGAACGCGCCGCCGCCGCGCGTTTTTCCTTTTTACTCGGCATTCCAGCAATCACTCTAGCTGGTTTAGTGGAGCTAAAAGGTGCTCTGGAGCAAGGGTTAGGAAATGCAGGAATAATTTCTTTAGTAGTTGGGACTATTTCCGCTGCTGTTTTTTCCTATGCTGCGATCGCCTGGCTGCTGCGCTATCTCCAAACCAAAAACACCTGGATATTTATTTGGTATAGGCTAGCGTTTGGAGTGGCAATATTAGGTGCAATTTCCTCTGGGCTGTTAAAAAATAGTTAATAACTGTCCTTAGTCCGCACGTCCCTAGTTCTTTGCTAATGACCAATGACTTTCTATGAGTGATCCAATCCGTCCAGCCCTAATTACAAAAGTTCTCCCCGATTCCATCGCTGCTGAGATTGGATTTGAATCAGGCGATTACTTGGTTGCGATCAACGGCAATCGACCCCGTGACTTAATCGATTATCAGTTTTTGTGTGCTGACGAAGTGCTGGCACTAGAAGTCTTAGACGCGGCTGGAAACACTCATCAAATTGAAATTGAGAAAGACTACGACGAAGACTTGGGACTGGAATTTGACACCGCCCTTTTTGATGGCTTAATTCAGTGTAATAACCGCTGTCCTTTTTGCTTCATTGACCAACAGCCACCTGGGAAGCGCCAAAGTTTATACCTGAAAGACGACGATTATCGTTTAAGCTTTTTATATGGCTCTTACCTCACCTTGACCAATCTCACTCAACGAGAATGGCAGCGGATTTCACAGTTGCGGCTCTCTCCCTTATACGTCTCTGTCCATGCCACCGAGCCGGAAGTACGAATTCAACTGCTGAAAAACCCTCGTGCTGGTGAAATATTGCAACAGCTTAAGTGGTTTCAAGAGCGGCGGCTCCAAATTCATGCTCAGGTAGTTGTCTGTCCTGAAATTAATGATGGCATTCATCTAGAACGTACTCTACTGGATTTAGCACAGTTTCATCTAGAGGAAGTGCCAACTGTTGCTTCAGTAGCAGTTGTACCAGTTGGTTTGACTCAGTTTCGCCCAACAGCAGACGAGCTAATACCAGTAAGTCGAGAAAAAGCAGCTGAAACGATCAGCCAAGTTAGAGATCTCCAAATTAAATTTCGCCACCAACTAGGGTCAACTTTTGCTTGGCTAGCTGATGAGTGGTTTCTGATTTCAGGTCAAGAATTACCATCTGAATCTGACTACGAAGATTATCCCCAGATTGACAACGGCGTTGGTTCAATTCGCTCTTTCCTGAAACAATTTTCTTTAGCCGCTCAACAGTTACCGCAACGAGTTTCTCCACCGCGACAATTTACTTGGGTAGTGGGCAATGCCGTGGAAAAAGCCTTTCAGCCGATCCTGCAACGCCTCAACTCAGTCGTTGGACTGAAAGTAAATATGGCAGCACTTTGTAGCCACTATTGGGGACAAACTATTACTGTTACTGGACTATTGACTGGTCATGATTTACTTGAACAACTTCAGGGTAAATACTTAGGCGATGCTATTCTGTTGCCTGCTATGATGCTGAAAAGTGGAGATACTTGTTTTTTAGATGACATGACGCTTGCAGAACTAGCACGTAAGCTCGATACACCTGTTTTACCAGTGCGGGGAGTTGGAGAGCTAATTGAGACTTGTATTAAATAATGTCTATTAAGTTTCTTGTACTACCGAAACTGGTGCGGATTAAACCCAGTTTGGTAAGAAAAAATCCTTTATCCCTGTTGCCTTCCTCCCTCGTTCGCATCTGCCTGGGAATGTTGCCTCTTGCCTCTTATTTGATGTTGCTACCAGTAGCTAGGGCAGAAAATGCTGTGTTTGGCGTGGTTAAGAGCCAGGAAAATGCTAATCAATGGACGGGCATTACAACACGTTTACAGGCTACCAGTGTTGGTTATTGTGTGGTTGATTTAGCTTCTGTCAAGAGCGCAGCAGATTTAGGCTCTAGCCCAATTTTGTTTTTGCCAAATATTGAAACGCTGACTCCAGGACAGGCACTCGCGCTAGAAGCATGGATGAGCAGAGGTGGGCGCGTAATTGCCAGTGGGCCCGTAGGCAACCTGAGCCAACCGGGAGTCCGCCAACTGTTGCGATCGCTCTTGGGGGCTTACTGGGGATTTAGCCTCAGCAAGCCGTCCAACTTACAGCCCCTACGTACCAGAAACCAAGAATGGGTGCGTCAAAACGGACTCAGCGGTACTGTCCAAGGAGGCGTTGTAATTCCAGCAAGTTTAACCAGTAAACCCGCTGCTGTCTGGCAATCCAAAGATAGTCCTCCGGCAGTTGTAACGACCGAAAGATCAACAGTTTTAGGCTGGAATTGGGGAGTTGATGCCGCCTCCTCAGAGCTAGATAGTGCCTGGTTACGGGCAGCGCTGAGCCGTTATATTCAACCTTCTACAGCTACGGTGCTAGCAGGAGCGCCTAAGAACTGCGGTGGCACAGTAGTGGCAACTGCGAATCCTTCCCAGTCTAAACCAACCACGCCGCCAAAGAATACCGCCATTAGGGAAGCGAGTAGGCAATCACCGCCCACCCCTCAAGTCGCTGTTGCTCCTAGACAGGTAGCGATACCCAGGATTACACCACAGCAGGGGGATGAGCCATTAGAACGGCTGACACCTAGAAGTTGGGAAGCACCCAACGCCAAACAGCCAATTACTAATGTAGAAGTAATCGCGCTGCGACAAGAGTTAGAAAATCTCATTGGGAGGTTTGAGAGCGCCCAGCTAGCTGCTAACGCTACAAATAGCAGTGGTACAACGGGAATCCTACCAGCTACAAAAGCTGTAGCGGCAGCTAGAGAAATAGCTAAAACCTTGCCCCAGCTAATTAAAAACCAGAACTACGCGGCTGCAAGACAGCAGTGGCAAAAAGCCCAGCAACTCCTCTGGGAAAACTACCCAAGAGATCGCCAGCTTGCTCAAGCAGAAATTCGAGCGATGTGGTTAGATCGAGGTAGCATTGTCCGTGCTGGCTCGGAGCAGGGACTAGCAAAGATTTTTGATCGGCTAGCGGCAGCAGGAATTAACACAGTATTTTTTGAAACAGTCAACGCTGGTTATCCTATCTACCCAAGTGTTGTCGCACCACAACAAAACCCATTAGTGCGCGGCTGGGACCCGTTGGCAGCTGGAGTTAAGTTAGCTCATCAGCGGGGGATAGAGTTACACGCCTGGGTTTGGACTTTTGCTGCTGGTAATCAGCGGCACAATTCCTTAGTCAATTTCCCAGCCAATTACCCCGGGCCAGTGATTACTGCTCATCCCGACTGGGCTAGTTACGATAATCGTGGTAGCTTATTTCCACCAGGTCAAGGTAAGCCGTTTTTAGACCCAGCTAATCCAGAGGCACGTCAATATTTACTCCAGCTATTGGATGAAATTGTCAGCCGCTATCAAGTGGATGGCTTGCAGCTGGACTATATTCGCTATCCCTTTCAAGATCCGAGTGCTGAACGTACCTACGGCTATGGCATGGCAGCGCGTCAACAGTTTCAGCAATTAACTGGGGTAGATCCAACACAGATCCGTCCGCGCGATCGCGTTCTCTGGCAAAAGTGGACCCAATTTCGCACCCAGCAAATTGATTCCTTTGTCGCTCTTGTATCCCACAGGTTAAGGCAAAAGCACCCGAACTTGATTATGTCGGTTGCCGTTTTTCCCTTGTCAGAACACGATCGCATTCATAAACTACAGCAGCACTGGGAACTTTGGGCAAGTCGTGGTGATATAGATTTAGTTGTACCAATGACTTATGCCCTGGATACTCATCGCTTCAACAATCTAAGTCAACCCTGGATCACTTCAACCAAATTGGGTTCGGCGTTGGTTTTGCCAGGAATTCGCCTGCTTAATTTGCCTGTATCAGTAGCGATTGATCAAATTCAGCACTCAAGAGATTTACCAGCCAGCGGTTACTCTTTGTTTGCTGTAGAAAATCTCAGCAATGAGCTACAGACGCTTTTTCAACGCACCCAAGGAAGCAGCAGCACATCTCAAGCCCCCATTCCTTACCGTCAGCCGTTTCAAACCGCTACTGCCCGTTACGCTGCCTTACAACGGGAATGGAATTTTCTTTTGGGAAACAACCAACTTTGGCTACGGGGTGCAGCACTCTCATCATTTAATACCCAGGCAAAAGATTTAGAAAGCGCCCTAAATCAGCTTGCGGCAGATCCTTCTGCTAGTCAATTAGTGTTGACAAAAGCATCGCTTACTGCTTTCCAGTCACAATTTAAAGGCTGGATGCGATCGCAATCTCTAGAGAATCCCTATCAAGTTAAAGTGTGGTCAAACCGTCTTGCCACTATAGAAAGGCTATTGAATTATGGCGAACGGGTTGTGTTAAAGCGAGAATTAACGCCTGTGGCGGAACAGTTTTAGAAACTAATTATCTGCACCTTTTTTAATAGAAAATATGCGGCTTAGTCTATATTTAAATTTACAATTTGTTGGGCAAACCAGCTAGCAGCACTAATATTAGTTCCCTCACTTAGGCGTTCTAGAGTTTGTTCTATTAAGGAAATTGGCAACTTATCTAAGGCTAGAGAATAAGTACATTGCTGATATCTATCCTCCTGCAACCGAAAGGCGAATACCCGTTTTCCTTGAACATCAATTACCCAATACTCAGGGATTTCCAACTCAGCATAGAGTTGTTTATTTTCATCCAAGTCAGTTGCCAGAGTAGTATCTGACACTTCACCAACTAAATCAGGGACTCGCCATTGATTCAAGTCAATACGACGCGGTTCTCCTTGATGCCATTGGGGAATACCTTCACCTATGTAAAGAACTATATCTGGCGATGCTGCGTTTGTTCGGCTTTTCAATTAAACAACCCCCTAAAGAGCTAGCAGTCTGTCCAAAGCGAGTAAACCAAAAAGCAAACAGCATGGTAAATAGGTTATCGATGCTGGCGTGGTTAATTCCTTCTGAACCCATGTCAACAAAAAGGTAGCTGGCATTAAAAAACAGCCTCACTCTCTCTGTGGTAGGAGTATCACGATAATTGAGATAATCTTCCCAAGTAGCTGGCTGCCATTGTGGGACAGTGCTAAAAGCTGTTTGACTGGGTGTATAAATTGGAGTCATAGGTTCAGTTTTTCCAGAAGCTTTGCTGCAATTTTAGTGCCAGCATATCTTGACTGAAACAATTATATAGCAATCCTAAATGATTTATGAGGGAAAGGCGAGCTGATGTAACTTGGGAAAGTCAAAAAATTGAGCATGAGTCACTAACTCAAATAACACTTTAACCATCGAAAATGAGGAACAGAAGCAATAAAATTTCCTAATA
>JBGTCQ010000089.1:0-61382 GCA_041748755.1 Chroococcidiopsidaceae cyanobacterium | reverse complement strand
TTTATGCCCAAGCGGGAGCGGTAATCTAGTACCAAAACTGGCAGAGCGATCGCTAAAAATAGCAGTAAAACTGGGGCAAAGGCTAATGTCTGACTCAGCGTAGCAGCAACGCCCAGCAAAATCAGCCCAATTATGATTGAATAACCCAAGTCTTTACGACGGGGTAAATCGAAGCTGTGCAACACCTGAAGTTGAATTAGTAGCTCTGATAAAACTAACCTGGTGTCATTCAACTCGCCTACTAACTGCCCAAAAAATGCTCCCATTGCTACCATCATGCCAATGGCGATGCAGAACTTAATTGAGATATTCTGATTGCGGCGGCGGTACCAACTTGCAGTCGCCCCTACAACGCTCAGCGGCACAGCCCAAAAGCTCAGTTGAGTTTCAGCGGCAATATCTGTTGCCACAATTCCCACCACCACCAGCGCCTGCACCAGCATCCGTAGCGGAATTGAGTCTTCCACTTCTGCTAAAGGTAGCGCCGCCATCTGCCGCCGCCACTTCCAGGCAGGTAGACGCAACATTAATGCCTGCGGTGTTCGCCTCTGCATCTTGGATTTAGCCATGTGTTTTAGACAAAATCTCTGGTAAAAATCAGCAACTCACCTTGACGGAAGAGGAGGGGGAGACAAGGGGACAAGGGGAAATACCCGACAAGTGGTCTCAAGCCCCTGATACAGCGCGTAGAGAAGAAAAATTAAACCCTTGATTGTTGACAACCAGAGTACAAGATGTCCTTGTTTCAAGCTCCTAGATTATCCATGGGGTTCTCACCTTGTCCCCCCATCTCCTTGTCCCCTTGTCCTCTTCCTTTTAATCCAGTGTCTAAAAGTGGTTGAAAATAACTTAACGCTAACTTTATTGTGTCTCCAAGCGAAATTTCACTGAGAACTACACGAGGGTTGAAGCTTCTAAGCTTTGATATTCCAGTGAATGTACGGTGGTAGGGTTAAGAATTTCATGCTTTAGTGAACCGCAGTTTTATATTCCTCTAGTCCACTCACTAAATTATTCATTGTTCATTTCAGGAACATCCTGGCTAGACTCAGAGTGATAGCAATTTTTTAACGCTATGGATTTAGATGCACAGATTCAAGTTCTAGTTAACAATGCCCCTCAAGATGGCATTACTCCCCAAGTAGTAGCAGCGATCGCTCCTGGACTTAAGCTACTTGCCCAAAAGTTACGCCATTCTCAGTACTATATCCTTCAAAGCTTGGAATCTGACTGGGTAATGACAACGTTAACTAATCGTACCAACCCAGATTTTGAAAAGCGTGTTATCTACGCTTTCCCCACTCTAAAAGATATCACCGTTGTTTCTCCTACAGAGGTTGAGGCTGATCTGATTGCCGTACCACTCCCGGTGACTCACATCTTGTTTCAGTTGACTGCCTTAGAAACGGTTGACAGTATCATCTTCTTTGAAACATCCGGCGATTTAACTAACGGGATCGAAATCCGGCGGGAAGACATCGAAAACTTAATTCAACTCCAGCTAAAACAAAAGCCTTCTGTACCGGCCAATTCCCCTAACCAGCTACCGCCTGATATTGCTTGAGTCGGGTGATAAATATATGACACCTAATGCATCCAACTTAGGATGTAGTGCAGCTCTATCAATCAAGACTTGGCGGGTGGCGTTCTCTAGCGCGATCGCTCGATACCTTGACTGTCGTGAATAAATGCGTATCTCTATCCAATAGACGTTTTCATCATAGCAATGCACCCCTCACCGCTATGGTTGGTCGCCGTTGTTATTTTGGTCACGGCGCATCAAATATTCCCAGATACGATGGTTCTCCGTCTGGAATCCTAAGATTACTGACTTAAACTCTGCCATTTCCCGGTCACTGTTCTCAACCATTAAACTAATGGTCTGGAAGGCAATATCAACATCCTCTCTTAATCGGTCCAACTGCTCTTGAGTTCTTTCTTGTTTCTGTCCCAGACGTTCAATCTGCTCATCTGTTCTTTGTCCCGAACGTTCCAACCGCTCATTTGTTCCTTTTGCCAGACGTTCAATCCGCTCATCAGTAGCGTCCATCCGCTCAGCAGCAGCTTCGTATCGTCTAGCTACGGTAAACAGAATTTCTTTAATGGTTTCGAGGTCATTACTGCCATTAGTCATGGTTGAGTCTCCATTTGACTCCTAGCTTTTAATACATCCGACTTAGTACGTAGTCAGCCATATTAATCAACGCTTGGCGGGATTTTGAGGGTGGTAAATCAGCCAAATGCTCAACAGCTAGATTGGCATGGTGAGCGGCTAATTCACGCGATCGCTCGATACCTTGACTGTCGTGAATCAGGGCGATCGCTTGCTCTAAATCTCCAATTTGAGCAAACTTCCTTTCAATCAGCACTTCTAAGTAAGGTTTTTCTGCCAAAGCAAACAATACTGGTGCAGTCAGATTCCCACTTTTAAGGTCTGAACCTGCTGGTTTACCCAAGGTTTCCGTCGAACCCGTAAAGTCCAGAATATCATCTACAATCTGGAACGCCAGACCCCAATGACGACCATAACCATACAACTGCTCAGCTGTTTCTTGCGATACGTCGCTGAGTAAACCTGCCGCTTTAGAACTATTGGCAAGCAAAGAAGCGGTTTTGTAATAACTTTTTTGCAGGTAATCTTCAAGCGTAATTGCGGTATCAAACCGCGATACTCCTTGCTGAATTTCTCCCGCTGCAAAATTCATAATCACCTCTGACAGCAGTTTGACTACCTCCAGATTGTCTAGGTTAGCTAAGTACCAAGAGGATTGGGCAAACAAAAAATCTCCCGCCAACACCGCCACACCATTGCCAAACAGACTATGAACAGTGGGAACGCCGCGCCGCATCTCAGATTCATCCACTACGTCGTCGTGTACCAGGCTAGCCGTATGAATCATTTCTGTAATTTCGGCTAATCGACGGTGACGTGGGGTAATATCTTCCTCCAACATTGTCGCCCGCGAGACTAGCAGCACAATCGCAGGTCGCAACCGCTTTCCTCCAGCGCCAAATAAGTGTTCTGCCGCTAATGAGAGGATGGGGTGGCGCGTACCTACTAACTGTACTAAGTTCTCAGACAGCAATCGCAGGTCTGCTTCAACTGGAGAAAAGAGGGAAGTTGCTAAGGTCATGGATGAACTGACTCAAGCTTTATTTAAGAAAGTTTACATAATCTTTACTCATTTTAAGCTAAGGCATAGACAAGCGGGGAGGTGACTTCTGCTTCCCTCTCATGAAATGAAGGGCTGATTAAGTATCCAAGTAATCGCTACTTGCGCTAGAGATGTACCGTGATAAGAACTCGGAACACCCGGCTATTTACTCGGAATGTCAAGCTTTTTGCTTGGAATATCGGGCTTTTTGCTCGGAAACCGAGTTCAGAACTCCATGTCCCAAGCTTTTTGCTGGGAGCGTTGAGCTAAGAACTCGGAACATCAAGCTTTATGCTTAAAGCGTCGAGCTAAGAACTTGAAACATCAAATTTTTACGCCCAAACGTCATAGTCAGCTTGCCCCTAATCAAGAAATTCCAACGGCACTTCAGGACTTAGCACATTAGTCAAATCAACTGACTCAACCACTGGGACGCAGCCTAGCAGCCAATGCCTGGCAGATTGGGCAAATTGCTGTGGACATCCACTGACACAGAAGCGAGTCGGTAGTGGTGTATAAGTATTTTTTAATCCAAGTAAATCAAGCTCTTGGGCAGCAGCTGCTACTACATGAACGGCTGGATCAACAAGCTTAATTGGAGGCAGAAGTAATCGGATTACTGGTGCTAGATGGGGATAGTGAGTACAACCATAGATTAATGTGTCAATCTGCTGTTGTAGTAAAGGTGCTAAATAGCGCCGCGCCACTTCAATTGTATAAGGATCATTAATGCGGTTCTGCTCAATGAGAGGCACAAACTCTGGACACCCGACTTGCCAAACCTGGACAGTTGGATCAATCTCTATGATGGCGCGTCGATAGGCATTGCTTGTGGCAGTTGCTGGCGTAGCAATTACCCCAATTCTTTTACCTTGCTGTACTGCTGCCCTTGCTCCTGGCAAGATAATGCCCAGAATTGGGATTGGAAATTCAGCTCGTACCTCCTCCAGTGCCAGAGCAGAACTGGTGTTGCAGGCCATAATCACCATCTTGACGTGCTGCTGTAGCATCCAAGTGAGAATTTCGCGCACGAACTGTAAAATCTCTGCCTGGGAGCGAGTGCCATAAGGAAGTCGCGCCGTATCCCCGAAGTAAATAATTGATTCATTGGGGAGTTGTCGGTAGAGTTGTTGCAAGACGGTGAGACCGCCAACGCCACTATCAAAAATTCCAATTGGAGCACATTGAACTTGAACAGGAAAATCGGAAGCGGAATAGGACACAGGCTGTTTGAATATTTGAGTTAAGTAGGTAAGGGAGCATACGGCGTTCTTCACGAGACATCCCCATCTGCCATATTCTATTTACCACCTACCCTTCTCAATGTGCAAACTAGATGTGAGCTTAGAAATTTTGCTTGATGTACTGAAGGATGCCGCGGGCGATCGCGTCAGCCATTTGATTTTGATAAGCCGATGTTGCCAAGCGGGGAGAATCCTCACGACCAGTTACAAAACCGACTTCCACTAAAACCGATGGCATCGAACTTTTTCGCAACACATAAAATCTTGCTTTCCGCACTCTCCGGTCTCGGACATTAACATTCTGTAAAATGCTGCTGTGGATCGTCCGCGCCAGACGCTCACCACTGGAGAAATAATATGTCTCCAAACCATTGATATCAGAGCGGTTAGCAGGCATGGCATTAGCGTGGATACTGACAAATAAATCCGCATCTTTCCGCTCCGCGATCGCCACTCGTGGGGCTAAATCTACGAAATAATCGCTGTCTCGCGTCATCACCACTTGCACGCCCTGTTTCTTTAAAATCTCTACTATCTGTTTTGAGATTGGCAGAATCACGTTCTTTTCTTGCAATCCTCCCAGACCAATTGCTCCAGGGTCTTTGCCCCCGTGTCCGGGGTCAATCAGCACAACGACTCGCCCCTTTGGAACCCTCGGTGGCGAGGACGGCGGTGGCTGGGTGGCTGGTGGGACGGTAATGGTCCGAGTTGGAGGGGAGTCCGGTTGTACCAAGACAGTAGAAGAACGCTGTAACTGTAGCGATAAAAACTCTCGCCCTGGCTGATTGAGTTCTCCAATCCGCACCCCAGCAGCGGGTTGTACCAAAATTACAACAGTAGTGGGGTCAGTCTGCCGCAAGCGCACCCGCAGTAAAGGGCTATTGGCATCAAGAGTTGGTCCTTTAACTGATTTAGCCAACTTGGCGTTGGGAAGGGTGATGCTGTAGGAGCCAGATGAGCGCTCCCAGCCGCTGGTGTAAAGTAAATTTTGATCTGCCCTGATCAGCAGTTGTGTTCCATTCCCAGCCAGTTCTACAGACTGAACGATCGCTACTTCGGATATTTGTTTAGCTGGAGGCCTCACAGGTACTACCGTCCTCTCGGCTAGTTGGGGTCGAGGATTAGTGGCGGTTGCAGCCGCAGTACCGCGTGTGGGCAACAAGACTATGCCCCCAAAACGGCTGACCGATGCTCGCCAATCGGGGCTATTTTTAGTTACCTGTAATGTCATCCGCACAAGAGGCGGAGAGGCTTGAGGTTGAGTCAGGAGAATGCTGCTGACACCATAACGATTAACCCGGATATTCCGAGCTGGTTGACGCGGTACTAGGACGGCATTTCTGAGGTCGATGTTAATAGTGGCGCGATCGCGGCTACGATTCACCGTAAGTTGCGGAGTTCCCCCGCCCCTTGTACGGATGAAAAACCCATCTCCTGTTACTTGTACGTTCTCCACTTGCACAACCGCCCCAGCATTACCTAAAGCCAAGGGCAATCGTCTAGCAACTGGAGAGCTACTAGGAGCAGTTACTGGAAAGACTGTTGGAGTTGTCCTACGTCCCAACCGCTGGCTAGGCGGTGAGGTGGGTTTGAGGGCAATTTGAGGTGTCGGTAACTGTACTATCCACTGGGTAGAGGTTTCCCCCCGAAATTTTACTTGTTTGGGGTCTAGGCTATAACCCGGACTTAATTCAATCACCATCCGAGTTGTCTTCTCGTCAAATTGCCCGACGCGGATAGTCCGAATCGCTCCACCGAACTGCTGCTTCACAGTTGGGCGCTCCAGGGTTGTACCCGGTAAATCAATTACCAAGCGAGTCGGGTTGAAAATCAGCTGTGCTTTTGGTTGAACTGCTCCGTCCGTTTTCAGCTCCAGCCGATTTGAAGCGGACTCAAAACGCCAAAATTTTAGCCTAGCCGCCTCAGCAGGAGACGCTAGCAAAAAAATGCTAATCGTACTGGTTAGTAGCCAGTGGAATTTCACAATGCTTTCTCCTAATTCGCATTCATCGCAGCGCAGTTAGCGTCTCCTCTTTCCGTTCTTCACTTCACCACACGCTTCACTTCTTGAGTTCGATGCCGACCTTGAGTATACCTGACGTATAAGTACACAGCAGAAATTCAGCTCGGTCTTAGCTTCCTAATAAACTGGCATTGCGTCCCTCCACCCGACTTTCACCAGCCTTTCGTTTATTCTTAAAAGGGTTTGCTTACATCAACGGGTAAGCCGCAATCAAATGAGCTATTAACTCCTAGCAAACGATTACCAAGATAAACTAACATTTTGGTGCTAAAAACTTATTATTTTTTAGCTAATGTGTTCATCGCATCTAGATGTAAGACCCCATCAAATACTAAGGAAAACAGACGCAGATCTCTGCCTTGAAGTTGCAAAAGCTTTTCGCGCGTTCATTCAACGTCTACAATCTCAGCTGCTACTGTTTTTTGGGGAAACACGAACCGTAATAAAGGAGGTGCTAAAAAGGCCGTCAGGATAACCATCATAATAATCGCCGCTTCCAGGGATTTCGAGAGTAGACCACTAGCAGAGCCAACACCAGCAAAGACAAGCCCTACCTCGCCTCGAGGAATCATTCCCACACCAATTGCTAGGCGGTTGATTTGGGGTTGCCCAAATACTGCCAAGCCTGTGACTACCTTACCTAAAATAGCGATTAAAATTAAAAATGTGGCAATTAAAAGCCCCTCTCGATTACTGGGTATTGCTGGGTTCAGCACACCTAAATCAGTTCTGGCTCCAATAGTTACAAAAAAAATCGGTACTAGTAGATCCGCGATCGGAATTACTTGCTTCTGCAATTCTTTGCGCTTATCCGTCTCCTCTAAAACTAAGCCAGCCGCAAAAGCTCCCAAAATAGCTTCTAAGTGGATAGCAGCTGCAAAGTACGCCATCACAAAGGCAAAGATAAAGGCAGGTATCACCAATTCACCGCGCGTTTGGAGTTTATTGGCGATCGCCACAAAGGATTTGTTGAAGACTTTGCCTAGTAGAATCGCACCGAGCAGGAAGCTACTGGCACTAACAATCAGATAAACGACATTACCCACATCCACAACGCCTGTTTTGGCAAGGCTTGCTACTACTGCCAGGACGATAATCCCCAAAATATCATCTATAACGGCAGCACCGAGAATAATCTGACCTTCTTTAGAACTAAGCTGCCCCAATTCTGATAAAACTTTAGAAGTAATTCCAATACTAGTCGCAGTCAAAGCAGACCCCGCAAAAATTGCTGGAATAACTGTTACACCAAATAAGGTAATTAATCCGATAGTACCAGCAGCAAAGGGTACGGCTACTCCCACTACTGCAACGCTCGCTGATTGAAAACCGACTGCAAGCAGTTCTTTTAAGTTTGATTCCAGACCAATTTCAAATAGTAAGATGATTATGCCAAGTTCAGCTAAAACGGTTAGGACTTCACTTTGTGCCTGAAAGGTGGCAGCTGCTACGTTGGGACTTAGATTGGTAGTAAGTTGGAGGAAGGTCATAATTGTATTAGTACCATCTCCTCCGCTTTCAGGAAACACCAGTAGATGTAGGGCAGAAGTACCTACTACTACACCACCCACCAGTTCGCCTAAAACTGGCGGTAAACTCGCCCAGTTAGACAATTCCCCGCCTATTTTGCTAGCAAGGTAGATTACGATTAAACTCAGCAGTACCCCTGCAAGTACCAGTGAACCGTCTGGTTCTGTTGCTGTTGCTAATAAGAATGTATTTCTCTCAGCAGTAAAAGAAGTCAAGCTCGGCAATTGCATTTAAATATAAAAACTTGTTTAGAAATCATCCTTTTTACTCTACAAGGAAGTTTAAGTTTCTAAAAACGTAACAACTGAAACATTCTGGCTACTTCAATGTCAAAGTAGGAACAAGTCTGCAACTGCGCGAAAACAAGTCAGCGCAGTTTTAGTGTGAGGATTAAGTCGATGAATTACTCTAATTCTTGGCAGCGTCAGGTGATCCCTTTAGCCTTGAGCTTACTGGCTCTGAGCGCCAATCCCGTTTTAGGACAAGAAAAGCTGAGAACCCTTACTGTTAGTGGGCGCGGTGTTGAGATGATACCTACGACTATAACTCAAGTGCGTTTGGGCGTTGAGGTGCAAGGCAAGACAGCTCAGGAGGTACAGCAGGAAGTCGCACGGCGCTCGTCAGATGTGGTGGCATTGCTGCGATCGCGCAATGTCGAAAAACTAGAAACCACTGGCATCAGTTTAAATCCCATTTACAGCTACAACAACAACGTGCAGCGCCTGACGGGATATTCTGCCACCAATACCGTTAGTTTTCGTCTCAATACAGAACAAGCTGGCACTTTATTAGATGATGCCGTCAAAGCTGGGGCAACGCGGATTGATGGCGTTAGCTTTGTTGCTGCTGATGCGGCGATTTCTCAGGCTCAACAACAAGCTTTACGTAAAGCTACTCAGGATGCACAACAGCAAGCCAATGCCGTGTTGGGCGTTCTGAATTTTACTCCCAAAGAAATAGTGAGCATTGAAGTTAATAGCGCTAATCCACCGCAGCCACCCATACCTCTTTATAGACGTGAGGCCGCTCTAGCAGATTCTGCTACAACACCTGTTGTAGGTGGTGAACAGCAGGTAGAAGCATCAGTAACGCTGCAAATTAGCTATTGATGTGAGTAGAGGGTAGATAATATCTACTCCCTACTCCTGATCACTTTAAAAGCTAAAGCCCTTCGTCTTGGCCATTCCCGAAACTAGCATCTGTATCTCGTTTGGAACCTAATAGCTCCATTCTGTCAACTTGAATCACGGGCGAGGAGCGGTTTGCTCCAGTATTGCGATCGCTCCAAGTGTCAAACTTCAAGGAACCTTTCACTGCAATTTGCTTTCCCTTAGTTACATAGGTAGCCGCCACTTCCGCCGTTTTGCCCCATAGTTCCAAATTGAACCAGTCAGTTTGCTCAGCTTCACGGGTCCGACGGTTCACTGCTAGCGTCAATTTACATTTCACACTACCAGACTCAAAATACTTTACATCAGGGTCAGTGCCGACACGACCTACCAGGGTTACAACGTTGAGACTCATACGTGTTAATTTCCAGTACAGGTGTACTCTTTAAGCGTGACTCATAATCATCACGAATTACAAATAATTACAAATACAGTCGCACAATCCTGGCGAAAAACTCCTATGGATTTCATTGAGATAGCGCAATTGTGTTCTAGTTTACAAAAAAGTTTATGTCATTAATACAGCAATACAGCAAGTAGAACTAGGTTTACAGATGCACGAAGCTCTCTTTAGTAATACCGTAAATCCGCTTAAATGTTTTGCTTAGAAGCCTAAGTATTAAGTAGAATTTTCAGTAAAACTCTGATTGAAGACACAGCAGAGTAGTATTAAGTTTCTTTTATATTTATTTTTTGTACCAATCACAGCTTGAAAAGTGAAGGCTTGTCGGTGTAGCAAAAGCTGGATAGTAAAACTTGCGTAAGCCACTGAATAAGAAGATTATCAGTATTTCTAAGTAGAATTCTAATAGTTTTTCAGTTGTCAATCGCACAAGTCAGCAATAGAAGATCCGCAAAACTTGGCATGTGCAGTGAAACTTAGTCAATAAAGAATTCGTCTGCTCCGCTAGACTCAGGGCAGAAGACGTAATAGAATCCAGCACAATTATTATTCCTGTCCAAGAAAGTATTGCACTGCGGGGAGTGAAACGGTGGGCATTTTTGATCGGTTTTCTTTATCTAAAGACATGGGTATCGACCTCGGTACCGCCAACACCCTTATTTATGTATCCGGTAAAGGTATTGTTCTGAAGGAGCCTTCAGTGATTGCCGTCGATCAAACTGGCAAGATACCGCCGGTAGTAGGAGAAGATGCCAAAAAAATGCTGGGGCGAACACCTGGAAACGTGGTTGTTACTCGCCCCTTACGCGATGGTGTGATCGCCGATTTCGATACAGCTGAATTAATGCTTAAGCACTTCATCCAGCGTGTACACGAAGGCAGAACCCTCGTCTCTCCCCGGATGGTGATTGGTATCCCCAGCGGTGTTACTGGCGTAGAACGGCGGGCGCTAATGGACGCAGCTTCTCAAGCTGGTGCTAGAGATGTTTATTTGATTGATGAGCCAGTGGCCGCAGCAATTGGCGCAGGATTGCCTGTAGCAGAACCCATCGGCAACATGATCATTGATATTGGCGGTGGGACGACAGAAGTTGCAGTGCTGAGTCTCCAGGGTACGGTTGTTAGTGAATCGGTGCGTGTTGCGGGTGATGAACTGAATGAATGCATCATCCAGTACATGAAAAAAGTTCATAGTCTGGTGATCGGCGAACGAACCGCTGAGGACATCAAGATTCGGACTGGATCAGCCTATCCTACTCGTAATGATGATGAAAACATTATGGAGGTACGAGGATTACACATGCTGTCGGGTTTGCCACGAACGGTTACCATCAAGGGGCCAGAAATTCGTGAAAGTATGTCGGAACCTTTGTCAGTGATTATAGATGCTGTCAAACGGACTCTAGAGCGGACACCGCCAGAACTGGCAGCAGACATTATTGACCGGGGGATTATGCTAGCTGGGGGAGGCGCTTTGTTAAAGGGGCTGGATACGCTAATTAGTCACGAGACTGGCATTGTAACCCATATAGCAGCCGAACCTTTAGACTGTGTTGTTCTGGGTACAGGTCGTGTACTAGAGAATCCCAAACAGTTAGCACAGGTATTCAGCGGGCGGAGTCGCAATATGTAGCGCTACTATCAGCTATTAAAAGCATCTTTTAGAGGGGCGAGGGGCTAGGAATGAGGGGTGAGGGAAGAACCCTATAGCGCTCATCCAGAGGATTGAAATAAGGACGTTTTGTACCTCTAGCCCAGTAATCTCGGTACAATTTTTCTGTGTTTTCCCTGAATAAATTCAGTGGCTTTAAACCATTTAACGGGGCGAACTTCTTCTCTTACCTCTCGCCCTTCGCCCCTCATCCCTCGCCCCTTTTTAGCCAACCTGAACGCTTACCACTCAAACTTATGTACATAATACGTCGCTGGTGGGAGCGCCATGCGTTACCATTAGTGCTGGTAAGTCTAGCCTTGGGTAGTGCTTGGATCATCCGACAGACTCAAGGTTCAGCAATCTTTGAAATTTACCAGGTGATTACCAGCCCGTTCCAATCAAGTTCAACATTTCAAGCAGAGCGGCTAAGTGATGCGAAGATGCTGGAACTGCAAGCGCGGTTAGTAGAACTCGAAAGCCAAAATCAAAAGCTACAGGAGTTATTGGGCTATATAGAACCACAAACGCACCAAGCCATGCCGCAAGGGAGGTTGGGCAAAGCGATTGTGGCTACTGTTGTGGGGCGTAGTGCCGATCAATGGTGGCAACAAGTGACTTTAGGTCGTGGCAGTAGTTCGGGAATTCAAGTCGGCTTCATTGTTGCGGCTCCAGGTGGTTTAATCGGTAGGATTATCAGTGTTACTCCCAATACCAGCCGTGTGTTGTTAATTAGCGATCGCACAAGCTCTGTAGGTGTAACAATCAGCCGCAGCCGCCACATGGGTTTTCTCCGAGGAACTGATAGCCATGCCCTAATGCAGTTTTTTGATAAAGTCCCAGATGTGCGGCGCGGGGATGTAGTTGCCACGTCCCCCTATAGTCAAATGTTTCCGTCTGGCTTGCCTGTAGGTCGTGTAGAATCTGTAAATTTGAGCAAAAGCCCTGCACCAGAAGCGGTGATTTCACTTTCAGCACCAATTCCATATTTAGAATGGGTTGTTGTCTATCCCAGAACCAAAAATCCTGAAGAAGTGAGGAATAGCGAGTAGGATTCCCCTTGTCCCCTTGTCCGCCTGTCCCCTTGTCCTCTCAAGTGCCGCTAGGAGATTTGAAGTATTGAACCGCTCCCATTGGCATCCTCATAAACGTCGCATCGGGAACTGGATAGTGACAGTTGGCTCTGTCGTATTATGTTTACTAGTTTTGCCAATGCGCTTACCTGGAATGGAATTACTGGGCATTGCACCCAACTGGCTATTGATTTGGGTAGTTACTTGGAGTGTTAAGCGCACAGTTGTTCAAGGAGCACTCGCCGGTTTTGTACTAGGACTGCTTCAAGATGGCATGACATCACCTCATCCAACCCATACTCTGAGTCTTTTAGTGGTGGGAATTTTGACTGCTCGCTTGCAAAAGCAGCGCTATATACAGGAAGACTTTATTTCTGTCGCCATAATTGTTTTTGGCATGACAATGCTGGCAGAGACTTTTACAACGCTGCAATTCAGTTTTTGGCACGATTACCCAGGAGGCACGGATAACTATGGTGTAAGCAAATTTGTTGGACTTTGGCTAGATCACCAGCGCATCGCCCTCGCTTCTGCAATTCTTAGTAGCCTTTGGGCGCCAGTAGTTTATTACCCCCTGAATCTATGGTGGGAGAAAATGAACGTTTTTGAGCCGTCTTAGACCGGATGTAGGAGCAACGCCCTAAGATAATAGTGCCAGACTGAAAGATAATGCCAGTGGAAGCTCAACCAGAATCTTTAGACAAGACTTACATTCAGGACTCCGCCATAGAGGTGTCGCCAGAGGTAGTGGGAACTGATGACGATCGCGCGATGATGCAGCGGTGTTTGTCACTCGCCAGTCGGGCTTTGGGACGCACTGCTCCGAATCCCCTGGTAGGTTCTGTAATTGTTCAGGATGAGCAGATTATCGGAGAAGGGTTTCATCCAGGAGCTGGTCAACCCCATGCGGAAGTTTTTGCTCTTAAAGCAGCTGGCGATCGCGCAATTGGAGCAACTCTTTATGTAAATCTAGAGCCTTGCAATCATTACGGACGCACTCCGCCTTGTGCAGAAGCGTTAGTAGCAGCTGGAGTTAAAAAAGTCGTGGTGGGAATGGTTGACCCCGATCCCCGCGTATCGGGAGGTGGTATCGCCCGATTACGAGCAGCGGGGATTGAAGTGCTAGTGGGAGTGGAAGAGAACGATTGCCGCCAACTGAATGAAGGCTTTATCCATCGCATTCTCTACCAGCAACCCTTTGGCATTTTAAAATATGCGATGACCCTAGACGGCAAAATTGCCACTAGTAGTGGTCACAGTGCCTGGATCAGTGGCGGAGATGCTCGGACAGAGGTGCATCGGATACGGTCTGCTTGTGATGCTGTGATTGTTGGCGGTAACACAGTGCGACGAGATAACCCTCATTTAACCAGTCATCAAGCAGAGGCTCATAATCCCCTGCGCGTGGTGATGAGTCGCACTCTCGATTTGCCATCTGAGGCTTATCTGTGGCAAACAGATGAGGCTCCTACTTTGGTATTGACACAGGAGAAAGCTAATCCAGATTTTCAACAACTGCTGCGGAAAAATGGAGTGGAGGTAGTGGAGTTTATGTCTCTCACCCCAGCTAAAGCAATGGCTTACTTATATAGTCGGGGATTTTTGTCTGTGTTATGGGAATGTGGTGGAACTTTAGCTTCCAGAGCGATCGCTGAAGGAGCAGTGCAAAAAATCCTTGCCTTTATTGCCCCTAAAATTATTGGCGGCAGTACAGCGCCAACACCTGTTGGCGATTTGGGTTTCACAGCCATGACTGAGGCGCTGTCCTTGGAACGAGTCCGCTGGCGAACCGTGGGCTTAGATTGTTTAGTAGAAGGTTATTTACCCTCACAGCGGGCTTAAACAAGTAGATCTGCCATCGTCCCCTTGATTTGAATAATTGACCCCAAATATGCTCGAAATCGTAGTTTACAGCCTGTTTGTCAGTAGTCTAGGGTTGCAGGCTGTGGTACTTGGTAGCTGGATGCACTGGCAGCAAAGTGTGAATGTTTTGCAAGACGAAGAGGAGGAGGAACTTTTGACTCAATATCAATCCAAAGAAAATGCTTTTGTAGAGCAAGCAAACGGTTCTAGTAAGCAGCAGTCTAAAGACCCACGTCTAATGGGTTGGGAATTTAAAATTGTTCGTGCTAACCGCAACTTGTTTGGCGATCCAGCTGTTTTGCAGTGCTTGTGTAAGGAAGAGGCAGAAGCAGGCTGGATTATGTTGGAAAAACTCGATGACCGCCGCGTGCGGTTTAAGCGACCGATCGCACTACGGGAGGTGATCAAATCAGAATTTTTGAAGTACGACCCTTACCGCTGCCACTACGGTTCCTCTTGGCACCCCTTAAATTGGTTTGGTGCGATCACAGCAATGGTTGCCCTGACTCTACCCGCTTACTTGGGATATGCTTTAGTGTCGCAAACACTAGCCTCTTCAAGTCAAACTCCAATACCCGCTGCTTTTCCGCCTCTAGAGCAACCACCTTCAGGGTGGAGAGATGAAGTCGGGGTTCCCTCTAGGGATTAGGAGTAATGAAAGCAATAAACTTAATTCTGTTGCCAAGACTAGCGCTCTTGAGCCAGCTCCCGAATCAGGTTTAGGCGTGAGTAAATGTAGTCACTTAAAATATGGATTTCATTTTGATTCAGCGATGCTTTATTTTTGGTTTGCTTGAGTAACCACTGCACTAAGCTAGCATCATCAAGCTTTAGCAGAGTATTTGACTGAGTTGTTTCAACTACAGACCACAGCTGACGCAGGATTGTAGGAGTCATAAGACCTCATTCTTAATAATTTCTTTATCTTCTTCGAGGATACTCTCCCAAAAAGATACCAAAGACTAAATCGCACAAGATGATACAAGAGTTACGAAATACTTAATAAAGCGATCAAAAACTTGACATAGACTCAGAGAAGTATTGAGCTATTAGTAACACGGCAGAGCGGTGCGCGTCAGCCATCTGGAGAGAAAAATTTCTGTCCCACGCGAACCTTACAGTTGGGATGTCTTAACTATGGCGAATCGCCACGCCTTTAAGAAGAATTGGAGCAAATGTTCCATGTCAATGAATCCTACAGGATTTTGATTGTCTCTGGCGATCGCGTAAAGTGTCCGGCTTATAGGAAACGCGAAGTGTGTGCTATGGGCTTAGCATCTCTTTGGGAGAATTACTGACCCAAAGCCGATAAACACATAGAAGATCGAGTCCCCCATCGCCCCCACTCTGCTAACTCTAGTCATCAAGCTGGGACATAGGAAGTTCGAGCTGAAAGCCTGAAAAAACCTGTGAAATTACCTCAATCAAGCAACTGTAAGTTCGTAGTGCAAAGCTAGAAGCTCGTCTGCTCCCAGAGTAGCCATTGCATATTCACGTCCTTGAAGATCGGCAAATTCTACTAATAAACAACGCGGTTCGTCTGCTTCGTAGACTTCAACAATGGTTCCAACTTGCCCAGCGGGTAAGCTTTGCATAGAGGTGTAGCCGGGTTCAATTAGGGTTAATCGCTCACTTGAAATAGGTTTAAGGGTAGCGACCGTATCCAAAAGTTTAAGTGCCATCTTATTTAATAAATGCAGAGATCAAGCGTGGATTTGGATTTTTAGTTGTAATTTCCCAGATGGTGCGGAGTTCAATGTTATTGGTGTTCGGTACGATTCAATCTACTTTAAATACTTGACCAAATGTTGTGGTTTCTTGCTGGATAATTTCACCTTCAACTGCTGCGGTTTGGATAAGCTCTCGTAATAAATTAGCATTTTTGGCTGTGATTCCGAGCGCTGACTCAAAGACTCTAGCTTTGTGTTTGCCAGAGGGATGTTCTGGGTTAAGGCAATAGCCGATGAGCTTTTGGATAGAAATTTCGGACTGATCGCCGTTGGGTAGTTTCATGGCAGTTGTGCCTTGATCAAATCATAATTCTTTGGGGCGATCGCTCCTTTATTTGAAATAAGCGATCGCATAGCATCTCCTTGAGCCGCCGTGTGCTAAGTCAATAAGCCCATGTTGTTGCAACTGTAGCGGGGATGGTGATCGTCCTTACCCTTCCCAGAATCCAGTTGAGTGGCATTATTTAATTAAACTCACGATTGTTGGCAATGGCGATCGCTCTTGGTTCCCATCCCCAATACTACCAATTAAAGCAATCGGGTACGCTGGACTACTGCTGTTCTGATGTCAGTTCACTGCTGCCTGAAGTGAGCATGACCTGTTTTATCTAATCTGCTGCCGATGAGCTAAGCTATTAGGCTGTTATCCACTAGTTCATATTGCTTTATGTATTTCTGGCGACTCGAAAGGTTAAAACGAGAGATGGCAATTCGCCCGTTATCAGAGTCCGAGACTTTGCCATATTTAGTTGCGTATGTGGCTTTTACAACTGCTTTGTTCTTTATACCTTACACTTTCTCAAACGTCTGGGACACTTTGGGCGCGGTTTTTAGCACTGTACTAGCAGTGGTTGGAACTATTTACGTATACAGACAAAATGGTGGTGCAGATGGACAATACTTTTTGCAGCGCTATTTTGCTATTAGTTGGGTAGTTACATTACGCTGGCTAGTGATTTTGATAATTACTACCGTCATCTTTTATATCCTGCTAGAGTTGGCTAGTGTTTGGTCAGAAGAAACAACATGGTATGAGTTCATCTTCTCAAGTGTCTTTGAAGTCATTATTTACCAGAGAACTGGTCATCACGTTCGAGATGTTGCTCAAAGAACTATAACAACTTGACACTTAATAAGTGCTTTGGTTAAGAAGTTGAGGCTTTGGTGGTGAACAGAGTTGGGCGCGATCGCAATTGCTGGTGTGATTTTGCCTTCAAAGAAAAGACAAATCCTGCTATTAAGACTTCGTCTGAATCACTGAGATAAACTTAAAAATAAAGACACCACATAATCTTAGGGTATTTATGGCGACTCAATCAGAGGTTGTCAGGCAGAGTGACTTGCTGAATCAGTTGGTTCTTGACCGCAACACTATGGCAGAACTGGGACACGTAGATGTACTGTGGATGCATCCTCCAGTGCATCGGGTGTTAGGTTTTGTTTGCAGATCCGGCTTTTTAGGAACTAAAAAAACAGCATTTAACCTGGCTCAAATTAAAACGCTGGGAGCAAACACCATTTTGGTCAATGCTAAGCCAGTCGAGACGGATTCTGAAAAAGTTCGACAGTTGGAATCCCTAATCAATTGTGAAGTCTGGAGTGACGCTGGCAACAAAATTGGCAGAATCACTGACTGCTTATTCAACTTCAAAACTGGAGCAATTACGGAATATTTATTTGTTTCGAGTGGATGGAATGAGATTGCGGGTAGTGTTTATCTACTGCCACCAAGTAAGATTTTGAGCTTTGGGAACAAACGAGTTTTGGTTTCAGAAGCAGCAACCCAAACCTTGGCGGTGTACCGTGAAGGCATTAAACAAAAATTGAATAAAGCCGGAAATTTCTTTAAAGAGGACTACATACAGGCAACTCTTGAGGTGCGATCGCTGGCTAAACAGGCTCAAGCAACAACCGACCAGGCAAAAGAACGTGCTCAAGTTCTAGCAGAGCAAGCAAAGGATAAGGCTCAAACGCTCAATGAACAACTTAAAGCGGGAAGTCAAACCTTGGCGAAACTTGCTAAAGAAAAAGGTCACATCCTAGTTGAACAAGTAAAAGAGCAAACCCAAACTATTGGCGAACAGGTAAAAGAAAGTACTCAAACTCTGACAGAAAAGGTCAAAGACAAGCTAGAACCAGTAATTGAAAAAGACTTGAACGTTCCGCCAACTGATTCCCCAGCACAGATCAGCAACCTAACGGAAACAATGCCATCCGCCCCAGAAGATGACGATGAGCCTTGGATATGACTGAGGGAAGCACGCCAAACCTGGATTTCATCGCTTAATAACACCAAGTTTACTGGTGCTGGGACCATGACCTATCCAGAGGAATCATTGACATTAGCTATGGGTGAGGTATGCCAACACTTGAGACATCTGTTGGGATAATACCTGCAAAAAGGGCGATTTATTACTATGCAGGAAGAAATGATCGCCAGAAAACATTTGCAGTGTGAAGGAGCTAAGCGTCTGATCGCACCACTCTGCCAGATCGCAATTGCTGACTACACTATCTTGCCAGCCTCCGAATGCGGAGATTGGGCACTTAAGTGGCTTTTCGGTTGTGTAAACGTATGTTTCAAGCATAGCCAAGTCTGCTCGCAAGCTTGGCAAGAAAAGCTGCATCAGCTCCTTATTTTGTAAAATCGGCTGCGGTATGGCATTGTAACGATGACTCAGTTCTGCTAAGAATGCGGCTTCGGGTAATAAGTGGATAGGTGGGTTCCGAGTTGGTTTCTGAGGAGCAGGTGAACTACAAGTAAATAGGTGAACTGGACCAGGACTATTCTGGCGGTGGAGTTGACGAGCTATTTCAAAGCCAAGCAAGGCACCCATACTGTGACCAAAGAAGGCAAACGGAATGTTCAGGTACGGTTGGAGAATTGGTACCAGTGTTTGAACAAGATGCGAGAGCTTGGTAAAAGGCCGTTCCATCAGTCGAGGACTCCGGCCAGGAAGTTGAACTAAATAAACCTCTATATCTGGTGGTAATTTATTTGGCCATGTCCTATATGCCGAGGCTATGCCTCCTGCGCTGGGAAAGCAGAATAGGCGAAGGCGAGCCTGTGGGTTCGGCTTCAAGCAGGTGATCCAGGACTCAAAAGTTAGTTTAGCTGTCATCCAACTTACTGCCTTTTTGGCATCGTGTAATAAATCGAAGCCTTCTAGTGATAGTAGAAAGCTTCAATTATGACCTGCTGTTGCAAAAACAGCTGGCGCTATAGAAGTCGTAATTTACATCGTCTCTAGACAAAAGCAGAGTCATCTGTGAGCATGAATAGATTGATACCAGCAGCGCTAACAAGGAGGATATTGTTTACTCCAGCCTTGCAGAAGGTTTTCAATTGAGATTATCCACCCAACCAGTACTGTTGTTACTCACAAGCTAAGTCTGGCTGAATTAGACATAGCTAAAATAACTTGATGTCAGACTTAGGTCTGTAGACCCTTGGACAATCGCAATCAACTCATCGGTAGAGTTAAAAGCCCTGTTGCCATTGGTATCGAGGTAAGTCGCTGTGCCACCAACGCCAGCAATCGGCGATGAGCCTATCAGGTACCTACTGGCTGAACCTTCCAGCTGGATTTTGTCTTGCGATTTGTTGAAGTCCTGAATCACGGCATAGTCACTCCTCCCACCATTAGCATTATTGCCATCGTTGTAGAACACCGTGGTGGTATTACCAAGGATGAAGAGGTCAGAGCCTCTGTCGCCGCTAAGGCGGTCGATGCTGTTTCTGCCATTCTCACTGCCGACCCCAGTGAGGATGTCACTACCAGGACCACCTCTAAAGCTATCATTGCCCGCACCACCGATCAGGGTGTCATTACCTGCTGCCGTAAATAACTTATCGTTACCGTTACCGCCTTCAACACTGTCGTCACCAGAGCTGCCTCTAAGGACATCCTGACCGTTGAAGCCTCGGATGATGTCGTTGCCTTGGGTTCCGAGTAGGGTGTCGTTGTTTGGGGTGCCGTCGATTACAGACCCTGAAGTACCACTACCACTAAAGTCTAGCAGGGTTCCCGACGTGGCATTGAGTTTGGCCACCCAGCTATCTACAGAGCCAGCATTAGTACCCCCGAACGAACCCTCAGTAGTTCCTGTAACGTAGAGGTTCCCAGCGTTATCAGCGGTAACACCTAGAGCCTGGTCAGAATCGGGGGTGCCAAACTGTTGAATCCAGTTCCGGTTCCCATTGCTGTCGTACTTGGCTACCCAGGCATCAAAATCCCCAGCATTGCGTCCTTCCAAGTTGTTGTCAGTATATCCCGTTACGAAGATATTACCGTCTAAGACCTCTACACCAAAGGCTTCATCATCACCACGAGTGCCAAACTGTTCAATCCACACCTGGTTACCACTGTTGTCATACTTGGCTAAAAAGGCATCATAAGACCCAGCATTTTGTCCCCCCAAGTTCCCCAGTGTCCATCCTGTAGAGTAGCTATTGCCCTGACTGTCGGCAGCAACATCCCAGGAGAATTCATAATTCTCAGTTCCAAACTGTCTAACCCACTGTAGATTGCCACTGTTATCATGCTTGGATACCCAGGCATCATAAAGCCCAGCATTCTGCCCCCCCAAGTTGCCTATAGTAAATCCTGAAGCGTAGACATTGCCATTACCACCGACGGCAACACCGTAACAATCGTCAAAATCACTGGACCCAAACTCGCTAAACCATTGCCGATTGCCATTGCTGTCATACTTGGTCGTCCAGGCATCAGTTGTTGCTAGTCCTGGGGCTGGCTTGACAGTTAATCCCGATAGGTAGACATTGCTATCGTCGTCAACATTGATGTCAAAGGAGAGGTTAATATCAGCAGTTCCAAACTGTCGAATCCAATCCTGGTTGCCATTACTATCGTACTTGGCTACGAAGGCATCAGAAAATGATGCTTGCCTGGGCCCTGCCAAACTGCCTTCGGTAGTTCCCGACACGTAGAAGTTACCATTATTGTCAGTGGTGATGCCATAGACCGTGTCAAAACTGGAAGTGCCAAACTGTTTAGTCCACACGCGATCGCCATCGCTGTCATACTTAGTTACGAAGGCATCACGCAACCCAGCATTGGGTTTTCCTAAAGAACCAGTGGTTCCTCCCGCTATATAGACATTGCCAAAAGTATCTATTGCCGAAGTACTAGAAAGGTCAAAACCGGCAGTCCCCAATTGCTTAGTCTGCGTTAGTACTGGACCTTGTGGTGAGGTGTCCCCCTCGAACTGGAAATAGTTATCCTCCAAACTCAAACCAAAAACTAGAGGCAATTGGGCAATGCGGTCAGTTACAGTTCCCTGCTGGTGTAATATCTCTGTTCCATTAATCGCTGTTACCAGTTGGTAGTCTGCTGGAGTGCCGTGTAGCTGAATGATGTCCTGATTGCGGTTGAAGTCCAAAATTGTCGTAAAGTCGTTTAAACCGCCGTCGACATAGTATGGCTGTTTCCAATCACCAAGAACAAATCTGTCGCTCCAATTAGGCGTATTGGGTGACTGTATTATTGGTAGGTCGCCGATGAAAACATCAATTTGTAGTTGATTGGGATTATTAGCAAAGGGGTTAAGACCAACAAGGGTATCGTTTCCATCGCGACCGTAAACAATTTGATTTTTGCGAAACGCTGCGGCAAGGTCGCTGCCAGGTGTGTATGTCTGAATCGTAAACTGCGGTGACTCCGCTACAGCTGCTGCACTGATCGACCGATTACTATTCCCAGGAAGTCCCCAAATGGCCCCACTTTGTTCAAGCCATGTAGCAGTATTACCGCTAGGTGTAGATGCTTCAACTAGCAACTGCTGGATATCAAGTTTAGCCACTTTATTTAACCTTCTAACTTAATTTGGTGTAACGAGAAATTAGTATACCTTTAAATTAGTAAAGTATCATAATTCACATTTTGTAGGTTGCTTTAGGTTAAAAGTTTTTCTTTATGTTAATGCTGTACTTATTGCTAGATATTCGTTAGAGCTATTTCAATCAAAATTATATGCACAAATTGCATAAGATGGCTGTTATTTTTAACACCTAAATTATTGATAATTTTCTCAAAGAGATAAGTCCCTGTAAAGCATTAGTGTTCACATGTCTAGCGCAACCTTAGCTGTTTGCAATACCCTGCCACGCGGTTAAACTGTTGTCTACTCTACCTTTCTAGACGGGGTTCGGAGGAGTGCGATCGCAAAAGTACCTGCAATAACTCGCTACTAACTAAACTCCAGTTTTCTGGAACATGGTTGCCATCCCAGTTTGGAAGCTAAGCCAATAGCCGAAAATTGCGTAAAACATGAATCTGTAAGAGGTCAATGCTTTACCTGGTTTGAGCGATTCATAAACGACGTTTATCGTGCCGTCAAATAGGCGTTGGTACTCGTTCCAAGCCCGAGTGTTTATGCTGAACCAGGGTGTATCATGATATGGTCGGTCGAAGAAATCTACAGACTCCCACCCTTGGCGACACCCCAACGATTCAATAGATTCGCGAGTGTAGAGATGAAGGTGATATGGGACATGCACCTCGTTATAGTAGTCGGATACGCTGGGCTGGGTTAGGTCGATATTGGCTGCGTTTGGTGTGCCAATCAGAATATGACCACCAGGGGCAAGCAAGCCGTCTAACTTACCCAATAGTGCATTAGGATCTTCAACATGTTCGATTACATCTTGGAGCAGAATGTAATCGAATGGTCCTTGCTGTAGGATTGTCGGATCGCCCAAGCCTTCCTGTAGTCCGTAAGGGTCATACCCGTGACAATTTGCAAAGCCACGTTCTTTCAAATATTGGATAACCATGCCGTTGGCACCACAGCCATAATCAAGCATTGAGTGAGTCTTGGAGAACCCATGCCTTGTTAGTTGTCGGCATAAATTGCGATAACACAGGCGCAACGGCAATGTTAATGTCGCTTGGGCAATAGGGTATTTTGCGTAGTAATGTGGAAGCTCGACGACATCTAGACAATGAATCGTCATGCAACTAGGGCATCGCCAAACATTGAACGTCTCAGCCATAAAGGCTCTTACGTTACAGGAAAATGTTGCAAATGCAGATTCATCATCCGGATCGATGTGATGATTGCAGATTAAACAGTCAAGACGTTGTTTGCTCGTCTCGTTATGAAGTTGAGATGAAGCAGAATTATCCAGAAAGCTATTGTTTGAGGGGGACTCAATCATGTCTGTTTGACCTGTCAAATTATGATCCTGGAGTTCACTTACATCCTGCTTAGACTTGCCAAGTTTTTATGATCCTGATTCATCCCCAATAAGTTCTGATAGTAATTATGAAGATTTTGACATCCTTGCTCAAGAGACAACTGATTGGCATCTTGCAAGGCGCGTTGAATAATTTCTGTGTTGTTGCTTGATAACACTTTGTGAATGCCGTTGGCTAACCCTTCAACATCATTGGGTGGGACAAGATATCCATTTACACCATCAAGTATGTACTCAGACACAGCGCCGCTATCGACACTTATGACTGGAATACCTGAAGCCATTGCTTCCACTATTGTTCGCCCAAAAGTTTCGTAGGGTGAAGGACTGCAAAATATATCACATGAAGCTATTAAATTAGACTTCATTTCTCCATGAACAAAACCTGTAAAGTGGATATTTGAAACTTGTTGAGCAAGACGTTTCAATTGGTTGACGGCATCGACAGGACCATCCCCAGCAATAATCAGAGAACACCTGGGTTGTCTGCCTTTTAATCTTGCAAATGCTTCTATTAGTAAATCAACTCGTTTCTCAAAGCCAAGACGACCCAAAAAGAGCAAAATTTTGTTATCCTGCTCTTTAACATCTAACCAGGGTTCTAACCATTTGCGGTTCCGACGACTGGGACTATATGTAGAAACATCAATGCCATAAAACGGTATTGTCTGAACATTCGGAATTCCCATTTCTTGACAGCTTTTACTAGCAGCGGCACTAGGACATATCGTCATATTGAAGGGACGATATAGGTAGCTCGATAGTTGAGAACTACGACTCATATTTCGCAACCACTGCCAACCTGGATATGCCGCTGAAAAATTGTAAAGATCCGTATGGTATTCGGCTATGTATGGAATATGATGCTTTCTTGCATAGAGGCTACCAGGCAATTGCCATGTGCTTAACAAGAAAAACCGCTCTACGTCCGTCATTATAATCACGTCAGGTTTATAGTACGCTAACCTTTCGTTGATTTGACGTGCTGCGAGAAACCTGGGAACGTGAGTCAGTTTATAAGGAGCCCAAGGCTTTGAGGGATAACGTTCAATAATCAAATTTTCGTCTAAATTCGATGATGCCAACAGGGAATCAGGCACTTTTTCCCAATCGGGCGCAAATACAACCACACGATATAGCCCTTGCTTTGCCAACCATTGAGCACGCTCCAGGTTGAAGTGGGAAACGCCACTCACGTCTGGAGGAAAGCCAGTTACAAGAAAAGCCAGCGTGTATATTTTACAAGACTCCATCAACTTAACCCTTATAACTGTTTAAAGAAAAACTGACCATCATGTCCGCACTAGCGGAGCATCCAGAAAACCACTGCGACTGAGATATGAAAAATAGGTATCAAGCAATTTAGAGTCTACGGGAGGACAGACGATGGAACTACCTGCCAACCCAGCGACTGTTTCCTCGCAGTTGAGTTTGACTCTTCTTTGACCTAATTCCGCAAAGGTCAGTTGTTCTTCAGACCACCGACGCAGAAAGAAAGGTAAAAGACCACTTAAAGCATTGTCCGCAGAACCTACATTACTTAGCTCGGCTTCCCATTGTTCATAAGAAATTTGCCGAACTGGATAACCAAAAGCATTGATCCAATTGGCTACATCATCCCAGCTCGAAAAATTAGGATTATTTAGATGAAAAGCTTTTCCTAATGACTCCTTCTGTCTGGATAGATAGACAATAGAGCGGCTTACATAGTCTACAGGAACAATAGTTATGCCACAGTTCATATTTGGCATACTACCCATTTGAATACAGCCTTTGATAAATCGGCAGGTAAAATCGTCTGTATTCCACAAGCCTGTTTGGCTGTCACCAGCAATTAAGGGTGGTCTGTAGATAGAAACTGGAAGTCCTCGATCGCGGGCTATAGTGACTAGCTTTTCCGCCACCCATTTACTCTGGGTATAACCAAGGTCTATTGCCTCGGTATGAAGAATCGGCTCTGATTCTCTGACTTCCTTTCCGTAATAACTAGACGAATCAAAAACAGCATCAGTAGAAACGTAATGGAGGGGTTTGAGTTTAAATTGGCATGCCAATCTTAGTATTTCCTGCGTACCCAGAACATTAGTAGGCTTTAACGCCGCATAAGGGTACACAAAATTTAAAGTTGCCCCATTATGATAGATAACATCAATTTCGTGGGCCATTCTGTCAAACTGTTCTGCTGAAAGACCCAACCGAGGCTGAGATAAATTACCGACAACAGGAATAATTCTGGAACTATAATGATCCTTCCATAGGCTGTAAGATTTCAGGTTGTTTTGGATTTTCGCCATGCCTACCTCGACATTGGCAGCACGTACCAGGCAATAGATGTCTGCCTCAGTCTGAAGGAGTTCATTTAGTAAAAAGGCTCCCAGAAAACCAGTTGCGCCAGTCAAAAAGATTGAAGATATTTCCGTCTCAGCGTTTACGGTGTCAGGATAAATTGAGTCATCTAAGACAGCTTCATCGTTGAGATTCAAGACATTCGCCGTAACATCTAGAGTGGATGGTATCAGTTGCTTCAGCAACAGCGCTGCCAGCAGGATAATATTGGAAGCCTCTAGAAACTCCCTCACGGGTAATTCGACCTGTAGTTGCGAGCGAATCAAGCTGACTAGCTCGACTGCCATTAGTGAGTCCATGCCCAAGTCAAACAGACCTTGCTGAGGATCTGGTAATTGAGATAGCCTCAACACCTTTGCGACTTCACCCTGGAGGTAAGTTATTAAGAGAGAGTGGCGATCGCTTACCGCGGCCGTCTCAAGTTGTTGTAAAACTTCTGAGCGTTGCCCCGACTGCTCAACAGCTTTCTGTGACTGTCCCTCAATCTGCTCTAATAGTGCTCCTTTACCTCTCGCTTCATAGAGTCCTTTAAATAAACTCCAATCGACATTAGCTACTGTTGTCTGAACCGAGTTTGTCCCCAGCAGATATCCTAAGGCAGAGATCGCTTGCTCCGGCTCCAATCCTGCCACTCCCATTCGGGTCAAGAACGTCTGAAATTCTGCTAATGCCATGCCACCGCCAGCCCACGGTCCCCAATTCACACTCAAAGCTGGCAGTCCGAGTCTGTGACGATAATGAGCTAACACATCAAGAAAATGGTTTGCCGCCGCATAGTGCGCTTGTCCTTTAGACCCCCACACCGACGCGATCGAGGAGAAGCTAACGAAAAAGTCCAGCTTTATTTCCTGTGTCAGTTGATGCAGAATCCATGTCCCTACCACCTTGGGGCGAAGCATAGATTCAAGAGTATTAAGCTCCATGTCCTTGATAGCTTCATATCCAGGAACCCCGGCAGCATGAACAATTCCTCGCAGAGGTGGCATTGATGCCTTAACCTCTGCCAGCACCCTAACCATGTCTCCTTCATTAGACACATCTGCCTGAGCAACTAGAACTTTGGCTCCTGCCTGCTCCAATTGGCTCAAAGTTTCCTGCACCTCACTTGAAGCCCCACGACGGCTAGTTAGCACCAATTGTCGCGCCCCTTGTTCCACCATCCACTGAGCTACGCTTAGCCCCAAAGCTCCCAGACCACCAGTAATCAGGTAGGTGCCATCCGACTGAAACGCTACTCCTTGCGATTCTGGCAGTTGCTTCCGCACCAAACGCGCGACATAACGGTTTCCATCCCGAAAGGCTAGATGATCTTCTTCTTGTGAATCCTCAATCTCTGCTAATAGCTTAGTTGCTTCATCTTCAGTTGACTCAGGAGCTAAATCGAGCATTCCTCCCCACAATTCTGGGTGTTCCAAAGCAACCACTTTGCCTAGTCCCCACAGAGGAGCTTGAGCTACACTAGGAAGCGAAGACCCGACTGGCACTGCACCCTGCGTCACTAACCACAACCGAGGTAAAATTGACTCCTTATGCTTGACTAAGGCTTGCAACAAATGCAGTACGCTACCAACACCTAGAGCTTGAGCCTGTTCTAGAGAGGAAATTGTTAACTCGGTAGCCAATTCTGCCTCTAAACTCCACAGGTGGACAACTTGCTGTAAAGGGCGCTCAAGAGTTCCTATCTCTTGGAATAGACGCTCGAAGTCTGCTGGATTGGAAGGGTTGACGCTCCAAGCTCCGTCTTTATTCTGATAGGTGTCCCCCGGATAGACCAGAATACATCTATGACCCCGTTCTTGCAAAAGTTTGGCTAGGGCTTGTCCTACACCCCCCATGTCAGCAAAAATCAGCCAACTACCAGGTTCATGAAACCCATTTTCCTCTGTAGTCGTCAACTGACGCGGCTTGGGCTGCCACTCTACCTCATAGAACCAATCTTTGAAGGATAATGCCTGCTGTTGTTGCTTCACTAACACTTCCAACAGCTTAGGCAATAATTTCAACTCATCTTTTGAGAGTTCTCCTGTTATTTCTAACCGCTGGACTAGCTGTTGAGTGTTCCCCTGGCTCAGAAGTTTAATCATTGAGGACTGAGCATTTTCTGGGGATAAATCTGCTGTCAGGTGACCATTTTCAGCCAACTCTACCCAATAGCGCTGTCGCTGAAACGGATACGTCGGCAGTTGCAGACGGCAACGGGGATACTCTCGGTCAAAGCCAGACCAGTCCACTGGTACTCCCCGCACATACAATGCTGCCAAACTCTGGAGGATCTGTTGCCAATCCTGTTGCCCTTGATACAGACTGGGAAGCCAAATTCCTATTTTCTCTGGCAGGCATTGGCGAGCCATTCCCAACAAGATCGGCTTCGGTCCGATCTCTACAAACAATTCATACCCCTGTTGATCAAGAGTGTCCATGCTGGCAGCAAATCTCACTGGCTGCCGTACATGACGACACCAATACTCAGGAGTCGCTATTTCATCTGTAGCGATCGCCCCAGTGACGTTAGAAATTAACTTTAGGCGCGGGGGCGAGTATGCTACATCTGCACAGACCCGCTCAAAAGCTGCCAGCATTGGTTCCATCAAGGGGGAGTGGAAGGCATGGGAAACCTGCAACTTTTTCGTCCTGACACCTTCAGGTAAGCTAGCGATCGCTGCCTGGACGCAGTCGCGCTGACCAGAAATAACAATATGTGAACCATTAATAGCAGCGATCGCGACCTCTTGGGCGTAGGGTTGAATCGCTGTGGCTACTTGCGCCTCGTTGGCAAACACAGCCACCATCTCACCCTCTTGGGGCAAAGCCTGCATTAAACGCGCCCGTTCCGCAATCAATTTCAGACCATCTTCAAGGCTGAACACACCAGCTACACAGGCAGCAACATATTCCCCCACGCTATGACCCATAACGACTGCGGGTTCTATGCCCCAGGAGTGCCACAACTGGAAAAGCGCATATTCCAGAGCAAATAAAGCGGGTTGAGTGTAGGCAGTCTCATCTAGGGGGGTGATCCCTGCTTCGGGATACAGAACTGACAGTAGGGGTTGTTCTAGATAGGGACGTAGAATTTTATCGCAATGGTCGAGGGTTTGTCGGAAGATAGGCTGGGTTTCGTAGAGTTGGTGTCCCATACCGAGATACTGCGAACCCTGACCAGTAAAGAGGAAGGCTATTTTCTGGCGCTTCTTGCTGTTTACCTGACCACTCACTATGGCATCCCGCCCAGAACCAAAAGCCTCCAGATGTTCGTGCAACTGTACAGTAGATTCAGCTAAGACAGCAAGTCGGTGGTCAAAATGCGATCGCCCTGTATTAGCCGTAAAGCAAACATCTGCTAGAGATGTTCCCGGATGAGTCACCAAGAAATCTACATAACTTTGGGCCAATTCCTGTAATGCCTTCTCACTTTTTGCCGAAAGGGTAAGCAGGTGTAGGGGGCGTTCTATAGATTTTGGCAAGCTAAAATCGGCAGGCGCTTCTTCCAAGATTACATGGCAATTCGTGCCACCGAAACCAAACGCGCTTACTCCAGCTAGACGCTCTGTACCAGCAGACCAAGGCTGGCATTCAGTAGGAATGGAAAAGGTTGTCCCTTCTAGAGAAATATATGGATTTAACTGATTCAGGTGCAAGTGGGGTGGGATTTCCCGATGTTGCAGCGAAAGTACCACCTTGATTATGCCAGCTATCCCAGAAGCAGCTTCCAAGTGACCAATATTGGTCTTGACTGAGCCAATCCAACAGGGCTGATCTGGCTCACGACCTTGCATCAGCACAGTTTTTAGGGATTTAACTTCGATTGGATCTCCCAAAGGAGTGCCAGTGCCGTGAGCTTCAACATAGCTAATTTGCGCTGGTGCCACTCCAGCATTCTCTAGGGCTTGACGGATCACCGCTTGCTGGGAAGGTCCATTGGGTGCTGTCAGTCCATTACTAAGACCATCTTGGTTAACTGCCGAGCCTTTGATGATTGCCTGAATGTTGTCTCCATCTCTCTTAGCATCCGAGAGGCGCTTGAGGACGACTACACCACATCCTTCTCCTCGGACATAACCATCCGCACTGGCATCAAAGGTCTTACAGCGACCATCAGCCGCCATCATTCGTGCATGGGAGTAAGTGATTGTCGGCTCTGGAGATAGAGTCAGACTGACCCCACCGACTAGGCACAAATTAGACTCCGCACTCTGCAAACTCCGGCAGGCAAAATGCAATGCTACCAGAGACGAAGAGCAGGCAGTTTCTGTCACCACACTGGGTCCACGCAGATTCAGGATGTACGATAGGCGATTGGCGGCAATGCAGAGGGTGTTACCAGTGCCATCGTAGGCGTTGACGCGCGCTAAATCCTTGGCTAGCAATCGGCAATAGTCATAGTTGCCGATCCCGATAAAAACCCCTGTCTGACTACCAGATAGCTTATCCGGTGCACATCCCGCGTTTTCTAGGGCTTCCCAGGCTACCTCCAAGACCAGCCTTTGCTGGGGGTCCATTCGCTCCACCTCGCGGGGAGAAATCCCGAAGAAACTGGGATCGAACTGATCTACCTGATCTAGAAAGCCACCCCATCGGGTACTCATTTTTCCTGGTGTACCTGGCTCCGGGTCATAGAAGGTGTCAATATCCCATCGCTCTTTTGGCACTTCAGCGATCGCATCCACACCGTTACGCAAGAGCTGCCAGAAGGATTCGGGATCTTTTGCTCCGGGAAAACGACAACCAATACCAATAATTGCTATGGGTTCCACAGGCACTGCCTCTAATTGTAAGTATTTCTGCAAAAGCTGAAGGATTCTTGATAGCGACTAGCTATTTGCTTCGACAGACCTAGAAAACTGCTTAAAAGCCTTGATATTACTTTCGACAGCCTTGTTAATTGAGCCTCCAGCAGCCATGATCTGCATCTCACGGTTGACAGTCCACAGGTAATCGATGTCCTGAAAAAATCTCCGTAAATCTGTCAAGAGGCGTTGGTGGTACTTGAGATTTACATGGAAGCCCTCATGTTCTTGACAAAAGCACTTCTCCATCCACTGGAGTGCTTCTGGGGCAGACATATTAAATACAGAAGACTGTAGCAGTTTGTAAAACGACAGCATAAAAGAGGCATCAGTGCGGAATATGCCAGGTAGCCCACCAGAAAGACCACTCAGACCGACACTTTGCGCTCTGTAGATTGTTAAATTTGCTACAAATTTCTCATATGCTGTTGGCTTCGAGAAGTCTTTGTACAAATCTTGAGCGATTAGCTCAGAAGTTGTAGTGTGGAAAGATTCATCCATCAGATGGTTATAGGAGACGGCTGTTGGGGCTGGGATAAACTCGCCTTTCTTCTCTAACTCTCTGTAATATTGGACGTAGCGGTATTCATAGTTCTTGAGCAGCATATTGGCTAGGAAACGTGTGACGTAGAACACGCAAGCCAAAAAGGGCGAACTGCCACAGTTTAAGGTAAAGAACTGTAGCATAGGTTTTGGTGCTATTTGCCCCAACAAACCAGTTGTTTGTGCTGGGATAAACTCACCTTTTTGCTCCAACTCCCGCAAATACTGGGAATAGAACTGTGCTTGATTTTTAAGCATCACTTTATTGGTGATGAAGCGAAAGGCGCAGTCCTGAAACGCCGACATTGGCGAACTTTGCAAATTAAAAGAGAATAACTGCGATCGCTTATTCAATTGGGACGACTTACCTTGCATCGGCGCACTAAATGCTGCCTTACCTAGGAGAGCTTTTTTCGTCTTATAACCAATTGTGTGAAAAGCATGAATATGGTGACGTTCCTGAGATGTTTCCAGATCTAGCTCTTGGCACAAGGTTTCATAACCCCCAACCTGAGAAAAAACGCCAGCCGTTACCTGATTGTAAAGTACGGCATTAGCTTCTGTAGCAGCAGTCTGGTTATATTGTGTAGACCAATAGAGGTGATTGAGAGCTTTCTTTTGGGAGGGCGAGGCTTCTGCGTAGAGTGGGGTGCCGTATAAAGTTGAAAGCTCAGGCTCGCTCCAATAATGATTGCTATTGCTACTGTAATTGAAGTTCCTGTCCAGCTCCTCTAATTTCTCGGTGTAGTCCGAGTCAATGTTGCGCCGATAGTTGATTTCTGTAACTTTGATATGCTTTTTTACCTCAACTGGCAGCGAAAGTTGGGGTTTGGAAGTTGGTGTAACGGTGTCTACCATGATTTCTCCTAAAAGCGTAAAAGTGCAAATGTTGATTTCACTACGGGTGCTTACCCCTTGACCTTGAATTCCTCAGCTAAATGCTGAGCGAAAGTCTCAACAGTCGGGTAATCGTACAGCAGGGTTGGATCGAGTTTTCTTTCCAGCCAATCCTCCAAATCCCCAGTCATCCCGACTGCCGCTGCGGAATCTAGACCGTAGCGGTCAAAGGGAATCGTGACATTGACTTCATCTGGGTCGATTTCTAGCAGTTCAGCTAGATAGGAGACTATCCACGCTTGAATCTCTGCTGCCGACGGCGGCTCCTTTTGAGTATTCCCTTTAGCATTGGGGTCACTCCCCAACGCAGGCATCTTTGTAATTTGAGGATTCTGGATTTCCATTGTTTAGACCTTCATATTTTTAATTAGTACGCTTCCTTTTACAGGAAAGTACGGCTGCCATAAATGTGGGCGATTTAGCTAATACTGTAAAAAGTGTTTAGATATCGCGATTTTTGTTTATAGCTGAATGCCCAGTTGATAGTTTTTGGAACACAGATTCGACCTCAGCCTGTAGATGCAGAAACTTAGATTTGCCCTGAGGATTCTCACTCCAATCCTCCATGACATGCAAACTTCCACTTAGAAACCCAGACCGACAGGCACGGCGCTGAATCTTCCCACTCGAAGTCTTGGGAATACTGCCAGTCTTAACCAGTACCGTGGCATAAACCTGTAGATCGTGCTGTGCCGTCACAGCCTGATTGATATTCCCTACCACCTCATTCACATCCAGCTTCCGCAGGTAACTCCGCTCCACTTCCTGAACAACCACCAGTCGCTCTTCGCCTTTCACCTCCACTGCAAACGCAGCCCCACAGTCAGGTCGCAGTGCCAGATGACTCCTCTCTACCGTCAGTTCAATGTCTTGGGGATAATGGTTTTGTCCCCGGATAATAATTACATCTTTGAGGCGCCCCGTGACGAACAATTCCTCATCCTGCAAAAATCCCAAGTCCCCTGTGCGCAGGAACGGTCCATCACCCGTATCTGCCAAATAAGCATGAAAAGCCTGTATTGTCTCCTCGGTTCGATTCCAATAGCCCTGAGCCACACTCGGACCTGAAACCCAAATCTCTCCCACTTTGTCAGCAGGACACACAGTTAAAGATTCAGGATCAACAATAACAATTTTTTGGTCTAACCAGTGACCACAGCCCACAATTGCCTGGGTACCCTCCTGCTTGTCGGCAGCTCTTTTTACCTGGTTTTGCTCAAGTGCTCTCCCCTGCACCTGGTGAACAATGGGTAGAGCTGTTTTTAAACCTCCAGAAACAATCAGGGTTGTTTCTGCCATCCCATAGCAGGGTTGAAATGCCTCCATTCGGAAGCCACAAGGTTCAAAAGTAGCTGCAAACCTAGCCAACGTCTCTGCACGTACAGGCTCAGCTCCGGTGAAAGCAACCTCCCATCTACTTAGGTCAAGACTCGCCCATTGTTCTGGCTTAATCTTGCGTGCGCACAGGTCATAGGCAAAGTTGGGACCGCCGCTGGTAGTAGCTTTGTAGTGGGAAATCGCCCGCAGCCAGCGCCAAGGCTTCTGGAGAAACGCCACTGGCGACATCAGAATCATTGGGGCACCTACACATAAAGGCTGTAGCACCCCGCCAATTAGTCCCATATCGTGGTAAGGCGGCAGCCAAGATACCCCAATACTGTTAGGCGTGTCCTCAAAACAATGCTGGATCAGTGTTGAATTGTGCAATAGATTGCCATGACTCACCATAACGCCCTTCGGATTACCCGTGGAGCCGGAAGTGTACTGGAGAAAAGCCAGGGTATCACTGCTGAGTTCTGGTTCTTGCCATGATTCTGCTAAGTCGCTGGCAATCTGATCCGTGGCTATCCAGCGCAACTCGGTCAATTCTGGATTTTCGGCAAAGCAACCCTCTATATTGCCCAATAGGGATGTAGTAGTAAGCGCTACTGTCGCCTGGGCATCTGCCACGATCGCCTGCAACCTGGACATATTCTGATTGCGCCGAGGTGGATAAGCGGGGACAGCCACAACCCCAGCGTATAAACACCCAAAGAAGGCAGCAATAAATTCTAAACCTGGTGGGTAGAGCAGCAAGGCACGGGAAGCAGTAGCATCCATTTGAAGCCTAGCCGCGATCACCCGTGCAAGTCGGTCCAATTCTTTATAAGTCAGCCTACCTGCTTCTGTTTCCCCGTCCTGTAAAAATGTATAAATCGTTTGCTTAGACTCGTTTTGGGCTCTGTAGCCTAGCAGGTCTACCAAAGTTGATAATTTATACCCAGCTTTAGTTGAATAATCGAAACAAGCAGTCATTGCATGCTCCCTAGTCAATATAATTACCAGCAGATTATTTTTGAAGCAAAGTTACACAATTAATCAGATAAAGGTGGAGGGTTGTACTCCAGAGTGAGGACGGATAATGACTCAAGTGCTAGTTTGAGCAAGGGTAAATAACCAAACTTTCCCACTGCCTGTTGGTGGAAAAAAATGCTAAATGACCCCTGTCAGGGCAACTTTTTAAGAGTTTTTAGCTTAGGTAATTATGGCAAGGCAGTAATGCTTATGTAGTTAAATTGCCGTAACATATTTAAACTTACCGTAATATTTCTAGTTGTCAAGCCCTAGAGCTGAATTTTCAGATGTGGAGGTAATTCTCACCTCTCCCGCAGCCTTTCTTTACATAGCACATAGCTTTCAGTACCTTAATTATGCTTCTAGGGCAACCCCCTGGAAATTTAGCCTTTGTCGATGGTATGCTGCTGTTAACTTAACTATTTGGTAGTGAATTAATTTCACCACCTCCAAAGACTACTAAAACGTTCGCCCTGTGATGATACGTTGCTGGGAAAAGCAAGTTTGTATTATCTTATACAGATAAAGTTAGTTCAGTTGAACATATTATTTTCTGCAACAGTACCCCATCGTTAGTCCTGAATTGTTGTGATTAATGTGGTCAAGTTATTTATGAGTAAGCAGGAAATTCTTGAAAAGGTACAAGTTATTGTTGCAGAAAATTTAGGCGCAAGCCAGTGACTTAGGAGCAGATTCATAGGATACGGTAGAACTGGTCAGCAAAAGTCAAAAATAAGACCTCTAATCCAGTCGCAAAGTATTAGCAGGGACTTCTATAAATTGTATTGAATTTATCACCTTATACCTCTCGTTATAGATCGTTAAATTGCAGGAACAAGGGCTTTGACCACTGTAAATTAACATGTTGATTCACGTCATAATCTAAAGTCCAACATCAAAAATTAAAAATTCAAATTTGCTCATGTCAACCCTAAACGACATTAATTCACCCAGTTCCCCTGCCTCTGGTTCTGCGAAGTATCTAACTCCTAATACTCTTGCTTCAAAAAGTACCAAAGCTATTCTCACGGTCGAAGAAATTCAGAAACTGTTGCCCCACCGCTATCCTTTTTCGCTTGTAGACCGGATTGTTGAATATGTGCCAGGCAAGCGAGCCATTGGGATTAAAAACGTCACGTTCAACGAACCCCATTTTCAGGGGCATTTTCCAGGGCGACCGATTATGCCTGGGGTACTGATTTTGGAAGCAATGGCCCAAGTCGGTGGTGTCGTGCTTATCCAGTTGCCAGAGGTGGAAGACGGACTATTTTTATTTGCCGGTATTGACAAAGTCCGTTTCCGCCGCCAAGTGGTACCAGGCGACCAACTGGTAATGACGGTGGAACTGTTATGCATCAAGCAGCGTCGTTTCGGTAAAATGCAGGCTCGTGCTGAAGTCGATGATAAGCTGGCGGCTGAAGGCGAACTAACGTTTTCTCTATGACTTAATTAGCTCGATATTTATGCATATTTATGCTGACTAGACAATTTTTGAAGCTTGTTTCCCAGTCCATTTATGCCAGCGCGCGATCGCCTGACTCACTAGTCCAGAATTTTCATCGCTAGCAAAGCAAACATACCTCAATCTTTCACAAGTTATTGGTAATTATTAGCTTGCCGTTTAGCTTCTTTCTTGCTAGACGTAATCAGGGTGTTCAAGAGCCGCGTTTTCTGCTCTCTTGTGTTCTTTCTTGCTAGCCCTAGCTACTAGCAATGCCATAATACTTTTGGCTATCGGAGTGCCGGAAGGTTTTTTGAGAATACTTTACTTCTTCGGTGCTAACTCTAAAAAATAGTTTTCCCAGGCGCTAGAAGCAGACACAAGCTAATCTTTACACCTTATGAAATAATAAATTGATGTATTTTTTTACAAAAATAAAGTGTATATGGTTGTAGAGAAATAACTACAAGACAGGTTGTTCTTGGTGTTGTGGTAGTAGGTCATTCACATTGTTAAAACTACTGAAATAGTCTTTTAGTACCACAGCTTCTCTACAAGTAAAATCAAGCCATTCATAATTATAGGAATTTGAAAAAGCTGCTTGATGTAACAGAGGAACCTTAGGAGTAGCTAGCAGGATAGAAACACATCTTTCTCCTGAGAAAGTCTCGCTTTCTAGTTTAACAGCAGCAATATAGTTAGTATTGATAACAGTATTTGCAATTTTTATAAATGCCATAGTTAAGTTTAATCCTTTTGCTAGATTCCAGAGTCTCGTTACTTCAAAATCGTATTTTGTTGCACAACTCAACACAGTTAAAACTAATACTCTTTCATTCAAATCTATCAAAAGTATGAGTTAAGTTTAAGCCATTGTCTGTCGTTAAAAACACAAAGCTGTTAAAAAAGGTTACTTAGGACTTGGATTTTCCTCATTCATTCCCAATCGATAGCCACAGGAGTCGCAGTTCCATAGTGGGTATTGCTGCTGAGACGTTGACGGCACACCGCTCCCAGTATGATAGTCACAATAAACCGCGTGTGTCAGCAGGCGCGGTGGTGGCATTAAAAGCAACGCGAAAATTGTCACTCCTTTAGGAGGATCAAACCATAGGCGAATACTGCGGCTTGAATACTCAGGCTGTACACATACTTATGTTTGCTAGACGGTTTTTATAGCCTGCTTCCCAGTCCATTGATGCCAGCGCGCGATCGCCCGACTGACTAGTCCAGGATTCTGATCGCCAGCGAAGCAAACACGCCCCATCCTTTCGCAAGTTATGAGTACTTCACCGTGTCCCACAAAGGGCGCAATCACAAAATTTCCCTGACTCGTGTACATACTCACTAGGTACGCCACGATTCCTTCTACTCCCTCGACTGTGATTGGGAGTTGAGGTTTGGATAATGCTTGGTAAGAAAAAATGGCAACGTACAGTTCGCCAATTAATAACTCAAATCTAAAGGGCATCTGCTGCTGGGTACAGAATTGATGAATGTAACCTTCTGAGCAAAGCACAGCAACAACATGAGCCTCGTCTATTAAGTAATCATAATTCCAAGTAGATGCGGCGCTTGCGATCGCAAGCGCCGCATTTGACGGCAGGCAGTCGATGAATTCATTGCTAGAAGTATCGCCACAATAAACTAGGTGCCGCTTAAGCAGCCATTGATCGCCGATTTGAGTGCCGAACACATCTGCTATTGATTTTTCTCCTTCTAGCTGTTGCAGCTCAGGTTGGACTTCCTTGGCCGCCAACTTAGCTTCTCTCTCGGCTACCACACTGCGAAGGGCTACCAACTGCAACTCCTTTTGCTTACCCCTTTCTCCGACAGCGAACTTAACTTGCTGTTCAGCTTCCTCTTGCTCACTTCTAGCCCTAGCTTCAAGAGCCGCCTTTTCTGCCTTTTCTGCCTTCTCGCGTTCTCTCTTGCCAGCCCTGGCTACCTTCAGCAACGCCGTGGTACTTTTGGCTATCGGAGTACCCTTGATTACCTCTTTCAACTCTGGGACAATGCTTCTAGCAATCTGCTTGCCTTGCTGAAATGTTCGCTCATTAAATCCTACTTCTTTTGCTAATTCTAAAGTAGTTTTTACGGGTGGTGAAATTGTTTCACTACCTTTCTGTGTGTATTGGTTATCCCCCGGTCGAGCCCTTAGTCCCGTTTGTTCTAGAATCTGATCGCGCTCCAACCAAAGCTCAGCGCGCTCTAGAGCATCTAACTCACTGCGAATCAGGTTCTCGTCAATCTCTGCCAAACGAGCATGCTCAGCATCTTCGCAGGCGATGATATTGCACTCAATTTTGCTAAGCCCAAGTAGTTTGTAGGCTGTAAGACGGTGAAGTCCTGCAATTAAGTTGAGCTTTTTATCTAAAGTGATAGGATTCAAAAGTCCATTGGCCTTAATAGACTCCATCAACTCAGCAACTTTTTGCTCCTTAATAGGACGTCTATTGAGGCCAACTGTAATCTTATCGGTGGCTACAATAGTCATAAATAATCTTTTTCCTTAACGAAACAACCAATCATCGCTAGCTGCAACTATATTGTGGATCTTTTTCTATTCTAAATTTGGTGTTGCATAATAAACCTCTTGACACTGTGCGAGTTGAAGTTTAACAAGTACGTCATGGGTGGTTAGAACCATGCCCTACGAGCAAGTAAATCATCTAAAATTAGAGGACTGCAAATTGCTGTGCAGAGTGCGATCGCCAAAATTAGCAAAACGATAGGCATTGTACCTTAAGACGATCATACGGTCAAAGCAATTTTCCTGTATATGATCTTCGTCACATCCTGTCGCTGATAAAATCACGTCTTAAGCCGACCAGATGCAGAATTAAAGCGCGCGGACAACACCAAATGATGAAAGTCTTGCGTAGCAGACAAAAGAAATCAGGCAGACCGTAAAAATTTAGCCAGTGAAACCAGACGGCTCATGTACAGCTGGATTACTAGAACCTTGAGACTACAAAACTAAAAATCGGTTATAATTCCCCGGAGAGCTAAAAACGCATTCAAAGAAACACTACCAGTTAGGCGATACTGGTCTAAGTCAGGCTCAAACAGCTAGACTATCCTCGTGGAGTGCCAGAGTGGGGAGTCTCTTCTTGCCAAGAGCGCACACTCGTAGTCAGTTCAATCCTTTCTAACAGGATGCTTTTAAAGCAGAAATTATTCTGCTATGCGTCTGGTGGTATCTACGCTATCCCCTAAATTACCGCAACTAGGAAGAAATGCCTTATGGTGCAGAAAGAAAGGCAGTCAATCATAAAACCTGTAGGCCAGTGGACCCTAGTTTTGACAGTTGCTATGGCTTTAGCCACTGGAGCAATCTCCTTCTATAGCCTTTCACAATTTAGGTCTACTTTTCAAAGACCTGAGCTAGCTACCCCAAAGAGTACTCCTCCTATTAGTGATGTTGGTGCTCTAGGACGTCTAGAGCCTCAAGGAGAAGTTATTAATCTGTCTGCTCCCGCTTACCTTGAAGGTGCTCGAGTTGCAAAGCTTCTAGTCAAGAAAGGAAATAGGGTTCTCGCGGGGCAAGTGGTTGCGATTCTTGACAGTCATGCTCGCCGTCTTGCGGCTTCAGAACAGTCCCAAAAACAAGTCCAAGTCGCCCAAGCTCGTCTAGCCCAAGTCAAAGCCGGGGCAAAAGCAGGAGATATTACTGCTCAAAATGCGACAATTGCTCGCCTAGCTGCTGAGTTGCACGGAGAAGTGGCTGCTCAAAAAGCAACGATTGCTCGCCTAGAGGCTGAGTTGCAAAATTATCAAACCGAGAATCGGCGGTATCAGCAGTTATACCAAGACGGTGCCATTTCAGCTTCCGACTCAGACAGTAAGCGTTTGAGAGTAGAGACTGTTCAGCAGCAGCTCAACGAGGCTAAAGCCACCCTGAACCGTACTGTGGAAACTACTCAAGACCAGTTAAGCGAGGCCAAAGCCAAACTGGCAAGTATTGCCGAAGTCCGTCCCACGGATATACAGCTAGCGCAAGCAGAGGTTGATAGCGCCAAAGCGGCAGTTAAACAGGCTCAGGCAGACCTGGATTTAACCTATATACGAGCTCCTGTAGACGGCCAAATCCTGGAAATTCATACTTGGCTTGGAGAAATTATCGGCAGCGAGGGGATTGCCGAATTAGGTCAAACGAACCAGATGTATGTAGTAGCAGAAGTTTATGAAACTGATGTTGAAAAAGTGCGTCTAGGTCAATCAGCCACCATTACCAGCGCAGCTTTTTTAGGGGAATTACGGGGAACAGTAAGCGAAATTGATTTGCAAGTGAGTAAACAAAATATTTTTAATGCCAACCCAAAGGCAGACACAGACAACAAAGTGGTTGAGGTGAAGATCCGGATCAACGACCTAGCAGAGAGTATGCGAGTCGCAGGCTTAACCAATTTACAAGTGCAGGTTGTGATCCATATATAACCTGCCCGAAAACCTGATTAACTCCTTTATCAATCCACCTTCTGAGATGCTTGAACGGTGATTCTCAATATACCGCTGGCTTTGCTACAACTAACCCGACAAAGACTTCGCTTCATTGTGGCTCTAGCAGGCATTGCTTTTGTCGTCATTCTCATATTCATGCAATTGGGTTTCCAGGATGCTCTCTATACAAGTGCTACACATGTGCATAGAAATCTACGAGGAGACTTAATTCTAATCAGTTCCCAATATAAATCTTTAACCTCCCAGCAAAGCTTTCCCCGCTCTCGCTTATACCAGGCTCTAGGCTTTAATGGTGTAGAGGCAATTAGCCCGTTATATCTTGAGTATGCGGTGTTAAAAAATCCTCAAAATGGTCAGAAGAACTCAATTTTAATTCTTGGTTTTGATTTGGCAAAACTAGTTTTTAACTTATCTGAGGTGAATCAAAATATAAATAAAATAAAATTTCCTGATGTCATTCTCTTTGACCGAGCTTCTCGACTCGAGTTCGGACCTATAGCTAATAAATTTGAGCAAGAAAAATCTGTTGATTTTGAGATATCCGGCTATAAAGAAGAAACTGGCTACAGAGTTAAAGTTGGCGGCTTATTTACCCTAGGTCCTTCCTTTGGAGCTGATGGAAATTTAATTATGAATTACTTAACTTTCCTCCGAGCATTCCAAAATCGTCAGGTAGAGAATATAGATATCGGTTTGATTACTCTCAAACCTAGTGCTGACATTCAAAAAGTCCGTCTAAATTTACAGTCAAACTTACCTAAAGACATTAAAGTTCTTACAAAACAAGAATTTATTGATTTGGAAAAACACTTTTGGGCTGTAAGAACACCCATTGGTTTTTTGTTTAATCTTAGTGTAACAATGGGTTTTGTTATTGGTACAGCTATTGTCTACCAGATTCTTTATTCTAATATTTCCAATCACTTGATTGAGTATGCAACTCTAAAAGCAATGGGGTTCACGAATAAATATTTATTGAGCGTAGTGTTTCAACAAGCTTTAGTACTAGCAATTTTAGGATATATTCCAGGATTTACTATTTGCTTGGGTTTATATGATTTAGCAAATAATGCTACTCACTTACCCATTTCTATGGGAATCGATAAGGCATTAATGGTATTAACATCAGCAGTTTTAATGTGCTTAATGTCTGCTACTATTGCTATAGGTAAACTGCACTCCGCAGATCCATCTGACATTTTTTAGGCTGCTTTATTTACTTTATCAGCCAGTGTACCAAAAAACTGTTATCGCAATCAACAATCTCAATTATTATTTTAGTCAAAAATTATTAAGAAGCCAAATTTCGCTTGATATTAATCATGCAAATCAAACTTAGAGAAATTGTGATTATGACTGGACATCAGAGTCAGGTAAAACCACTTTGCTGACTTTGATTGGTGGTTTGTGTTCTGTCCAAGAGGGAAGCCTCACGGTTCTAAGTCGGGAACTTCATGGAGCCAGCAATGACCAATTAGTACAAGTGCGTTGCTACATCGGCTACATTTTTCAAGCTCACAACTTGCTGGAGTTTTTAACGGCCCGACAGAATGTCCAGATGTCACTTGAACTACACAAAGAGATTCCCGACCAGGAAGTTCGCACCAAATTAGAAGCCATACTTCAGGCTGTTAAGAATGGGGAACCGGATGAATTATTACCCTTAGGACCTTTCAGGAGGGCAAAAGCAAAGAGTAGCCATTGCTCGTGTAGTGAGTCATCCGAAGTTGGTTTTAGCTGATGAGCCTACTGCTGCCTTAGACAGTAAGTCAGGTCGAGATGTTGTAGAGTTAATGCAACGATTAGCTAAGGAACAGGGATGTGCCATTTTGATAGGACTCATGATAATCGAGTTTTAGATATTGTTGATCGAACAATCCATATGGAAGATGGTCGGCTGCTTAAAGAAGTTTTGTTATAAAATTGTTTATTCCCTATGGGATCTTCAAACAACCACGCCTCGTCGCATTGCAGCTTTAACTTACATTTTTTAAGTGTTGGATAATGGAAGTAAGAAGTGTTATGAGTGTGCATCAACCAAAGTTAGCAAGAATGATCACGATCACGGCAAACTAAATTACATTTGCGAATCATATAACCCGAAAGGCTACTCGGATCACATCAAATGAATCTGGTTAAGAATGTAGTTAAATAGCATTGGTTTTCGCAGTATTGAACGGGTGATTGGAATTAACCACAACATCATCATTATTTAGGTGAGATAGGCTGGGTTTGCACGGACATATGTGCTGGAAGCAGCTGAAATTCCTGAAATCACCGAACTAGACCAACTACAACCCTTTGCTGGGTCGAAAAAAATAAGATTTGTTTGTGGACAGCAGTTAACTACAGGCTACTAGGAAATGAGCATTTCCTAAATTATTGGACTATCCCTCTACCTGCCTTATCATGACATGGTTGTGCAACCCCTACCTTTTTTTTAACTTGCACTTATTTAGGAAAAAGAGGCGTACTTTGACATCGACGTAGTGGTGTAGCTACGGCTCGAATACCTATATTACTCTGGAAAATAGAAGTTTATTAATTAAATCATTTCTACTATAAAATCACTTTAATTTTTTGTGTTCTGAACAAATTATCTATTTATCTATTACAGGTTCAATATCTAAAGTTTTGTTTAATATCAGGAATGAATCTATATGACAATTTCATTATCTAAATATCAACGGATGGTTTCTTTTGCTTATCTGGTAGAGTCAAATGTTGTTTAGAGGTAACAACCATATTCCACCATGACTGCTGAGGGGAAAGCTGCCAAGAAAGAGATATTAAATTTTTGTAATTAGACGGCAATCGAATCGCTTTAGAGCTAACTGTATTAGCAAGGTAAGCTTATGAGCTAGTATAAAACTGCTTAACAATTTGTAATTTAAGAGCCTTGGGCTTGCTGTAACTTTTTAAACTAAAGTCTACACATTTAGCTCACTTTAGCTGCATGATTTTAAACAATAATTCTTTAAAACTGGTTTCAACTCTGGACATTAACTCTTTAAAACTGATTTGATTGTTGAAAGCTAGGAAAATAGGTAACTTATGTCCCTTATCCTAGTCAAATTGGATAATAATTCTTTAAAACTGACAATAATTATTTAATGGACATATGGAGAATAGCGGATTCGAACCGCTGGCCTCTGCGGTGCGATCGCAGCGCTCTACCAACTGAGCTAATTCCCCCTTTCTGGTCGTAAGGTGTCATGGGCAGTTTCCAATCCCCTAAAACCCTTAGTTATTATATCACCAAGTACCAAGGGGCAGTCATACCTTTGCAATTGGTGCTTATTTGATTTCTCTTAAGTTTCTACCAAACCAACTGGCTGCGGTCATAAGTAGTTGGTAGCTTTGATAAAATCTCGGTTAACGTTAGGATGCAATTCATCTAATTTGCAGAAGTGCTCTTGATGATTCAGGAGGATCTTAGCAGCCTTTGCCCCTGGTTGCATGTCTGACAACACTACCCCAATAATTGTAGCAAGTTTTCCAATGTCTCGTAGCCCCATTTAAGTGTCATCAATCCGCAGATAACTGATATTGCTAAACAGAACGTAATCCCTCTGGTTAACGGTATTGGCTCCGCCAAATAGGTATAGCCGCCCCATTGTATTGCAGAAATCAGCAGCCCGACTACGGCCCCAGCACTAAAGCGTTTAATCAACGTGCTAGCAATTTCTAGTTTTGATTTAGGTGAGTTGAGTTTGTCAGGTGGTAATGTCATCAGAAACTCTCGATTTTTACACCAATGGAGAGCAATATTTCTCAATTTACTTTTAAGTAGTGAGTAAGTACTCCACCCATGTGTATATTTTGATTTCACTGCCTAGAAAAGAAGATAGCATCTGATAATTGGTTGGGGCAACGACTCTTACAAAGCTTTATTTTTAAGCTTAATGACATTCTGTCCCACTGCTACGAAAACTCTATTTTTAATACTACTTAACTTTTAACCAAGAAGTATTAGCTCAAAATAATAATCAGCAAGAATTATGGTGGTATAAAAGTTTAACCAACTACTTATGACCACACCCAAACCAAATCCATCTGTGTTGTAGTGGAGAAGAAACTTACATTTCAATTCCTCAACTAATTCTTTAATATACAATTCACTTACCATATACTTGATATAAATGCAAGGACAAATCAAGAGGTCAGTGTAATCAGTAAAAAACAACCTATCTTTTAAGGTAAGCCCGTAAGGAGTTCTTTACTATGGCTATCGACGTAACCCCAACTCCCTCTCAAGCTGAGATTTTAGACCCAGCCCACGAAATTCAAGATGTGCATCAGACACAGTGCTGCATCGTTGGTGGCGGTCCTGGGGGAGCTGTTCTAGCGCTCCTTCTAGCACGTCAAGGTATCCCTGTTATGCTACTCGAAGCGCACAAAGACTTTGACCGCGACTTCCGGGGTGACACGATTCATCCGTCAGTGATGGAAATCATGGAGGAACTGGGTCTGGCTGACCGCTTACTACAGCTGCCCCACGCCAAGATGCGGCAGCTTACCATCAAAACTGAGGCGGAGTCCGTCACTTTTGCTGACTTCAGTCGGTTGAAAACGCGGTATCCGTACATCATGATGCTACCCCAAGTAAGCTTTTTGGAATTTATTACAGAAGAGGCTAAACGTTATCCAAACTTTCAACTGGTGCTGGGTGCAAACGTACAAGAGCTAATTGAGGAAGATGGAGTGATTCGGGGTGTCCGCTATCGGGGACATGGTGGCTGGCACGAAGTACGGGCGATGTTAACAGTCGGTGCAGACGGTCGCCACTCTCGGATTCGCCAACTGACTGGGTTTGAACCTATCCAAACCTCGCCACCAATGGATATTTTGTGGTTTCGCCTACCCCGACAACCAGAAGATCCTGAAGGTGGGATGGGGCGTATTGGTCGCGGTCAGATCTTGGTAATGCTTAGGCGCTCTGATTCCTGGCAAATCGCCTACGTCATCCCCAAGGGAGGCTACCAGCAAATTCGTACTGCTGGGTTGGAGGCGCTACGACAGTCTATCGCTGAGGTGGCACCGGAGGTGAGTAATCGCGTCCAAAATCTCAAAGATTGGTCGCAAGTGGCGTTTCTCTCAGTCGAGTCAAACTGTCTCAAGCGCTGGTATCGTCCCGGACTGCTACTAATTGGTGATGCCGCCCACGTAATGTCCCCAGTTGGTGGTGTTGGCATTAACTACGCGATTCAAGATGCTGTTGTAGCAGCGAATATACTCAGTAAACCGCTTCAGGCTGGCAATGTGCAGGTGGGTGCTTTAGCCAAAGTGCAATACCAGCGCAAGTTACCGACACGGATCATCCAGGCATTTCAGTCCTTAGTCCAGCAGCAGATATTCGCCCGCGTTCTCAACTCAGCTCAGCTGTTTAAGCCGCCAGCTTTGTTGCGCGTACCAATTTTACGCGATCTCCTAGTGCGGTTAATCGCTTTTGGTGTTTTGCCTGCTCATGTTAAGACTTAATCATCTTATGGTTGGTCTTTGCAGCATCAGTAGATTTCTTAATCTAGAGATTTAGAGCAGCTAATTTGGGGTTGGAGCGATCGCAGTGATTGTGATAATTTTTTCATCAGGTTTGAGGGCACTCAAGCGATCGCCCATACCATCTTTGCCCAGTAAATTGACTGAATCCACTGGTATTCGCACTACCCGCTGCGTGTTTGTCACAAGTGCCACTTCAGTAGCTGCTGGAGCCAGTACCATACTAGCTAGGGCATCTGACTTGGTAGTAAAGGACAGCGCCTGAGTGCCAATATCCCCGCGATTACCACGTCGCAGGACACTCGCCGGAATTCGTTTGGCATATCCTAGTTGAGAAACTAGCAACAGATTTTGATTTAACTCATTTATAGTCACGCAACCAATCATCTCTTCCTGCTTGCGGAGTCGCAACGCTTGCAAACCAACAGCTGTGCGACCCATAATCGGCAACTGCTCATCATTTACCTTAAAGCGCAGCAATCGCCCTCCAGCAGTCGCCAAAACTAAGTCTTGGCCCTGAGTCATTTGAGCAGACAACAGCTTGTCATCATCCTTAAACTTAATTACTGTTAGACCGCGATTAGTTAGGTTAACCAACTCAGAGAGCAACAGACGCTTAATTCGCCCCATCTGTGTCAACAAAATTATTTGAGCAGCTTCTGGGTCGTCTGGCAGAAAAAAGTGAGATACCACAAGTTCCATCACACTAGATGCAGCGTTAGCTAACAAGCTTACCAATGGTTTTCCCCGCCTTTCCGAACGTCCCGATATTGGGGGAATGTCCCCTACCTTCACCGGGTACACCTTACCGCTTCCTGTCAATACCACCAAATCCTGGTCAGTTTTAGCAATCTCGGTTTGGATAATTAAATCATTATCAGGCATAATACTTTCTGCTTTCTGCTTTCTGCCTGATTGCTGAGTGCTGATTGCTGAGCGCCGGACGTATCCACGCTGGCTAAACTCCAAAACCACCTCTTCAGCTTGTTGACTTGGAATTTCCGGTCTTAACTCCTCCTCTTGTCTCCCATCTCCTGTCGCCTTCCTGGCAGCTATCCTGGTACGGCGCGAATCACTATACTTGCGCCTGAGCGATCGCAAGTCTTTTTTCAGCATCTTCAATAACTCGCGGCGATCGCTCAGTAACCGCTGCAACATTTGAATTTGCTCGCTCAACGAGTCAAACTCCTTCTGTAAGTTCTGCCGTTCCAAACCTGTTAGCCGTCGCAGTGGCATAGCAAGAATAGCGTCAGCTTGGTCTTCACTCAAATCAAATCTACTTTGGAGGTTAATTTTTGCCGTACTTCCGTCAGCAGCCTGTCTTAAAATCGAAATCACCTCATCTAGCCCAGATAAAGCAGTCAGTAACCCGGAAACTATATGGAGACGACTTTCCGCCTGTTCCAACTGGTGATTGTAGCGACGGTTAAGAGTGTGTTCCCGGAACTTCAAAAACTCCTCTAACATCTGCCGCAAGGACAACTGGCGTGGTAGTCCATCCACCAAAGCTAGAAGAATTGTCCCGAAGTTGGTAGAAAGCGCTGTCTGGTGATACAGCTGCTGGAGAACAGCTTGCGGGTTTGTGTCGCGCTTTAGTTCAATCACCACCCTCATGCCATCGCGATCGCTCTCATCTCTAATATCAGAAATACCTTCAATTCGCCCCTGGTTGACCAACTCCGCCATCTTTTCAATCCAGCCAGCCTTATTTACCTGGTAGGGTAATTCCGTTACCACAATTGCCGTCCGCGCTTTGCGTCCGCGTCCAGCTGGAATTTCTTCTATTTTGGCAATTCCTCGGATTGAGATACTACCTCGACCTGTAGTGTAAGCTTCCCGAATTCCAGCACCCACAATTTCCCCTCCAGTGGGAAAGTCCGGCCCTGGAATCAGATCAAACAACTTTTCATCTGGCAGTTCTGGAGAATCAATTAAGGCGATTAGACCATCTACCACTTCTCCCAAATTATGCGGCGGAATATTAGTCGCCATCCCTACCGCAATTCCAGAGGAGCCATTAAGCAACAATAACGGCAACTGGGCGGGTAGTACGGTTGGCTCTTGCTGGGAGTTATCGAAATTTCCGCTAAATTCAACTGTTTCCTCGCCGATTTCAGCCAGCATCGCTTCGTGGCTAATTGCAGCCAGTCTGGTTTCTGTATAGCGCATTGCTGCTGGTGGATCATTATCCACTGAACCAAAATTGCCATGCCCTGCTAGTAAGGGATAGCGACTGGAAAATTCCTGCACCAGCCGTACCAGGGCATCGTAAACAGCTTGATCGCCGTGGGGGTGGTATTTCCCCAGCACGTCTCCTACCACACGCGCACACTTTCGGTACGGGCGATCAGGGGTCAAGCCCAATTCATGCATGGCATACAAAATACGTCGGTGAACAGGTTTTAAGCCATCGCGCACGTCTGGCAGTGCCCGCCCGACAATTACACTCATGGCATATTCAAGGTAGGACCGTTGCATTTCTGTATGCAAGGCTGTGGTAATGACCTGTCCCTTTGAGAGAAGGTTTAATTGTTTCGCCATGAGTTCTGTTCCCTGATTGAGCAAAAAAGCTTTTGTTAACTAACTTTTGACCCACAGCATAACGGATGAATTGCTTTTGACAATCTTCCGGCGGTAGCCGTAGGGTAATCCGCAGTAGTCTCATTCTTGATTAAATTGCCTCACACTGGTCTTAAAATGCAGTAATTCCCCCATGCCTGCAATATCTTCAATAATATGAAGTATCCGGCAGCAAATTCTCATGAAAACCGTTTTGATTGTGGAAGACGATCTGATTAACGCTCGCGTTTTTTCCAAGATTTTGACTAAGCGGGGCGGCTTGCGTGTAAAGCATACAGAAAATGTGGAAGAGGTGATGCAAATTGCGGCGGCTGGAGAAGCCGATATTATTTTGATGGATGTTTCCCTCTCTCGTAGTGTTTATCAGGGTAAGGCAGTTGACGGGATCAAGATTACCCAAATGTTGAAGGCAGACTCAAATACAGCCAAATTGCCAATCATTCTGGTAACAGCACACGCAATGGAGGGCGATCGCGAGAGCTTTCTCAAACAGAGCGGTGCTGATGGCTACATCTCTAAGCCAGTTGTTGACCATCAAAAGTTTGTCGATCAAATTTTGGCACTGCTGCCCAAAGACTAGCAACACTTTAAAGATTGTTGGGTAATAATTCTCCCCAGCCTTTATCCTCAATAGCACTCTTAGTCTTCGGGAGGTAGAACGCCCCCTATATAGTACATATTTACTACTTCAATTTAGATTAGTCAACTGCTAAGGATAATTTCTCGATGCTGCCTTTGTAAGAGATACTGAGAGGTATTGAGATTACACCTGCTCACCTCTAGTGGTGTCTAGAGGTTCCAGCATGATTGACGGGCCGCGTATAGTGCATAAAAACTGTGTACTTTCTGGGGGGTTTACACAGCCAGTTGTGAGGGATTTGGGCGTACCGGGTTAGGTGCTGTAATTGCAGCACTGAAAATGAGTGCGTTTTTTCTAGCTCTTGGTTTCGTTCTGATGTGGGTAGAGCGTCAGAAAAGAAGATCGCTGATTACTGTAAGCCTCATTCCTTTGCTTTGGGATTTCTTTAGAGTCTTAGTAACCAGTTAAGAAGATATATAAATTACCTCTACACTAGATATAGGCGCGTAGCAGCGGAGCGGAGCCTGTTCGTTAGACATTGCTTGTTGTGATGGTAGGTAAAGAGGGATCAGGATATTACTCCTTACCCCTCCCTACTCACTAAATCTTAGACATTACATCCCGCGCCGCCTTCAAGGTCTGATCAATATCCTCTTGCGTGTGAGCGACAGACGTAAACCCAGCCTCAAACTGAGACGGAGCAAGGTAAATGCCGCGCTCTAACATCCCGCGATGGAAGCGACCAAATTTAGCCGAGTCTGACTTCTTCGCATCCTCGTAGTTATGCACTGGCCCAGCTGTGAAGAATAAACCGAACATACCGCTGATTTGACCGCCGCAAGCCGCGTGACCAGTTTCTTGGGCAATTTGCAGTAAACCATCCGCCAGCTTTTTAGTAACGTAATCAAGATACTCGTAAGTACCTGGTTTTTGCAGCAATTCCAGTGTCTTAATCCCAGCTGTCATTGCCAAAGGATTACCAGAGAGCGTTCCAGCTTGATACATTGGTCCCGCTGGTGCAACCATCGCCATAATATCGCGGCGACCGCCATAAGCTCCCACTGGCAAACCACCGCCAATAATCTTACCCAAAGTCGTCAAGTCAGGAGTGATGCCAAACTTTTCCTGAGCGCCACCGTAGGCAATCCGGAACCCAGTCATCACTTCGTCAAAAACTAACAACGCCCCATGCTCCTGGGTTAGTTTCCGTAAGCCTGCCAAAAATCCAGCATCAGGGGTAATAAAGCCAGCATTTCCTACTACTGGTTCCAGAATTACACCAGCAATTTCGTTACGATTTTCCTCAAACAACGCTTTAACCGCTTCCAAGTCATTAAAAGGCGCAGTCAAAGTATTAATGGTCGTGGATTTGGGTACTCCAGGTGAGTCAGGTAAGCCCAGTGTGGCAACACCAGAACCTGCCTTAACTAGGAACATATCTGCATGACCGTGATAGCAGCCTTCAAATTTGATGAGTTTGTCGCGTCCCGTGAAAGCCCGCATCAAGCGCAGCACCGCCATGCAAGCTTCAGTACCGGAGTTAACAAATCGTACCATTTCGATACTAGGGACGGCAGCAATTACCATTTCTGCCAGTACGTTTTCTAACACACAAGGCGCACCAAAACTAGTACCTTTTTCTAAGGCTTCATGAAGCGCTCCAATTACATCAGGATGGGCATGACCGCAGATCGCTGGACCCCAAGTCCCCACATAATCAATGTACTGGTTGCCATCCACATCCCAAATATAAGCGCCTTTGACTCGGTCAAAAACAATCGGTTGTCCTCCCACAGATTTGAAGGCCCGAACTGGTGAATTTACTCCCCCAGGCATCAAATTCTGGGCGGTGGCAAAGATTTCTGCTGATTTGGTTGTTCTAATAGTCGTATTAACCAATGTTCTCTCCTGAATAGTTGTAAGCTTTTTTTAGTATTCCTATAAATTTTAAAACTAGGAAAAATAAGAATATGTTGTTATGTCAAACAAATCAAGACTACCGTTAGAAATGCGCGATCGCCTTTCTGAATCTAGTCAGGACTTGGAGCGGGTTGCATATAACTCGACAATTTATTGGTACGGAGAAGGTAAGGCACACAAGGTTGCTTCAAATGCAGTCTGCCAGAGCTTTGAGTGTTTTGGTTTAAGGCATTTTATGTGTACTGTTCCTAGCTTAAAGCATTAAGTAACAGCACTTGACACCCAAATAAACCAGCTGACCTACCTCAATGGTATCGTGGACAAATGAGTCATTGTCTGTGATATCCCTCAGTATGTCTGCTGCTGAAAATTCCTTGATGCCATCGGGCCACCAATCTATCCCCCTTGACCAAATTTGCTACGATGAGCGGGGATTAGTACCAGCCATCGTCCAAGACTACTTGGATGGTACGGTGTTAATGCTGGCGTGGATGAATAGAGATTCACTCCAAAAAACTTTGGATACGGGGGAAACATGGTTTTGGAGTCGTTCCCGCACTCAATTGTGGCATAAAGGCGAAACTTCTGGGCATATTCAGAAGGTGCGAAGTCTCCGTTATGACTGTGATAGTGATGCACTGCTGATTGGAGTAGAACAGCTGGGAGATATTGCCTGCCATACGGGTGAACGCAGCTGTTTCCATCAAATAGAACAAGAAGTTGTACCGCCACCAGCAGATACGTTGTCACAGTTGTTTGGGGTGATCTGCGATCGCCGTGACAATCCAGTTGAAAGTTCCTATACTTGCAAATTGTTGGCAGCTGGTGATAATAAGATTTTAAAAAAGCTGGGTGAGGAAACAGTTGAAGTTGTGATGGCTTGTAAAGATGATCAAGCGGAGGCGATCGCGGGGGAAGTAGCTGATTTGTTCTATCACACTCTTGTTGCCTTAGCTCACCATCGGGTTGATTTAAAAGATGTCTATCGCCAGTTGCAAGAACGGCGGCAGTAGCTACATTATTACTTGATAATACTTCAGGGCTTTATCTTTAGAGAGTTGAAAACGATAGCTAGATCTAGCTGTTCCAATTTTCCTCTGCTTAGAGTGGCAAAAAAGCGCTAGTCATTTACATTTTCCCCGCCTGCAATGAATCAGCCTCGCTCAGGCGATCGCCGACTTACTAGTGTTATGTTCCTACCTTTATCAGTAACAGTAGTGACGTATATTCCTCAAGTATACGTTAAGTTTTGTTAGCTTTAATAACACATCTACTTACACAAGATTTTATGGTATATTTACATACAAGGACAGAATGCTGTCCAGTATCCCTTAATTAAGGGTTCATACGTGACCGTCAATAAGTTTGAGCAAACCAAAAGGATGCTCTGCTTGGAAGATTCGAATTTAACCACTTTCGCTTCAGCTTTTAAAGTACGGAGAATAAACTCTAATTTATGTGCCGTCTATTACACCTAGCAGTTACTTGCTTGTACTAAACAGGTATAAATACGTATTACCTACCCTGGTAGATCACGTTCTGCAACTTAGCTGTAGGAACTGGGGATATTACTTAGATAGCTACTAATTTTGCTGTTATAACCTAGACCTGCTTGCAGTTAAGTTTAAGCGCTTGCTTGTTGAAGCGCTGTTAGGTTCTACCTAATTCACAGCTCTGTGCTTAAAAAAGTTAGTAGGAAAGTATTATTTCCATCTTGGCAATATAAAACTAATTCTTAATCTAACCCATGGAGGATATTTATAAGCTTCAAGCGCCGTGCTGAAAGGCTTTGTGCATCCACCAATGTATTCAATATCTAAGGGCATATTTCTGAATGTTCAGTCACTTCCTAAAAATGTCTCAGGTCTGAAGCAAACCTACGAAATGCTGATAGTAAGTACGTACGATAGTTGACTTTTCTAGATTAATCAGAGCACTCGAATTCAACTTTTAATGACGAAGAATATTCCCTTCTTTGAAATACAACAAGAGTAAAAAATATGGCAACTATTAACGGCGACCAAAATCCAGATAATGTAAATGATACTTTAACTGGCGATCTAGATGGCACTCCAGACGGCGACATAATTAATGGTCTTAAAGGAGACGACACATTATTTGGTCTGGATGCAAATGACGAATTAAATGGTGGCATCGGTAACGATAGTCTAGTTGGTGGAGATGGCGCTGATGTCCTATTTGGGAACGAAGATGCAGACACTCTATTGGGTGGTGCTGGCAGTGACCGTCTGAATGGCGGTGATGGTGTCGACAATATGACAGGCGGTGCCGATAATGATGTTTACTTCGTTGACGCAACATTAGGTCAACCAGATCCAATAACTGGAGAAGCAACGCAGGTTGTAGATCAGGTCACCGAGAGCGCTAATGAAGGCATAGATACTGTTCAGTCTTCTGCTACCTATACCCTGACTACCAATGTTGAGAATCTAATCCTTATAGGTGACCTTATTATTGACGGTACAGGGAACGGTATTGGCAACAATATTACTGGCAGTAGTGCGGTCAACACCTTAAGCGGTCTAGGCGGAAATGACATCTTAGAAGGGGGTGGCGGTGACGACACTCTACTTGGGGGAGATGGCAATGATGATCTAGATGGTGGTCAGGGCATTGACAATTTAGTAGGTGGTTTGGGTGACGATCTCTACATTATTGACGACAGAAACAACGATGGTATAGCTGACGACATAATTGTAGAGGCGGCTGGAGGAGGTGTAGATGATACCGTCAATACTTTCATCAGCTATACCCTGGGTGATAATGTCGAGAACCTGCAACTACTTGATAGTCCTGGTGCGTTTGACGGTACAGGCAACGATCTCAACAACGCCATTTTTGGTAATAGTCTCAACAACATCCTGAGTGGTGGAATCGGTGATGATCTGATTGATGGTGGCTCCGGCTCTGACGATATCTTTGGTGGAGACGGGAATGATGATTTATTCGGTAGTCTTGGCGCTGATTTCCTATTTGGAGAAGCGGGGGACGACTTCCTTGATGGTGGACTTGGGCTGAACAGACTTACTGGAGGTGAGGGTGATGATGTCTACAGTGTGAACAGGGATACTTCACGTGATAACAGTGTGATTATTGAAGTTAGCGGTGAGGGAATAGACACTGTTAATGCGTCAGTTACCCTGACACTAGCCAACAACGTAGAGAACTTAAACCTTACAGGTAACAGAGCAATCAATGGCACGGGCAACGGATTTGCTAACAATATTGCAGGCAATAGTGCCAACAATGTTTTATCCGGAGGGTTAGGCGAAGACACACTCACTGGCGGCTTCGGTAATGACATTTTGGATGGCGGACTAGGCACCGACCTACTTTTGGGTGGCGACGGTAATGACACCTATATTGTTGGCAGTTCGTTTGATGTTGTTAGGGAAAGCTTTGCTGCTGGCACAGATACTATTGAGTCTTCAGTAACCTATACGTTGAGTGCCGATGTAGAGAAACTCATCCTTACAGGTACTAATAATACCAATGGTACTGGCAATGACCAGAGTAACACCATCACAGGCAATGGCGCTAACAATACTATTAGCGGTGGAGCAGGTTCTGACATCCTAACGGGCGGCGGCGGTAGCGATAGATTCCTCTACAACTCTGGTTCTGTCTTTAGAACTAGTGCAATTGGAGTTGATACCATTACTGACTTCAACGCTAATAATGTTGACAAAATTGTTTTGGACAAAACGACTTTCAAGAACCTCACTAGTGGCGTTGGAGGTGGGTTAAACGCGAGTGATTTTGCCCAAGTTGCAAATGATGTCCAAGCTGCAACCAGCAGTAAACGCATTACTTTTAGTGACAGTAGTAACAGCTTGTTTTATAACCAGAACGGTGCCGCAGCAGGCTTTGGAACTGGAGCGCAATTCGCCAGCCTCACGGGTGTTCAACTTCTAGATGGTGGGGATTTCATAGTTCAGGCGTAGCAATCAAACTCCATTGAGTCGGTTTTTGCAGACTAGGCGAAAGCCGATTCAACGGAATGTCCGATGAATTTACGGAGAATTCACCTTTTGAGATTCGAGAAAATTTTTACTACTTGCACAATTAATGCATAATCTCAACGTTTTTTATCAACATTTTGGAGGACTTAGCGTTATGCAAATTTTAGTTCTTCTATTGTTTCTTGGCATACCATGCCTACTGCTTACGTCTTTTGGTCGCTCTTTTCTAAAGTCGGCTTTAAGATTTGCCAAGGCACAGTTAGTAAGGAATATCAATCTTGTAAGTTCCCCTCGTAAAAATCAGAAGCGCCGTAAACAACTACATTTATCGGCTGTGGTAGAAGCAAGTCCGATGCCGAGAAAAGACCAGATTAAGAAAGCTCCATTTCTAACTCGACTAACATCAAGATTGTCAAGGAGCATCAAACAAAGGACAAAGTTCGTCGCCATCTTCGCGATCGCAATCATTGCTGGACATAGTATGTCATCACAGCTATCAGCACCAGCGATCGCCCAAGTTGTATCAGGACCTTCCCAACCTATGGGTTCGCTCAAAACGAGAGAAGTTCCTGGGCCAAGTTCTACTGAACTGGACAAGTATATTACAAGTCGTCAGGCTGCGATCGTCCTGGGTAAATCGCTTTTCTGGGATATGCAGGTCGGCAGCGACGGCATTCAGTCATGTGCTACTTGCCACTTTAACGCTGGAGCAGACAGTAGAATCAAAAACCAGATTAGCCCTGGACTTCTGCGCGTGAATCAGGATCAAAGTCCCAATGGAGATCCAACTTTCCAAATAGGTGGTAAACCGAACTACACGGTGCAGGTTGGTGATTATCCATTCCACAAGTTGAGAGACCCGAACGACCGTGAGTCCGCTGTTGTCAAAGACGCGAACGATGTTACCTCTTCCCAAGGAGTCTTCAATACCAAGTTCATTGACGTTATTCCTGGTAATCCTAAGGATCAAGTGAGCTTCTTGCCCGATGATACTTTCAACGTAAGAGGTACGGAAGTGCGTCGGGTAGAGCCGCGTAATACACCGACAATGATTAACGCGGTGTTCAACTTCCGCAACTTCTGGGACGGACGGGCACAAAATGACTTCAACGGCGTAAATCCGTTTGGGAAAAGAGATGACAAAGCTTTTGTTTTAAAGTCAACAGACCCGTCACAGCAGCCAATTTTTGAGCGTGTCCGGCTTGAAAATTCATCTTTGGCTTCCCAGGCAGTGGGACCGCCGCTCAGTTCTTTTGAGATGTCTGCTGATGGTCGTACTTTTCAAGAAGTTGGTCAAAAGTTTGGGGCAGTTGATCCAAGATCCAGCAGCGTCAGCAAGGGCAGGAGACTACCCAGAGAGACAGGCAAGAAGCTATTCAGCCTCAGACCTTTAGGGAAGCAACTTGTGGCTTTTGACGACAGTGTACTGGGTCGCTTTAGTAGAGCGCGTGAGGGACAAAAGGGCATTACTACGGCGACTTATGAAACCCTGGTTCAAAGCGCTTTCCAACCAGCGTGGTGGCAATCGAATTACATCGTCGTGATTAATCCGGACGGTAGCCGCACCTTCACGCCCAAACCGAATCGCGCCTTGGAGACTAATGAGTACACGCTTGGAGAATATAACTTCTCGCTATTCTTCGGGCTGGCAATTCAGTTGTACGAGTCCACATTAGTCTCTGATAATGCACCCATCGACCAATACTTCGATGGAAACTCCAGCGCTCTCAGCGCCCAACAGAAGTCGGGGAAAGAGCTATTCGAGGGCAAAGCTAAGTGTATCAACTGCCACGGTGGTCCTGAATTTACCAACGCCTCCGTGAAAAACGTGCAGAACGAACGACTCGAACGCATGGTCATGGGAGATAATAAAACTGCTGTGTATGACAACGGTTTCTATAACATCGGTGTCAGACCTACGTTTGAAGACCTGGGTGTGGGGGGATTAGACCCATTTGGTAAACCACTCTCTATGTCGCGTCTTGGTCAGCGGTCAGGTGAAACACCCGAAAAGGTTCACTGTGCGGAGGATCTTCCGACCTTCGACCCCAGTAACCCCGATGCTTGCGCTCCTCTAGATCCAAATGAGAGAGTGGCTGTAGACGGAGCCTTCAAGACTTCTGGACTGCGGAATGTGGAACTCACTGCTCCCTACTTCCACAACGGTGGACAGCGAACCCTGGCAGAAGTGGTTCAGTTCTATAATCGTGGTGGCGATCGCCGGAAGGTAGGTTTAAGTGGAGAAGAATTCAATGATACCACTGGATTCCCGCCTGAGAAGAGTAATCTGGACCCAGATATCGAGAGATTAGGGTTGAGCGATACGGAACAAGTGGATCTAGTAGCGTTCTTGAAATCGCTTACTGACCAACGAGTTAAGTTCCGCAGAGCACCTTTTGACGGCCCAGAGTTGTTTATTCCAAATGGGCATCCCGGCAGTCAAAACTCCGTTACCCCTGATGCTAATGGCATAGCTACGGATCAGCTACTTAGGATTCCTGCTGTTGGTCGTAACGGTGGCACTCCTCTGAAGGACTTCCTCGCCAGCACCAGTTCTTAACCTTAATCAAATTAACCCTTGGCTAACAGAACCGTGAGCTAGGGGTTAACTTCAACTATCCCATCAGCTACCGCAATTTGGCAGAAATGACGTGCGAATGGGGAGTGAACAGTAGACCACAGTACTTTGCACCGCTGGGAATAGTGTCAGGCTGGAGAGTAAAGATAGAAATAACTTCTCCAGCCTTGTTGGTGATTTCACTTTTGTAAGGATAGCGATCGCCATCCCAACTTCTATCTTCAGCGATGTTGAAGAATAAGGAGCGATGTCTAGACGATAAGCCGCTCTGTGTCTACGCACACCATCCAAAATATATCTCCCAACATCAAACAGCTTATTATTGCATCAACTGTCTTAACACGTAAGGTAAAATGCCTCCATGACGGTAGTAATCGACCTCAATCGGAGTATCAATCCGCAGCAATACTGGAACCTCTTTTTCTTCTCCCGAAGGGTATTTGATTAAGAGGGAGAGGCTCTGGCGGGGAGCAATACTGTGCTCTAATCCCTTGAGACTAAATAGCTCCGCTCCTGTTAGCCCTAAACTTGCGGCGCTTACTCCCTCTAGAAACTGGCAGGGTAGTACCCCCATGCCTACCAAGTTACTGCGGTGAATTCGTTCAAAGCTTTGGGCGATAACCGCTCTTACCCCCAAAAGCCTTGTTCCCTTTGCTGCCCAATCCCTTGAGCTGCCAGTTCCGTACTCCTGTCCCGCGATTACAATAAGAGGAATATTTTCAGCCTGATACCGGATTGCGGCTTCATAAATCCCCATCCGTTCGCTGCTAGGATAGTGGACAGTCACGCCTCCTTCAGTCCCAGGAACCATTAAGTTTTTGATGCGCACATTTGCAAAAGTGCCGCGAACCATCACATCGTGACTACCCCGACGGGAGCCGTAGCTATTGAAATCCTCGATAGATACTCCGCGCTCCTGAAGATACATTCCCGCTGAAGAACTCGCTTTAATTGCACCCGCTGGGCTGATATGGTCAGTAGTGACCGAATCGCCAAATATCGCTAGAGGTCGAGCGTTGATCATGTCAACTACCTGATCCGGCGACTTACTGAATCTTTCAAAATAGGGAGGCTCCTGAATATAGGTGGAGTTGATGTCCCATTCGTACACCTCGCCGCCCACATAAGGAATTTCATTCCAAAGCTCATTCTTGTGCTCAACGTTGCTGTAGAGCCGCTGATAAGTATCGGGGTCAAACGCTGAGGCGGAGACAGCGCTGATCTCCTCCAGTGTTGGCCAGATCTCCTTCAAGTAAACATTCTCCCCTTCCTTGTCTTTTCCCAAGGGTTCATGCACCAGATCAACAAGCACACTTCCGGCGATCGCATACGCTACCACTAGCGGCGGACTCATCAGAAAGTTCGATTTGATACTCTGGTGGACACGCGCTTCAAAGTTACGATTGCCCGAAAGCACGCTAGCCGCGACGATATCCTGCTGCTGGAGAAGCTCGTCAATTGCCGGATCAAGCGGTCCAGAATTTCCAATACAGGTTGTGCAACCGTAGCCCACCAGATTGAAGCCTAGCTGATCGAGATAGCGTTGCAGCCCAGTTTTCTCAAAGTACTCGGTCACCGCCCGCGATCCGGGCGCTAGTGAGGCTTTCACCTTTGGATTCAATGTCAATCCTCTTTCTACCGCTTTCTTTGCTAGAAGTCCTGCCGCAAGCATCACACTTGGATTGGAAGTATTAGTGCATGAAGTAATAGCTGCAATCAGTACATCTCCATGAGCAATTTCAAGCTCAGTTGTTGAATCCTCCCTTAGCACCTCCTCCTCCGACAGCAACTCCTCGATATGGTCAGGAGTTGGACGATTGTTCATCATCTCGATCTCAGTGAGGACGCTTGTGTCTTGAGTGCTTTGATTGCCATCACCCATCGGCACTGTGTCAGATTCCTGCTCACCACCACCCGGCGTTGGAATCACTGTATCGGTATCTTTTGTAATTTTAAACTTCACGCCGATCTCGGTTGCGGGTTTTCCATACCCTGCTGCTGTCTGAGATTGCAGCGTTTCCAGCAAAGCTTTTTTAACGTTGTCAAGCTCAATTCTATCCTGAGGACGCTTTGGACCAGCGATCGCCGGAACTACTGAGGCAAGATCCAACTCCACCACGCTGCTGTACTGACATTCACCCCCGCGAGGAATCCCAAACAGCTTCTGAGCAGTGTAGTAGTTGCGGAACGCATCCACCTTGTCTTTGCTGCGTCCGGTCGCTGTCAGGTACTCACAGGTTTTTTCGTCAATCGGGAAGAAGCCGATCGTTGCGCCATACTCAGGAGCCATATTTCCAACTGTGGCGCGGTCTGGCACTGGCAAGGATGACGCTCCCTCACCATGAAACTCCACAAATTTCCCGACTACCTTCGTCTGACGCAGCAGTTCTGTAATATGAAGCACAAGGTCGGTGGCAGTGACTCCCTCGCGGAGCTTACCCGTCATGTGAACGCCTACTACATCGGGAGTCAGGAAGTAAACTGGCTGTCCCAACATCGCCGCTTCAGCCTCAATTCCTCCAACTCCCCACCCGACTACACCGAGTCCATTAATCATCGTTGTATGAGAATCCGTACCCACAACAGTATCAGGGTAGTAGACCCCGTCCTTCTCAAGCACTCCTTGGGCGAGGTACTCAAGATTTACCTGGTGGCAGATGCCAATTCCTGGCGGTATCACATTGAAGCTCTTGAAGGACTCCATGCACCACTTCAGGAACTGGTACCGAGAGGCATTTCGGTTGAACTCTATCTCTAAATTCAGGTTGAATGCATCGGCGCGGCTGGCAAAGTCAACCTGTACCGAGTGGTCGATTACAAGGTCTACGGGAACAAGTGGTTCAATGATTTCGGGAGACTTCCCCATGCGGGCTACAGTTGATCGCATTGCCGCCAGATCAACTCCCAGGGGAACTCCGGTAAAGTCTTGGAGCAATACCCTAGCGACGATAAAAGGAATTTCCGCAGTCCGCTCGGTTGAAGGCTTCCATCCAGCCAAGGTCGTAATGTCTGACTCTTGGATCTTCTTGCCGTCGTAATTCCGCAGCAGCGACTCAAGAACGATCCTCATACATACAGGGAGCCGGGATACCTCTCCCATTCCCGCTTCTTCAAGTCGAGGCAGCGAGTAGAAATGACCCTCTTGGGATGAGGAAACAGGAAAAGTTTGGCGAAATTGATTGTGATTGAAGTCCATATAAAGCGTAGAGGCTCAACTATTAAGTGATTCAGGGAGATGGAATAGAGGCAATTGCTATTTCTACTGCAAGGGTAGCGCCGCTTTACCCGTCATTACAGTTCGCAATGATACGCGAAATCCACATGGACTTCCAAGACAGACCGCTCAAGATACAATGACTTGATAGCAATTAACAATACCTAACACAGCATCAATACTAGCGATCGCCAAAACGTTTTTTAAGATATGCCTCAAACTTACACCGTTGAAATCCACCATCAAGGCGAAACTCATACAATTCAAGTACCAGAAGATAAAATTATCTTACGAGCCGCAACTGCTGCTGGGCTAGATTTGCCGAGTTCTTGTAATGCTGGTGTTTGTACTACCTGTGCCGCTCAAATTTTAGAAGGAACTGTTGAACAAACCGAGGGCATGGGCATTAGTCCAGAATTGCAGCAACAAGGTTATGCTCTGCTTTGTGTCTCCTATCCGCGCTCCGATTTAAAGATTGAGACTGAAAAGGAAGATGAGGTGTACCATTTACAGTTTGGCCAGTTCCAAAAGTAGGGTGAAGGTGCAGTTCAATCGGTAGCGCCTAATCTCAAGTGTTTGTGTTCAATACAGTTATACAAGTATTAATGTAGTACATTAATGCTAATAAAATGTGCTAAAAGTTTTGAACTGTTCCCTACATACACCTTTTGACTATGCGTTTTGCTAATGCTAATGAGGGTGACTATCCTCCCAAAGATTATAAAATCGATCCTCATGATTTTAGCGGGAGAGATATTGAAAAATTAATCACCTTAATCCGCAAAAACGTTAGTGAAACCGAGATTGATTCCTTTTTACGCAGTAAGCTCTCTCTGCTGTCGTTTACTTCTAGTTTCTTTCGTACCGGGCATCAGGGTAGCTGGATCATTCCACAAGCTAAAATCAAACCATCAGGTTTTGCAAATGGACCCGGACTGATTCCAGATTATCTTTTTGCAGGTGATAACTCAGATGGAGTAACTTGGTGGGTTGTTGATCTAAAGTCTCCTAAAGATTTTGGCTCAATAGGGATTCCAGGGAGATGGAATGGGGGGAGGAACCCCTGCTGCTAAGATACCTACATAGAGTCAGTCCTAGCCTGAGATGCTTAACCTTGCCAACCTGATTGACGATGCCAAATGCTACGAAACCGTAC
>JBGTCQ010000088.1:0-5652 GCA_041748755.1 Chroococcidiopsidaceae cyanobacterium | reverse complement strand
TAATCTCCATCTGGTAGCATTGCCCGTTCAATAACTTCTACAGTTTCTTTAATCATCCGTTCTTCCTTAAAAAACTTTTCTGCTCGTTGCTTGCAAGACTGACCAATTTCATAGCGTAACTCAGGACTTATAACCCAGTCTGGGGTTTTTTGTATAAACCCTCGAAAAGGGGGATTAAGAGTTTTCTAACGAAGAAGATACGGGTTTTCCAAGGTAACGATAGATACTTGCCTTAGAAAGAGCAAATTCTTTCATGCGGACTTTGATGAGAGTGCCTTGTTCCCTTTTAAGATGAAGCTCAGTAATTTGCACAGGAGACAATAGCTTTGTCCGACCGAAGTGAACACCTAACTCTTTTGCCTTCTGGATACCATCTAATTGACGCTCGGAGCGAATTTCTGTTTCAAATTCAGCAATAGCACCAAGCATATTAAATAGAAGTCGCCCTGTCGCATCCGATGTATCAATATTTTGGTCAAGGACGTGCAAAGCCACATTTTTACGCTTGAGTAAGTCAGCAATCTGGCAAAGATGAAGAGTAGAGCGAGCCAACCTGTCCAAACGTGACACAACCAACGTATCGCCTTCTCGAACATATTCTAAACAAGCCTCTAATTTAGAACGCTGTTGAATTGTGCCGCTTTTCGTCTCTTGGTAAATTTTATCGCAATGTTTGAGCTTGTCTAATTGGACATCAAGACTTTGCCCTACAGAACTAACCCTTGCATATCCAACAAGCGCCATACAGACAGACTCCTTTCTATGCTCCTACGTCTCATTATTCTTTAGAAATTGAGAGAATTGTATTTTGAGACATAAAAAGAGACACAATATGGATGAGTCTCAAAAAGTGTACTTTTTGAAACATATTATATGGAAAAATAAACCACAAGAAATGGAAGATGAGAGTTTAAAAGCCAGCCGAAAAGAAAAGCGTCTAAAAATTCTTGCGGATGATGAAATAGAGAGTATTTATAGTAGACCGAATTTTACTTATGAAGAGCGAACTGAGTATCTTGTATTATCACAATCAGACCGAGAATTACTTAAAGGATTTCGCTCTATTAAATCTCAAGTATATTTTATTCTTCAACTAGGATACTTCAGGGCAAAGCATTTATTCTTTATATTTACCCTTGATGAAGTTAAAGATGACTTTCAATATGTCCTAGAGCAGCACTTTAATTCTAAACAGATTAAAAGAATTAAAATAATTGACCGAGAGACTCGACTAAAACAACAAAAATTGATCCTTAAATATCATAGTTATCGTAGTTGTGCTAAAAAAGAACGTCAAGAACTGAAGCAAAAAGCACAGCAATCGGCAATGGTTTACAGTAAGCCTGTTTATGTGTTTCGTGAACTAATTAACTATCTAACAGAACAACAGATTGTTTTACCAGGCTATAGCTTGATGCAAGACATAGTAAGCATTGCCTTGACTTCCGAACAGAATCGATTGACGAAAATCATAAATAATGGGTTGTCAACCTTTGAAATAGAAGCTTTAGAAAAACTTCTAGAAGATTCAACTGGATTGTATGAAATTACTCAACTCAAACACGAGCCTAGAGATTTTAGCCTCAAAGAAATCAAGCGAGAGATTCAACGAGGTGAACAACTATATCCTTTCTATGAAATAGCTCAAAAGTTATTACCAAAAATGGGAATATCTAATGAAAGCATTAAATATTATGCTTCCTTAGTAGGTTACTACTCTGTTGCTAGATTAAAACAACTGAATAAATGGACAGCTTACATTTATCTAATTTGCTTCGCTTATCATCGATATCAGCAACGCTCGGATCATCTAATTAACTGTTTAATTTCTAAAGTAAGGCAGTACAATGATGAAGCTAAAAGCGCTGCCAAGGAACGTTTATATGAATGCCATATTGAGAGCAATGAGAATTTGCAAAAAGCTGGGCAAGTTCTTAAACTTTTAACAGATGAAAGTACTTTAGCAGATACGCCTTTCCAAACTATTCAGTCCAATGCTTTTAATATTTTGCCACGTCAACAGCTAATCATTGTAGCAGACCAGTTAGTTAAAAATGTAAGTTTTAATGAAACTGTATTTCAATGGGAATATATTGATAAACTGGCTCGTCAGTTCAAGTTGCATTTACGGAAAGTAATGATAACCGTTGAATTTGCTGCAACGTTATCTCAAGATTCATTGATGGAAGCAATCAATTTTTTGAAGGCGGCCTTTAAGAAAGGTAAATCCCTCAAAGAGTTTCAGACTGGGTTGTTTCCAGTCGAGTGTATCCCCGCATCCGTTAGAAGTTATCTTTATGCCTACGATAGTCAACACCAAAAACATTTAATCCCCAACCGCTATGAATTTTTAATCTATCGATTGCTACGAAATGGATTAGAAGCAGGTAATATCTCTTGCCCTTGTAGTATTCGTTTTCGTAGTCTTGAAGATGACTTAATTGATGATTTACGATGGCTTGATAAGCAGAAGTTGATGGTTAGCAATAACTTAACTATTTTAACTTATCCGATTAATGAACATTTAATCTCACTAGAACAAACACTTGAAGAGCGTATTGTAGAAGTCAACCGCCGAATTAGTGCTGGAGAGAATGAACATTTTCAGATTAAAAAGCGTGGTACTCAAGTCCAATGGAATTTATTATATCCTCAAGGGGTTGACCTGATTAATTCTCCCTTCTTTGATAGTTTAAAACAGGTTGATATTGGGGAAGTTTTACATTTTGTAGATCGGCATTGCCATTTTATTAAAGCTTTTGACCATGTATTAGGGCGCTACCAAAAATAGAGTTTAGATCATCATGTTATCGTTGCTTGTCTGATTGCTTGGGGTAATAACATGGGGATGGGTCAGATGGGTCAAGTTTCTGATATTAACTATCAACTTCTTGCTAGCACTTCCGACAACTTTATTCGTCTTGAGACATTATCTCAAGCAAATAACCTAATCAGTAATGCCATTGCTCAACTATCAATATTTCATCATTATGATATTGATAGGGCAATCCATTCCAGTAGTGATGGACAGAAGTTTGAAACTCGGATTAATACGATTAATTCCCGTCATTCTCCTAAATATTTTGGACTGAAAAAGGGCATTGTATCCTACACCTTGGTCGCTAACCACATTCCTGTTAATGCTAGGATTATCGGGGCTAACGAACATGAGAGCCACTTTGTGTTCGATATTTTGTTCAACAATACGACAGACATTCAGCCTGATGTACATTCCACCGATACTCACGGTACAAATGAAGTTAATTTTGCTATTCTTCATTTGTTTGGTTATCAGTTTGCTCCACGCTATAAAGACATCTACGATAAAGTCAGTAAAGCTCTTTATGGATTTAAGCACCCAAGCAATTATCAAGGTGTCATTAAGCCCATCCGAAAAATTAATACTGAGTTAATTGTGGCGGAATGGGAGAATATTCAACGGATTATGGTTTCCCTAGCTATTAAGGAGACGACTCAAAGTATTATTGTCGGTAAACTTAGTGCTTATGCCCGCAAAAATAAGACTAGGAGAGCTTTATGGGAATATGACAATATTCTTAAAAGCCTGTATCTGCTCGACTATATTGACTCTCTACCTTTACGTCAAAATGTCCAAAGGGCATTAAATCGGGGTGAAAGTTATCATCAATTGCGTCGAGCTATCTGTCACGCTAATTTTGGTAAATTACGCTTCAAGTCTGAACTGGAGCAACAACTCTGGAGCGAATGTGGACGTTTAATTGCTAACTGCATTCTCTATTACAATGCCAGTATCTTGTCTAATGTCCTTGCTCATCAAGAGCATATTGGCAATATTCAAGAGGTTGAGGGACTTAAACAGATTTCTCCTGTCGCTTGGCAGCACATCAATTTATACGGTCGCTATGAGTTTAGAAAATTTTCTGAACCAATCAATATAGATAATATTGTTCAGCAGCTAACCCAAGCCCAGACTCACTAATTTCCTTATTCCCCCTTTTCGAGGGTTTATACAAAAAACCCCTGATTCGCAAAGGATAAGTTCAAGGAGTCGAAAAAGGCGATGTTCGAGATCAAGTAGAATTCGCGCGCGAAAATTTTTCGGAGTTGCTGCGTGAGCGTGAGCTGATTAATAGGGAAGCTCTGTCCTAACAAAGTTTTTGCAACACAACCATTTATTGAGCCGATACACTTGATAGACGTAACCGCGACCTCTAGGCAAACGGTTAATCATCCCCATTTGTGGTAAGGAAAACAGCGACTCTATCATTGGTAGAACCGCTGCAGCAGAGTAAGGTTGTATGGAAGCAACGCAAGGGAACAGTTACTTTTTGGCTGTCCCTGGAGACCATTTTGACGTAGTCGAGCCGACGTAGGCGCAACTCCCACTATGGCAAATCCAGTTCTTGGTTTGAGTGCGATGCACGTACTCTAATGGGACTCTTCTGAAGCCGTAGGCTTTATTACGGCATTCTTCAAACTTACTGGACTTCTTGACGCCATCCATATAGAGGATCTGGTTGAGAATTTCGCCATTGGCGCTGGCCTGTTCGCGCAAAGGCCGCCAGTTAGAGTTCCACTCTTCTGGGTTCTCATTGACAGTGCCTATCTCTTTGGTATAGTTTTTGCTACCGCAGGGTACGTTTGCACTGACATACCGGGAGCCTAAGTATGAACCCATTGTGGTACCGGGCACCGCGCTCCCCGGTGCGCTGCAAAGGTAAAAGCCAGCCCCAAGCAGGAGAGTAGCAACAATGCGTCTCGTGGGTCGGATTATTGCACTGATAACCAGTCCGTTACTTTCGTTCATTTGGTTTTCTCCGTCAATAAGCTTAGAGGATATCTTAAAAGTCTGTTGAGCAGTAAAAAAGCTTGCTCAGTGTAGGCTGCGAATAGATAGTACACAGCACCGAGCGAGCGTTATGAGTAAAGTTTTTTTGTTGTACCTCTTGCAAGATAGAAACTGCAAGTGGCTGGACCACATCTATATGTAGAACCACCGATAGTTGTAGTTCCTGCAAATGCAGGAAGTGACCCTGCATTCACTAAAAGCGATCCAACAATTACACCAGCAGCTGAAAGTTTGGTCACATACATGGCTAACTTCTCCTAAATTTTTGAGATAAGACTGATTTCGAGAAGAGCAGATTAGTTTTACGAAATGCTTGACTGCCTTCTACTACGTATTGGGAGAGGTAGTGTTTTAGATGTGGAGATATATGAGGTAACAGCTGAAAATTTCTGATTACCCCATCATCACCACAAATCTATAACACTGACGCTTACTGGCTACTGCAATAAAACACCTACTTGATTGGCACGAAGATGAATGATTTGCGCTAGTCGTGTCTGCGTTTTCATTGCAATAGGATCTCCTTTCCATTTCTGGTAATTTGTACGAACCGAGGCTAACTCTCGCTGCAATGCTTTTTTAGTGGACATTGCCATAATCTGGCTCTCAATTGGGTTAGTAATTCTTGGACCAGGATTAGGTAGATTCTTTTCATTGGGAATTGGTATAGTTGCAATTGAGCTTAAGTAAGTATCAGAAAAATTTTTCTGATCATAGGCATTTGCAACAATTGGGGTTGAGATAGTAAATAACGCAAGCGCAATTGCGCTTGGGAAAATAGGTAGTAACTTCTTCTTCATAAATGCCCTGTCTTGAACTGC
>JBGTCQ010000087.1:0-8027 GCA_041748755.1 Chroococcidiopsidaceae cyanobacterium | reverse complement strand
TGCAATGCTTGGAATGCCCAGTCTGTAGGCTGCACGTCCGACAGTTGGGAAACAGATGTAACTTGAGCTAAAGCTTCTGGCGCTTCAGTAGACAACTGAGAAACAGAAGTCTCTTGAATTGGCGCTGGCGCTTGAGTATTTTCGGGTTGGCTAACACTGCTTTCAACTGGCTTCTGAGCAATTTGCTGAGCCGTTGTGCTGGATTCAAGCTTGATTGTTGGGGCATCAACTTGGACACTGTTGGCCACTGGTTCCAGGGAAGTAGCAGTTTGACTGGTAGTATCGACGGTGAATGGCGCTACTACAGTGGTCTCAGCAGCTGAAACCCGGTTTGCCAAAAGTAACGTAGCACCCAGGATGACTGGACTCAGTTTTAAAGTATTCCAGAAAAGTTTTGACATTGTTTTATGCTCACTCACACCTAAAATATTTCACACTCACTAGAAATCTGCGTTGTTAGCCCGCACTGAAGATTTGATCTTCATACCAAACATTATATAAATTAATTGTCATTAGACTACAACCGTAGTCTTAACTATCTTGTTCCGCCCACTTGTACATTGTCTAGCTTGGTAAGCGCAGAATTAAACGCCGTTCGTGCCTCAATAGTATGCCTTCCTCTTGAAATTGTTGTAGTATTCGGGTTACTGATACTCGTGTTGTATTTATTACCTCTGAAAGTTCCTGATGGGTTATATTTAAGTCAATCAAACGTCCTTGGTCAACATCACGCCCAAATTTTTGATTTAGCCATAATAGGAATTGCCACAACCGTGAGGAAACTGGTTTTCGATGAACGATGCTGAGAAGTTCCTCTGTTTGTTGGATCTGCAATAACATAGCCTTTAACTCTTGATACCATAGCTCAGACGGCAGAATGCTCATCTCTACGCTTGTCAAGCATTCGATTTGGTAGGGCTTGATCCTAGATAAGGGGTAACCCACGATATCGCCTGCTCCCCAATATCCTAATGTAATGACTGTGCCTTGTTCGCTCCAAGTAACAGTACGGACGGCTCCCCGCTCAATTCGCCATAAGTCATCTTGCCGTGATGTAATCAAGTCGTGGCGACTAAAGATGCGCTGGCTTGGCGGCGAAAGTAAGGATGGGGTAGGAACAAAAATTGTCATAAACAAAACCGCTTCCTAATTATTTGCTGATCAGCGTTGATTGTTAGATACTTCTGATTCTCCCCAGTTTTATAGTCTTTGTTTTTGCGATGAGAGTCACGCTAGTACAAACAGCAGCGAGATTTGAGTACGGCACAGAAAGCGCAAAGTGTGAGACATTAGCGCGGGTAGAAATAATCGCTTCACTGAAATCAAGAGCGATGCCAGCGCGTAGCAACTGGCGATCTGTCGCCTGCGGGTGGCTTTTTGCAACAGTAATAAATTTCTCTGCTTGAGCTTCATCACTCGTCTAGCTAACCTGCAACTAGGACAGATCGATGTTAAGCCGGATTAACAATTCCACCGTACATACTAAAACTACAAGGTTAAGAATAGGTAAGCATTTATTAAAGCTTGGGGTATAACTGGGTAGTAATTATTTAAACTTAATCTTGTAACCACACGCGCTCATTAGACTCATACCTTTACCAGATGCTAGGGGGCAGTAGTCGCTTCAATGACGGCTTCGGCTTGGTGAACAAGCGATCGCAATCCGTCTAACATCTGCTGCTCAATGTCCTGCCAGAGACCTCGTTGATGTGCTTCTAACAACCTTTCCGCCATATCTCGCAGCGCCCAAGGGTTTTTTTCTTGAATGAACGCTTGCACAGCCGGATCGAATAAGTAAGCCGCTGCCATGCCTTGATACATATGATCTTCTACACACCTAGCTGTGGCATCGTAGGCAAATAGATAGTCTACTGTCGCCGCCATTTCAAATGCACCTTTGTAACCGTGACGCATTACCCCAGCAATCCACTTAGGATTAACTACGCGGGAACGATACACTCGCGCTATTTCTTCTCTCAAGTGGCGAATGCGCGGGTTTGCCGGAATAGAATTGTCACCAAAGTATGTTTGAGGATTTTGCCCCCGCACTGAACGCACTGCTGCTGTTAAACCGCCTTGAAATTGGTAATAGTCATCAGAATCCAGTAAGTCGTGTTCGCGGTTGTCTTGATTTTGCAGGACAATTTGCATTTGTTGCAGACGCTGCTCAAACGCTTCTGGGGCAGCGCGACCTTCAGACGATTTGGAGTAAGCGTAGCAGCTCCAGTTAATATAGGCACGGGCTAAGTCTTGGTCATCTGTCCAGTTTTGGGCTGCGATTAAGCCTTGGAGTCCAGCACCGTAAGCTCCGGGTTTAGAACCAAAGATCCGGTAGCGCGATCGCACCTCCGCCTGTTGTGGCGTTAATCCAGCTGTTTGCCACAACTGAGTTTCTCGGCTTACTTGTGCGGCTAGAGGGTTTTGGTCTGCTGGTTCCGCCAACGCTGCTACTGCTGCCACTGCGGAATCAAATAAATCAATTAAGTTAGGAAAAGCATCGCGGAAAAAGCCTGAAATCCTTAATGTTACATCTACGCGGGGGCGTGATAAAACTGAGAGTGGCAAAATTTCAAAGTCTACTACCCGCCGCGAAACCCCGTCCCATATCGGCTGTACGCCGAGTAAAGCTAATGCTTCTGCAATGTCATCACCTCCAGTCCGCATTGTGGAGGTTCCCCAGACAGATAAGCCTAGCGTTTTGGGATATTCCCCGTTTTCTTGGGTATAGCGCTCAATCAGTGCTTCAGCTGCTTTGCGACCAATATTCCAGGCAGTTTCGGTAGGAATAGCGCGAATATCAACTGAGTAGAAGTTACGACCTGTGGGCAATACTTCCGGGCGACCGCGTGTAGGCGCACCTGCTGGACCACTGGGGATATATCGCCCATCTAGTCCGCGCAACAACTGGGTGATTTCTTGATCTGTTTGCCGTAGAGAAGGGAGGAGGCGATCGCGTATCCAGTCTAATTCAGGGGCGAGGGGCGAGGGGTGAGGGGCGAGGGGTTTTTGTAGGGTTATCAGCTGTTCTACTAAATCTGCTGCGTGTTGCTCTAATACTTCAACTGCGTCCCCGACAGTGCGACAGGGATGCTGAGTGTCAGCTAAAAGCTTAAGCTCAACTGCTGATAGTTGAGTGCTTAAATCTGCTGTTAGAGGATCAAAATCTAATCCCCAAGCTTGAGTAATTGCACGGGTTAGACCGATGTGACTAGTGCTGGGATGACGGGCGATCGCTACAATTAAATCCCGCAACTGTCGTCCTGCGGGACACTGACCAAAAATGTGAAGACCATCCCGGATCTGAGCCTCTTTGAGTTCACACAGATAACCATCAGCACGGGTAAGAAATGCAGATATTGAGAACGTTGCTGTTTTTAAATCTACCCCTAAATCTTGATCTAGCTGTTCTTGGGATACCAACTGAGTGATGCGATCGCCGATCACAGTTAGTCGCGATGGATCTAAACTTTGAGCCTCATAATACTCATCAATTAAACCCTCTAATTGTTGCAACGGCCCGTAAAGTTCCGCCCTTGTCATCGGAGGTGTGAGGTGGTCTATAATCACCGCTTGAGCGCGCCGCTTAGCTTGTGCGCCCTCACCCGGATCGTTGACAATAAACGGATACAAATGTGGCAAAGGACCAAGCGCCACTTCTGGATAACAGTGACTTGATAGAGCGACACTTTTACCAGGTAGCCATTCTAGATTCCCGTGTTTACCCACATGAACTATTGCATCAGCATCAAAATGTTGCTTTACCCAGTAATAAAAAGCCAGGTAAGCATGGGGCGGTTCTAAATCTGGGGCATGATAATTTAAAGCTGGGTCAATATCGTAGCCCCGCGCTGGTTGAATTCCTACAAAAATATTACCTAATTGAATCCCTGGAACAGCAAATTGGGCAAAGTTCTCCCCCTGCTCCCCCTGCTCAAGAGTTCCCCAGCGATCGCAAACACCTTTCTTTACGGGAGCAGGTAATGTAGCAAAATATTGGTGATACTCCGACCAACTCAGCTGTTGCAACACTGGTTTTAATTCCCGACCTTCAGGGTCATTAGTTACCCCAGTTGTCAGGCGTTGAATCAGTTCATCTCCAGTTTGCGGTAAACTTTCAACTCCATACCCAGCAATCTCAAGTGCTTTCAGTATTTCTATACAACTAGCTGGAGTATCCAATCCGACACCATTTGCTAGGCGACCATCACGGTTAGGATAGTTAGCCAGAATCAGAGCGATTCGTCGTTTTTGTGGTGGTAAAGAGCGTAAGCGTACCCAGTGTTCTGCCAAATCGGCAACGAAGTTAATGCGATCGCTCACTGGTTCATAAACTACTACATCCGTCTCAATATCTGGGTTGCGGGTTTGCACAGCTTTAAAAGAAACAGCACGGCTGATAATCCGCCCATCTACTTCTGGCAGAGCCACATTCATCGCCATATCTCGTGGTGAAAGCCCTTGAAATTGGGATTCCCATCCATCAGCTGCACCGCCACTTAAAATTACCTGCAACACTGGCACATCCAATTGTCGCCATAAGTCGAGCTGGGGCGTTTCAGTTTCCAACCGAGCCAGGGAGAAACTGGTTGTATTGAGCAACACTTGAATTTCCTGCTGATCTTTTGGCATGAAGTACGGTAACAAATCTGCTTGCACATCAGGATCGCGTAGAGAAGACACAAAAATCGGCACTGGTTCTAAGTGTCTTTGAGCTAATGCTTGACAAAGTGCATCAATTGGTAACGTATTCCCAGCCAAATAATGAGCGCGATAAAACAGAATGCCAACCTTTAAGGGGGAGATGGTGGGAGAACTGCTCAAGATTCCCCTTGTCCCCTTGTCCCCTTGTCCCCTTGTCCCCTTGTCTCCTGCTCCCGATCGCCACGGATACAAACCAACACGCGGAACCAGTTGCGGTGGCGCTGGATTGTAGGTTGTTTTGAGGCAAATATCGGTGACAAACTGAAGGGCATTGACAGTATTTTCAATACCGCCTTCAGTGAAGTAACGCCACAGCTGGTTAACGGCTGACAGGGAAACTGTTGAATGAGTGATTAAATCCGGATCGACGCGATCGTCTCCTGGAATTACAAACAATGCTGCACCAGTACGCTGCACAGTTTCCTGTACTACTTCTAAGCCATAAGCCCAATAGGAACGTCCCCCCAAAAGCCGCAGAATGATTACTTGAGCTTGCTCCAAAACTTCTTCAGCATAAGTATCGATACTTAGCTGTTGTTGCAACTGCAAGAGGTTTGCGACTCGCAACGCTGGAAACCCAGATGGTAGTTTGGGGACTGCTGCTGCCAAAGTTTGAATATCAGTATCAGCAGCAGTTAGGAATACCAGAGGAGCGGGGGTTTGTTCCAAAAAAATAACGCCTTCTGCCCCAGGATTCCAACCTCCTGGCATTGCATTTATCCGATGCATAATTTTCTATTACAGGCTTAGACTGACGATTAAGCTACAAGTGAAAAACTTCCTTAGCCTAGCATCCAGATTGTTTAACTCAACCTTAGAAAATGCCTATTACAGGCTACAACTCAAAATCTTGCCATGTCAGATGATTTCACCAGTGTTATTAAAGCCTTAAATCGCGGCTTAATTGTATCCTGTCAGGCTCCTATCGACTCACCTTTACATGATCCAGTAGTAATTGCAGCGATCGCGCAAGCAGCCATAAACCAAGGGGCAGTTGCAGTACGAATTGACACCCCCGCTCATATTAGTGCAGTGCGACAACAAGTTAAAGCCCCAATAATTGGGTTATGGAAGCAACAACTACCTGGATATGAGGTATACATTACTCCCCAGTTTCACCATGCTGCGGCGATCGCTAATGCTGGAGCAGATATCATCGCTATAGATGCCACCCTGAGAAACCGCCCTGAATCAGAAACTGTTGCATCCCTAGTTAGACAGATTCACAATCAATTGAGCAAGCCTGTAATGGCAGATGTAGATACAATTGCAGCCGCTCAAGCAGCACAAGTGGCTGGTGCAGATATTGTGGGAACTACCCTTTATGGTTACACCGCCCAAACAAACCACCTTTCTCCTCCTGGCTTTGAACTCCTCACCCAGATGGTGCAACAATTGGATATTCCAGTAATTTGTGAAGGCGGCATTTCTTCACCCAAGATGGCTTGTCAGGCTCTAGATTTGGGAGCTTACGCCGTTGTCGTTGGTACTGCGATCGCAGGCATCGATCACCAAGTCAAATCTTATAAATCAGAGCTAGTTGCTGAGTAGTAATTATTGAATTCTGAGTTAGTTATTCTAACTTAAAACTCAAAATTAAAAACTCAAAACTATTTTAAGCCTGCCGCTTTAAGATCACCATATCAGTACCTACAACTGGGCTACGAGCTAGCAGAGTTCCTTCGGGATCAGTGATTTCCAGATGGCTAAAGTCTAGTTCCTTGGAACGCTCCAGCATTCGGGTTGCTAACTTATCCTGCTGCAATTGCTTGAGGTTGTACCAGTCATCACCAACTTTGACAGTTAGACGGCTACCCTGAAAATTGGCTTGAATTGACTGAATTAATCCATCGGAGTAGCGATCGCTTATTTCAGCCACTTGATTTTCTATTGATGCAATCAGATTCTGCTCCGGTGTCAATGCCACAACTGGCGTAGGACTCGGTTCTGGTTCTGGAGACGGTGTTACTTCAATCGGTTCTGGTGCTGCGGGTGCTGCTAATTCCGGTGGAGTTGTTAACTCTGGTAGAGCGGTTATAGTTGGGGCAGTTATTGGCTCAGAGGCAGGAACACTTGCCACTTCAGGAGGCTGAGGCTTCCCAGGCAGCAATGTTGAGGTTGTCCAAGCTAGAAGGACAGCAATTCCAGCAATGATCCCAGTCAAAGCTGTATTTGACAAGTTTGAAGCAATTTCGGGTAAGAGCAAACGGATTTTCCCCAGTGCAGCACCCCACCAATTCTGGCTTTTGTCCAAAAAACTCGGTGTTGTATTTGCCTGAGGTGCTGCCTCCAGTTTCACTATCACCCCTTCTAACACCCCAATTGTTCCTCGCAGAGCTTTAATACTCTGAGCCTTCAGAACTTGCTGGAAAGTCTGATCCTTCTGATTCCCTCCTGGTTCAGGGGAAGACGTCGGTTGTGGCTGATTTTGTGACATTTAAATTTCCCTCAAGAGCAGCGCCATAGGCTGAAATAAGATAAATTATTACGAGTGCTGCCTCTTCAGCCTTAATTTACCATTTCATTGCTTCTGCTCAACTCAAACGGCGAGATCGCATCCAGTCATAGTAGTTAAGTTTAAAATTCGCAGGTTTTGCTAGAACTGGCGATCGCTTGTGCTGAATTTCACAGTAATAGAGAGCGATTACTTTTGTAATCCTAAACAGCGATCGCTGTTTAGGATTACCTATATTTCGTCAGGAATAAGTCCTGTTTGTATTCAGCGCTATTCATCACATATCCTAATGCCTGCCATTGAAAGTGACGACAGCCGAGAGGAGCGAATTGCTCTAGAAATAGTAGTTGATGCCTATAGCGAAGAAGAACGGGCAATGGGTTGGTACTACTACCTTGACAGTCATCTCAACTTCCCGTTTAAGGCTTTGTGGATTTCCCGCAGACGCACTTCTTCAACTAGTGAAGTTGAAGTGGTGGGAATGTCACCAGAAGAGTATTGCTCAAAGGAAATGTTTGTTGAAGTGCTTTACAAAGAAGGTACGGCTGAAGATACTTTTTCTGTACCTCTATCTGATATAGAAGCGGTTGACGCTGATCCCAAAACTCAAGAAGTAATTACAGACTGGCATTACTGGGTTGCCCAAGGATGTGAGTTCTAAACGTAAAAAAATCAAAATCGTAGTTCATCAAGTCGGGCTGGCAAATAGGGCAATCGCCTCCCATCGTTAACCTAAAATTCCCCGCTATCTGACAATAAAATCATGCCCTTTAAACGTCGTCATTTTCTATTTTTAAGTAGCCTTAGCGTTGGTTTAGCTCTCTTGGGGAGGATACTGTGGAAGCAGGGTGCCAACAGTGCTGATGTTAAG
>JBGTCQ010000086.1:0-18673 GCA_041748755.1 Chroococcidiopsidaceae cyanobacterium | reverse complement strand
ACTCGCTGCTGTTGCCCACCAGATAACTCGGCGGGATAGCGATCGTAAAAATCCTCGACAGGCGTTAAGCCGACTCGCTCTAGCATTGCTTCAACGTCGAGCTTGGCTTTTTCGGCCGTGGCTAACCGATGAATCAAAAGCGGATCGGCAATGCCTTGTCCGATCGTCATTCTGGGGTTTAAACACGCTAACGGATCTTGAAACACCATTTGAATCTGGCGGCGCTGTTGTCGGAGCGATCGGCGATCGAGGTTCGTCAATTCTTGATCCAAAAATTTAACGCTGCCAGAAGTCGGATGCAGCAATTGCAAAATTGTTCGAGACAGTGTACTTTTGCCACAGCCTGATTCGCCTACTAATCCCAACGTTTCACCGGGGTAGAGATCTAAATCAATGCCATCCACTGCTCGAATTGTTTGATCCGTTTGGTTTAGCAATCGTGAAATAAAGTTTTGCTCTAGCGTGTAGTGTTGCTTTAAGTCTTGCAATTGCAATATCGGCGCATTCTGCTTGAGAATCGCTCGATCGTTCGTATCGTCTTTCTGAATCTGAAGAGCAGCGTTAAGTAGAGATTTTGTATAGTCATGCTGCGGGTTTTGAAAAACCGATTGCGTAGTTCCCATTTCGACAATCTTTCCAGCGTACATTACGGCGATGCGATCGCAGTGTTCTGACACCATCGCTAAATCGTGAGAAATCAAAATCAACGCCATCTGCCGCTCACTGCACAAGCGGGTAAGTTCTTGCAAAATTTGAGCCGAAACGGTGACATCTAAACTCGTCGTTGGCTCATCCGCCACAATGAGTTTGGGATTCAAGAGTAGGGCGAGAGCGATCGCAACTCGTTGCCGCATTCCACCGCTAAACTCGTGGGGATATTGCCCCCAGCGATCCGCCAGAATTTTAACGGCTTCTAAGGTGGCGATCGCGCGCACTTTTGCCTGTTTAGTCGAGAGGTGCGGCTCGTGAGATTTGAGCGTTTCTAAACAGTGATCTCCGATCGTCATCAATGGGTCAAGTCGCGTCATCGGATCTTGAAAAATCAGCGCGACGGCTTCACCTCGAAACTTTTGTAACTGTGAGGGTGAAAGCCTAAAAACTGACTGCCCCTGAAACGTCACTTCGCCCTCAATCTTGGCGGAACCGGACAATAACCGCATCGCTGCCCGTCCCAGCGTTGACTTGCCGCAGCCCGATTCTCCGACTAATCCCAAACGTTCGCCCGGTTGCAGCGTGAATGACACATCATCTACAACCCAACTAGCATAAGTCTTGGAATAGGCGACTCGGAGATTTTCAACGCAAAAAAGAGGTTCGTTCATTGTGGGCGGTTCTGCTTTCTAGATACTTTACCAGTGAATCCAAATCGATCGCCGATCTATTGCGGCTCTTCGATCGCCTTTGCTTTCTGCGCTTTCACAACATTCTCAAACCGTCGCATCAGATAAGCTACGCCAAAATCGCCATTCGGATTTTTCTCTAACGCTTCAGCCAAGACGAAGACTTGATTTGCCAGGTCTTCACCCAGTTTTTCGACGGTCGCCTGCTTCTCTTGGGCAAAATGCTCTCGTTCGCGAGATAGCGATTGCCACTCACTGGTGAATAATTGCTCGATCGCCGTATGCAAGCCCATTCTTTCTAAAGCATTCCACTCGCCGCGATCGCACCAGATGCCACCACAGCTAGGGCACCGCTCGACATAAAAAGGGTTTTTCATGCCGATTTTAGTTCTCGCTAAATAGCTGCGGCACTCTGGGCAAAGAGACGCTTTGGCATCAAACGGCGACTGTACAAACTCTACGTCTAAAATCGCTGGCACTAGCTCTGCTGCCGTGGTTGCGTGCGATCGCTGACGTTGCCAAGTCTGATAGTCTTCTGACGGAATCCAGGTTCCTTTGCAATCGGGACAGGCTTTGACGTTTAGCTGCTCTGCCAAAACGCCATCTACCAACGCAATCTTGCGATCTTTAGGACATTGCACAGCGTTGCTCTCAATGCGACGATCTCCATTTAATCAACGTTTTGGCAACTGAGCTAGAAGATCGATTATTCCTGCAATAATGCGTCGCAATAGCGAATGAGTGTGCTGATGCGATCGCTCACCTGTCCCAATCTCTGCTGGCTCGTTGCGGATTGTTTTGCCGTTTGCAAAAACATCACATCCATTGCTAAGAGCCGCAATTGCTTGTTTATCTCAACGTGGAATGAGTGCGATCGCTGCTCCGCAGTTGCGTCTAGTGCTTCTAAATCTAGACTTCTTACCTGATCTTGAAAAAACTGCTGAACGGTCAGAGCGTCTGCCTTTAAAGTCGAGCGATCAAATTCCGGTTGGGAAATCAGCGTTTGCAGTCGCTCTAGAATCCGCCGAAAATCTTGATAACGTTGACGATAGATCTCCGGCAACATTTGACACTGTGAAGAATTTGTCTAAACTGGGGCGCTAGGATTCGAACCTAGGAGTGCCGGGACCAAAACCCGGTGCCTTACCACTTGGCGACGCCCCAACGATGCACATTAATTATATTAACAGTCACTGACACCATAATGTCAAGATGAGGAGTAAGTAGAGGAGAGAAATTAGTTATTCTCCCCTTGTCCCTTTGTCCTCTTAGGATCTATTTCACTCCAGATGCTGCATTGAGCCAGCTCAAAATGTTGGTCCAGGAACCAGAAGCCTATCTCACAAGAAGTGAAGATAGTTTTAGAGATGGTGTCTTAATTTATGCCGGATAAATCCGGAGCCGACGATTCGGTTCATCGCCAAAGCTGTTGGACTTTAGACGGTAGTGTTCAACCAGTTCGTGCTGCATTTTTCGCACTTTCGCAGAGCGAGGAAGCAATTCTACCGGCTGTCCTTTGGGAATCACAATTTGCTCCACAGCAAGTCTTGCTTCTTCCAGGGCATCAATCTCATCTTCACTGCCGCTTTGGGCAAAGAGACTGAGTTCGCGCTCATCGGTTGTATCAGGTTCGTCCATGTTCAACAATCGTCGTAAGGCACGGGTAATCTGAGGAATAGTACTAGCTTTAATCATGTGGATCGGTACCTGCCGCACTTTCGCAATGTGCCGTAACTTGGAGTTATTTTTTACATGCGATCGCCATGCCAAAATTGCATCTGCACTATCGATATCTTTCGTCAGCACTACAGGCAAGTTCAGCACTTGAATTACTTGCTCTAATTGGTTGCGACTAACACCATAGGGGTAAATATGCAGCGGCAAATCTTCCCCATTTGGTCCTGGTCTTTGAGTAAAGTAACCAAAGTAATCGCTCTGCTCCTGGGATTCGTTCAGTAATTGCTCAAATTCCCGTTCCCCTGAAATCTCTGTTTGAGGCAATGGTAGCATTTGTCCAGCTGCACGCCATCCGTTTGACTGTAAAGGATCGAGGCGAGAAGATCGCGTCATTTCTTCCCTTGCTTGCCCCATAGTTGCCAGAGTTGATGATTCATGTGTAATTGTGACACCGTTTTCATTAACGGTTCTTACTTGCGGGGTAGGTTGGCGTCCCCGCAGGAGACTGTCTACTGTGTCAGCTACGCTTTCATGCACTACCCAGCGCTGCCGTTCCAACATCTCCACCGCAATTTCAAACGTGGGTGGGGCTTTGCGCTCCAAGACCGTCTTCTGAGAGCGCCGCCTTCTAGCTTCGTCGTCTCCAAGTGTTACTGCCTGGATACCGCCGACTAGATCAGACAGCGTTGGGTTTTTAATCAGGTTTTCAATTTGGTTTCCGTGAGCGGTACCTACCAACTGCACGCCACGCTCAGCAATAGTCCGAGCTGCCATTGCTTCCAACTCCGTCCCGATTTCATCAATGACGATCACTTCTGGCATATGGTTTTCCACTGCCTCAATCATCACTTGATGCTGAAGTTCCGGTCGAGCTACTTGCATCCGCCGCGCCCTACCAATCGCTGGGTGAGGAATATCTCCATCGCCAGCAATTTCATTAGAGGTGTCGATAATAACTACGCGCTTATTCAATTCATCTGCCAAAACGCGAGCAATTTCCCGTAAAGCAGTTGTTTTTCCTACACCTGGTCGACCCAACATCAGAATTGACTGACCAGTTTCCACTAAGTCGCGGATCATGTGAATCGTGCCGTAGACCGCACGACCAACGCGACAAGTCAGACCAATAATCTTACCTGTCCGGTTACGCATGGCGCTGATCCGGTGCAAAGTTTGGGCAATTCCTGCCCGGTTATCCCCACCAAATTCTCCTACTCTCTGGATGCAATCGTTCAGTTGTTCTTGAGAGACCAGTGTTTCAGCAAGGTACTCTGCTGTTAGTAAGAAGCGGGCTTCTGGGCGGCGACCCAGATCCAAGACTACTTCAATCAAATTGTCTCGCTCTTGGTGCTGCTCTAAAACCTGTCTAATATCTAGTGGCAAAATATCTAGTAATTTCTGGAGATCGTCTGTAATCGGCATGCTTGCTACGGTGGTTTCAACGATAGCGGGAGGGTGATCGGCTTGGGAGTGCAATTAGCACTCCTGTAATGACTTGATCTGAGAAACTAGAGAATCGGCAAGCGCTACAGCTTGCCAGAGCAATTCGGGATTTTCCTCTAAGCGAACGGTCGGCATGACACTAGCTTTATTCATCTCTATTTTCTCTAATTGATCAAGAATGGGTGATAGTAGCACACGGGCATAGCTACCATAAGCAATACCAGAAATAGTCGAGCGAACAAGAGGCGAATCAGATTTCTCGTGTTCAAGGTCAGCGCTGTCTTTTACCTTACGTTTGAGCAATCCAGTTGACTGGAGCTTGGTAACAGTGTAGCTATTTGTACCACCAGCTAACTGCACATATCCGGGTAATCTAGCTGCCAAGACTTTTTGACCCAATTTTACAGCAGCTAAAGTCGTGCCATCCCCAATATCACCGCTCATAGGTCGTCCGTCGGTCTGCCAGATTAGGGGACATTCAAGGGGGGTAATCAAGTTATGAAGGCTCCAAAGGTAGTCAACCAGGCGATCGCCATCAGGACAACTAATTGCTACTAACTTAAGTCGACTGGCCCAGGGAGCAATTGCTTTCCACAGGCGCTCGAATTCTGAAAAACGCCCTACTTGTGTATGAATTTCAACGGCATCTACCCCAGTAGAAAGCACCAAAGGCGCGATCGCTCCTGGCGTTGAAACATAAGATCGCGTGTAGATCAACTGCTGAGGACAGATAGGCAAACACCGACCACAACCATAGCAACGCTCTTGCACCACTCCAGATTCGTCGCGGTCAAAAACAATAGCTCCAGCCGGACAAATTTTTTCACAAGGTCGGGGACAATTTACAGGGCATTGCGCTGAATTGAATTCAGCTTTCCGAAAATGTGGGTCTTGTCCATCATTTAAGCTAACCATCAACCACGGCAACCCACGCTGATTTGACCCTTGGCTGGGGTTGGCAACCATCAGGTTATTGGCAACTTGTAGCGCTTCTTGAGCTGCTGCAATTACAGCTGAATCAGCTGCCACATCAATACAGTCAGCGCCTGCTAGAGTATAAGCCAATGTTAAATTTCTAACCGCAGGTAGATGTTGGAAGCTGGCACCGCAGATCAGCTTAAACCAGTGTCCTAACTTTAGAGAGCGTAAGGGTTTGTCTAGATCAGTCACACTTCTATGCTAGTGTGCAACGCCAAAAATTAGCACATTTCTTCAAGTCAAATTAACTATAGAACTTTTGCATCTATACTCCTTGTCCCCCTAAACTCTTCCTTGACCAAAGAAGGCTTTCTTAGGCTGGGGAGGCTGAGGAAGTAAATTCCCCCCCCTGCTCCCCCTGCTCCCCCTGCTACCCCTGCTCTCTTCCTTGACCCCTTCAACAAATATGGTTAAGCTGTAGAGCGTTTTATGTTTAATTGTGGTGTCTAGCTACTTACTGAATATATTTCTTAAGTCCAATTGTCCCCTATGCCAGCGCCCGACTTCTAAAGAATTTTGTCTCGACTGTACTAGACAACTACAACGCTGCCAACTGCATAACCCCAGCTTTCTCTGGCAAGGACAACTCCCAGTATTTGCTTGGGGGGTGTATGGCGGGATACTCAAACGCGCGATCGCCGCATTGAAATACGAAAACCAACCGCAAATAGCTCGACCTTTAGGCCAATGGCTGGCTCAAGCCTGGTTAAACTCAAAACTTACTTCTCCAGTAATTGTTGTCCCAATCCCACTCCATGCCGATAAGCAGAAACAGCGAGGCTATAACCAAGCAGCACTGCTGGCTCAAAGTTTTTGTAAAATTACTGGATTTCCTTTACAAAAGATGGGTCTAGAACGGATTCGGGGGACGGAAGCACAGTTTGGTTTATCTGCTTCAGAACGAGAAAAAAACTTAGCAATGGCGTTTAAGCTGGGGTCAGGCTTTCGCCGCGAAGTTCCAGCTAAACCGATACTGTTATTAGATGATATTTATACTACTGGAGCAACAGCTCGTTCAGCTGTCCAAACCTTGCAAAAGCTAGGTATTCCCGTTTATGGTCTAGTTGCAAGCGCAACCAGCCAGAAAAAAATGTCAGACTAAAAAACCATATGCAAGCTGTCTGAGTCACCTTTATAATGGACGGGTTTAAGCTATTTTGCTGAGACAGTATTCTGGATGATGATTAAAGCTTTTGCAGCGGGGTTGCGTCAAATCCTGCTCATTCCTGCCACCTTGCTGGCAATTGGCATGAGTGCAACGTCAGCTGTAGCTCAAAATAAGCTATATAACCCAATTGCTTTACCTGCCAGTAATCAGGTTTCAGATACACTGTCGGAAAAAGACATCCCCACAGGTGAGGGCGGATTTGCCCGTGATTACCTAGTGAAGTTTAATCAGGGCGATAATGTAGCAATCGATCTAGGCTCTGACAGCTTTGATAGCATCATCACATTGATGGACCCTGACGGCTCAACGATCGCCGAAAATGATGATGGTCCTGATGGCAGCACAAATTCCCTGCTGTTTACCCGCATTACAGAAGCAGGAACCTACGTTGTTCGCGTTCGGGCTTTTGGTGAAACAGGGGTTGGAGCTTTTAAACTCAAGGTTACACGCTTACGCCCTCTGTAGTATAGCAGGGGAGTTTTCTGGAACAGATTGCTCTGATACCTGAAAAAGGATATAGTTTCAGCTACTTTCTTATAGTGCTGTAAGTAGGCAGAGGATTAAAGCTTCTGTCCATTCTACAACTGCCCCGTAGGTATCTCCTGTGTGCCCGCCCAATTGGTGATTGAACCATGCTCCTGTAAGAAATGCGATCGCACCTCCGCCCAAAGCCATCCCTACAGCAAAGGCGCTTGCGTAGCTATCTAGCATAATTTGTAACCCGCTTAAGCCTAATAGCATCACTAGTCCTGGCAAGACATCCAGCCAAAAACGAATTGCAGCTTTGTGAAATGCACCTTTGCCGGTTAATTTTAGGTAGGGATATTGAGCGATCGCCAGCTGTTGCCCCCAGCGTCCCCACCCACATGCAGCCATCAACGCCAGCCAGCGGTTTGAATCAAGATCACTCAAAGCAGCTGTTTTGAGGAGTAAAAGTGCGATCGCTACCATTGCCCCAAACGCCCCCGTAGCACTATCTGCCATTACTTCAAGCCGCCGTTGCGGATCTTGCACCGCTAGCCCATCAGCAGTATCCATTGCCCCATCCAGATGGAGTCCGCCAGTAAGTGCCATCCAGCTCACCACCACCAAGGCGCTAGCAGTTAACACTGGCATACCTAGAACCAGCCGCATCCCAGCATCGAGTAGCCCCAAAATTCCCCCAATCATTAACCCTACCAACGGTGCAAGACGAGCCACACTCCGGAAGTCTAAATCCTTGCTAGCTGGAATCGGGATAGAAGTATAAAATAAAACAGATGCTGCAATATTTAATCCAAGACGCTGCCACCAATGTCTTTTATCCGTCATATTAATTACAATTCATTGCGAAAACCAGAAAAATTAATTGACAAAATTTTTGCAGGAACAATAGACTCACTATATAAACTTTGAGATAAGATTGACTGGTACAAGAAAATTGTGTATTAAACTTTATTGTAATTTTGAACTTTGTATGCTATGTGCTTTTGGATAATACAATTTAGTGCTAGTTAATTCAAAAGTTGCAATTTAATCACTGGGAGTTTTTTCTTAATTTCATTTAGCTTAAAACTCATAAGTCATAAATATTTGTCTGATCCAGCTGTTAAATTGACTCCTCACCTGCGTTCTGTAAGCCCCGTTCACTCAAAAGCTTTTTTATTATGAGTCAACATCGCTCCGACACCAAGTTACCAGCTCCCTGTATCATTAACATCGGCATAATTGTCAACAAATTAGATATGCGGCGACTGCTGGCTGATTTGGGTCGCGTCCGTTACATTCATATTCAGGAAGGCAAGTGCACAAGCGAGGGAGAGGGAGATGTGATGGAGGTTTTTGCCAACCAGAACCGATCTACAATTGTGGCTAACCATACCCTTTACCTTAATATTTATAGTTTTGATTACCTAGAACTGAAACAGTCCCCAGAACAAGAAACCTATTTTGATTTAATGCAAGATAGTTGCTGTCTGCGACTGATTCCTCTTTCAACCCCTGTACAAGAACGAGCTACGCGCAAGTTAAATGAAACCGCGTGGGAAGCAATGATGGATCAAGTTCTATCGTCTAGATGGGATGCGGAAATTGATGACGACGGCAGTTGCTTATTCTAAAAAATGCAGAATTGAGAATGTAGAAGTTTTTTCATGGTTACACACAAACGGTTTCATCTGCTTTGAGTGCAAATTTTTCTTTTCTAGTCTCGGCTTGCTGTAGTCAAACCAAAGCGCGGGCAGGTGTCTTTTTCACACCTCATGGTCCGGTAGAAACTCCACGATTTATGCCTGTGGGAACGCTGGCAAATGTCAAAACGCTAACTCCAGCGCAATTAGAAGAAACTGGAGCACAGATGGTGTTAGCGAATACCTATCACCTCCACCTCCAGCCTGGTGAAGCAATTGTGGCAAAAGCTGGAGGTTTGCATTCGTTTATGGGGTGGAAAGGACCGACTCTAACTGATTCGGGCGGTTTTCAGGTTTTTAGTTTGAGTAAGTTACGGAAAATTACTGAAGATGGTGTTACGTTCCGTTCGCCCCGCGATGGTCGAATCATTAACATGACACCGGAGCTATCAATCCAGATTCAGAATACGTTGGGCGCGGATGTGATTATGGCGTTTGATGAGTGTCCGCCTTACCCAGCTAGCCGTGAAGAAATTGTGGATTCAACTAACCGGACTTACCGCTGGCTAGAGCGTTGTATTATGGCTCATCAGCGGAGCGATCAGGCATTATTTGGCATTGTTCAGGGCGGTGTACATTTAGATTTACGCGCTGCCGCTGCCCAGTCCTTGGCCCAGTTAGGGCTGCCTGGGTATGCGATTGGTGGTGTGAGTGTGGGAGAACCGCCGGAATTGATTACAAAGATTGTCCAAGCAACAGCACCGCTACTGCCTCTAGAAAAACCGCGTTATTTGATGGGTGTGGGTACGTATCGGGAGATGGCACAAGCTGTAGCGGCTGGAGTAGATTTGTTTGACTGCGTGATTCCGACTCGGATTGCGCGACACGGTGCTGTTTTGGTGCAAGGCGATCGCTGGAACTTAAAAAATGCCCAATTTCGGGAAGATATTACATCCCTGGATGAAACTTGCCCTTGCTACACTTGTCAAACCTTCAGCCGTGCTTATTTGAGTCATCTAGTGCGATCGCAAGAAACTTTGGGCTACACCCTGTTAAGCATTCACAACGTTACAGAATTGGTTCGCTTTACCCAGAAAATTCGGGCTGCAATATTAGGCGATCGGTTTACAACTGAATTTGCCCACTGGCTTGAGCCAACCGCAGCCCAGCTTTAGCAACAATTTGGGCTACTATCATGCTAAAATGCATCTCGATTCTGAGAGCTGTGTTGAGAGATAATAAAGAAATATGGAAGCCGCATTCTTGATAGCAAAACTGCCGGAAGCATACTCAATTGTTGACCCCATAGTAGACGTTCTGCCTCTGATTCCGGTCTTTTTCTTGCTGCTAGCTTTTGTTTGGCAAGCAGCTGTTGGTTATAGATAAGCCATTGGGCGGGTGATTATAGCGTTTAGCAACAATCCAAATTCAGTTAGGACAGGCAAAAATGCCTGTCCTGATTCTTAAGGGCAGCAAAGACGTTGCTACAAGTATCGTCAACTACGTCCCCCGATCGCCTTTTGAAAGGCAGGTCGCTCAGATATCCGCTTAATATAGTTCACAACAGCTGGGTATGCGCTTAAGTCAAGCTTGAGCATCATGGGAATGTAAGCTAGGGTAGAACCCACTGCCACATCTGCCACACTAAACTGTTCGTCCACTAGAAAAGTTTGCTGCTCAAAGATTTGATTGAGTGGATTTAATAAGCGCGGTGTTTCACGCTCCCGACTCGCTTCCACAAAAATTCCCGGACCTAAAGTAGCATTGGCAAATAATACCCACTGGCTAAGTTCAGCGCGTTGCTCTAGAGAAGTCATTTTGTCGTACTTTTCTGCGAGATAAAGCAAGATAGCCCCTGATTCCCAGAGCTTGAAATCTCCGTCTACAATTGCTGGGACTTTGCCCATTGGATTAATAGCCAAAAATTCTGGCTCTCTGTGTGTCCCAGCCTGCATATCCAACAGCACAAATTCATAGGGAATTTCCAGTTCCTCCAGATACCACTGCACAATTGAGGCTCGGCTACGCGCACCGCCGTAAAGTTTTAACATTATGTTCCTGAGTCTAGAGCTAAAGGACTTTGTGAGTATGCGAGTGTTGTTTCACATTGTCTTCTTTTGTGACAACTCGACTAACATTTAACACCCGCTTGCGCTCAGTAGAGAACTTAAAGTCATTGCGGCTTGTGCCTTGGGGAATATGAGATTGGGCGATTGGGCGAACTTTGTAGGTACGGGCAGCGGCGATCGCGCGTTGCCCAAATTCCTCACAAAACTGAGCCGACTCCGGGAACTCAGCTAGTTTTTGAGGTGTCTCACCATTAAGCACAGCCCCCATAGTCGTTGCCCAAGCTAGCTGGTAGGAGGTAGGGATACCTTTAATGATCGCCTCCATTGCGGCAGAGGGAATCGGCTCTAGAACTTGGACTTCATGAACTTCTCCATCTTCTTTGATGAAGCAAGTTGCCAAGCCAATAACAATATAGTCATCCGCCGCCAGATCAGGAGCGTTGGGATAGGACGTTGCATTTGCCATCAGAAAATTCCCTCAACAGTTGAAAACTTAGACACGCAGTAGTTGTTGCATTCTACCAACTTGGCAGGATGTAGCTTAACTATGTAGATATATTAGAATTACAGTTACAAAACTTAACTAACGGAAGATGAATTCTCAGGAAGGAAATGGGAAGTATGAGGTAGGAAGAATAAATTCAGCATGAGGGCGTTTATTCTTTACTCTCCCTACCCAGTATCTAAAACTGAATTCTGGTCACAGACACCTGCGTAAGTGACACAAGAGCAGACTTGTTGGCGGCGGAAAAATTATAAGTTGAGATTATTGAGCTAGGGGCTCAAATATAAAATATATGAATAGTAATTCGTTAAAAGCACGTCAAGACAAACCTAAACACCATTGCGGCTCAACTTTTTTACCCGCCAGTCGGGAAGCTAAAAATCGTGCGGCTAAGCGTCAGCAGGAAGTAGTCACAGACGGCTATTTACGTTCAACAGCTTCAGTAAAGGCGCAAGAAAAAGATTACACTGGGGCGATCGCGCTATTGAGCCAGCTGATTAATCGCCATCCCGATAATGCGATTGATTACAACAATCGGGGGCTGGTTTATTTTCAGAGTGGTGAACCAACGCTGGCGATCACAGACTATAATACAGCGCTTAAACTCAATCCCCAACTGGCTAGCGCTTATAATAACCGCGCTAATTACTACGCCGCTGGTGGGCAGTTGGAAACGGCAATTGCCGACTATGACCAAGCTATTGACTTAAATCCCAGCTATGTGCGGGCGTGGCTCAACCGCGGAATTACGTTACGCGATTTAGAACAGTATGAGCAAGCGATTGAGAATTTTGACATCGCTCTATTATTAGGTCAACTAGAGGGTCACATCTACGCTGAAAGAGGTCGGACTTATTATCTTTGGGGTGACTGGAATTATGCGATCGCTGACTATCACCGCGCGCTGAGTTATCTGCCGCAAAAAAATGCTGCGACTGATCCAGCTACTCGCTTGCGTCTCCAAGTCGAAAAGGAGTTAAATCAGCTGCTCAGTCCCTTAGCAACCTAAATTAAGACAAAACTAAATTGCTCCTGTGAGCTTTGCTACTTTGCAGTAGATCTGTTTCTCTGGCAATGGAGGCAAGGCTGGATTAAGGTGTGAAGCGCGATGCCGTAAGGCTTGCCGATTAGGAGTTGTTAGCCTTAGTTGGGATAGCAGATTAAATTCGGTTTGTCCTATTGCTATAAGGGGAATTTAAGTAAATAGGAAGTTAAAACCTGCCTTAAGACGCTGCTCTAGTGATCTGGGGTTTGCCCTACTACCTGTCGCACTAAGAATGAGACTTATACAGTTGGCTCAAATAACGAGTTCTTACAGCAATCAGGTGTGTGAACCTAAGTAGTAATTTAAGTAGAGTTAATGTTCCCGCTCATCCCCAACTGGTTGGATTTTGGGCAAAGACTAGGGACAATGCACCTTACTGATGGGGTTTTCGATGGACTAAAACTAACTCTCAAATAGTTGGCACTCTATCGTCTTCAGACAAGAAGTTTATTTAGTGCTGAGATTTAGGAAATATCTTATCTTAATTATTACAAGCAATTACGTGTAATTACGGGAAGAAGCAGGTCAATAAAGGGGAAAACTAAAGCTAGGACCATCCTGAAGGATTTGACCCCGGTGAAGAACTCGCACTCACGACAGGCCTCTTTGCGAACCCGACTGATTATCGGTATGGGAGCTATGCTCATGCCCCTAGTGGTGCTTGCAGGAGGCTCATTTTTAGCTTTTGAGAGTGCGATCGCTGCTTTTGAAAAGACAGAGGACAAAACGCTTGAGGAACTGTTTCCACTGACGCATCTCGAAGCGCTGATTGTAAAAGCGTCAATTCCGGCTGAGAATTACCTGATCAGCGGCAATCCATCTGAGCGCGAGTACTCTCGGAGCCTGAGTCGGGAGGTGGATAACACCTTTGCCGCGGTACTTGCCGCACCCTTTGACCTGCCAGAGAAGCAGGTATTAGTCCGCGCCAGCCAGAAGGAGTGGCAGCAAGCCCGGACGGTCAGTGAAGCCATCTTCACCTACGCAGATCCCGTGGGGAATCTGAGTGCTGTACAAAAAATGGAACACCTGAATACTCATACTAAACAGGCAGTGGACAGCCTTGACAAGCTCTATAAACTGCTAACCCATCTCCAGATAGCTGAAAATCTCGCCGTAGCTGAGAGCATTAAGCAAAGAGTAAGGCTGATTATTACTATTGTTTCTGGGCTAGGGTTGGGAGTTGTGGCCACGGCTGGACTAGTATTAGTCCGCTCCATCCTGCTACCGCTGCGCGTTTTAGAGGAAGGAGTGGTTCGCTTTGGTGAGGGCGATCTTTCCCATCGAATTATCCTGCCCGCACAGAATGAATTAGGGCAACTGGCAGGTGCGTTTAACCTCATGGCAGAAAAGCTGGAACAGAGTCAGGCAGCGCTTAAAGACCTAGCTACGATGGATGGTCTTACAGGCTTGTACAACCGCCGCGAGTTCAACCAGCGGCTAGCAGCAGAGTTGGAGCGATCGCGGCGCTACGGTCATCCTTGCTCTCTGCTGATGGTAGATATTGACTACTTCAAAAAATTGAATGACACCTATGGTCACCAGGCTGGAGATGAGGCTCTGCGCGTCACAGCTGCCCTAATTAAGCAAGAAGTTCGACCTGGAGATCAAGTTGCCCGCTATGGGGGAGAGGAATTTGCCGTTATTATGCCGGAAACATCAGGCTTCGGTGCCTCGGCAATGGCAGAGCGACTCCGCGATGCGATCGCTACCCAGGCAATACCTATTACTAAAAAGCAGACAATCAACATTACTGTAAGTGGTGGACTCGCAACTTTTCCAGAGGATGCGGGGTCAGAATCAGCGGTAATTTTCGCAGCAGACCAAGCTCTTTATGCTGCCAAGCACTCAGGCCGCAATCGAGTTATTAGTTCTAGTAATCTGAGCATTAAAGAGAGTTAGGTTCCTAAGCTGTCGCTCAAATAAGATTAGATATCCTTTGTAGTGACTAGTGACTAATGACTCGTCCTTTTTTCATCCCCCGCATTGCCAATAATGCCGTGCCATAGGCAGCTGTCTGGACTGGAGAAACTAGAGGTACGCGCAGAAGACGCTCACGAATCGCAGTCCAGCTAGAATTTACTGCCCCACCTCCAGCTGTGTAAACTTGGGTCAAGGGGGTTGCACCCAGACGTTGCAGTAGCTGATAACCTCGTACTTCAATCCGGGCTATGCTTTCTAAAAGACCATGTAGAAAATCTACCGGATTCGCTGGACGTGGTTCGAGTCGTGGGGGTAAAGTTGGGTCATTAATTGGAAAGCGATCGCCTGGTTTCAATAATGGGTAGTAATTTAGCTTGCTTTCTTTTGTCGGATCAAGTTGGCAGCTGAGACTTTCAAGCTGTTCATCACTAAAGAATTGTCGTAGCACTGCGCCGCCAGTATTAGAAGCGCCCCCAGTCAGCCACAAATCGCCCAAGCGATGGCTATAAATTCCAAATCGGGAATCTTCTACGCGGGTACGGCTTAATAGTTTCAGTACCAGGGTAGAGCCAAGAGAAGTCACGGCAACACCCGGCTGGATAGCTCCACTAGCAAGAAACGCTGCAATACTATCGGTGGTGCCAGCACATACAAGGCAATCTCGCCGCAATCCAAACCGAGCCGCAACTTCTGGTCTTACTTCACCTATCGGAGTACCAGGAGCAAGCACTCTGGGCAATAGCTGGACTATTGGCAGTCCAGTTAACCAGTCAGGGTAGTTCAACTGCTCGACATCATAACCGAGCTTCAAAGCATTGTGATAATCACTAATACCTAACTGTCCGTGCAGCAGAAAAGCCAGCCAGTCTGCCTGGTGGAGGAAATATTTAGCTTCAGTAAAGGAAGGCAAATGCGTCATCCACAACAGCTTAGCAAGGCTGGATGTGGCGCTTAATACGGTGTGGTTTGGGGGTGCGATCGCTATTAAACTTTCGATTACCGCCGCCCCCCGATCATCGTTGTATAGCAGCGGTGCATCTACCGGATTACCAGCGCGATCGCATAATAAAACAGTTGAGGAAGTGCCATCAATGGCGATCGCCCTAATTTCTTGGCGTAATTTCAGGGGGATTTTTTCAATTAAGCCGAACATTGCCTTTTGCCAAGTAACATTAGCTGAAGATTCAACCTCAAAGTCACACCGAGCTTCCACCTGGATAGTACCTTCAACGTCTATGACGACAGCTCTTGCGCCGGAAGTGCCAAAGTCGATTCCAAGGTGATACTCCCACATTTCCAGAACTTGAGGCGTGGACTGACCGCACTCAGCGGTATTGTCTAAAAATCCTGAATTTTGTTTCATATTGTAAAAACTTATTCCCCCAACTGAGCAATTTAGTCAAAAGTAGTGATTGAGCTATTTATAAAATGTTGAATCAAGGAGTCCCACCATGTCCATATCGGATACCCAAGTCTATATAGCGCTACTCGTGGCGCTGGTTCCTGGTGTTCTAGCCTTTCGGCTTGCCACAGAACTTTACAAAAACTAGGTGGTATAACACCTAGAAAGCCTGTCCTGGTAGTAAACGCGACATTTTCTGGCGATGCCTACGGTGCCTAACTGCGTCCTTCGCATTTTGAGGCTGTAGATTGTCTGGTAACACCGACGTTAAACTGCCAGGATTCTTTTTTGCTGGCGCTTGTAACATGCTCCAAACAGGCAAGCTCCCTATAGCGCTCCCTTGCATCCTACGGCAGAGGCTAGGCGATCGCAAAATCTCTAAGTAGGTGATAAATAAACTAAACATAGCTTTTTGAGCGATTGGGGTAGTGACGTATTGCCCCATCCGGCAGGAAGTTCACTTTTAGTGTGGGGTATTGGAAATGCTTAGGCTTGAAGTCGTGTAATTAGTTAAATTTCTTAATAGAGATATGTTGTCTACGCCTTAGTAGGTTTAGTGTCTGGCTTGCACTTCATCATGCGGGCCATAGACTACGCTGGATGAAAGTAGAAAGCCGCTCCTAAAACTACATAGGTTGCCAAAAGTAAGGCTCCTTCCAACCAATTAGAGCGTCCATCCAGACTGATAAGATTGGCGACTAATACAGCTACAGCTACAGCTACAACCTCAAAAGGATTAAAATCTAAATCCATTGGTTGTCCGATCGCAATTCCTACTAAAACTAATACCGGAGCCATAAACAGAGCAACCAGCAGGCTAGATCCCATAGCAACTGAAACAGACAAATCCATATTATTTTTAATTGCTACACTCACCGCAGTTACATATTCTGCTGCACCGCCAATCAAGGGTAAAAGAATTACCCCTGTAAAAAGTGGCGTTAGTCCTAGTCCTTTTGTTGCTTCTTCCACAACACCAACAAAAATCTCAGATTCAAAAGCAACCGCGACAGTAGAAGCTACTAGCACACCCGTCCACAACCACAGATTGGGCTTATGTGTAGGCTCATCTATAGAAGTCTGACCTGACTCTAAATCTGCTAATCCCACCTCGTAAAGGTAGCTGTGGGTCTTTAACGAAAACACCAGCGTTAGAGCATAAACTACGATTAGCACTACCGCTACTGTGATTGAGAGATTACGAATTGCATCTGGATCGACCCCATTTGAAGTATAAATAACCGTCGTGGGCAAAATAATTGCAATCACTGCTAGGGTCATTGAGGAACCATTTACCCGCGCCACAATGGACTTAAATTCCTGTTCTTTATAGCGCAACCCACCCAAAAGCATAGAAAGTCCCATAGCTAAAAGTAAATTACTGATAATTGTGCCAGTAATACTTGCTTTAACAATGTCAACCAATCCGGCTCTTAGGGCAACTAAGGCAATAATTAGCTCAGTCGCATTGCCAAAAACTGCATTTAACAAAGCGCCTATTGAGGAACCAGTGACAACAGCAACTTCTTCAGTAGCAGTGCTTAACCAGATAGCTAAAGGGATGATTGCTATGCCAGATGTGATGAATACTATGAGCGTACCCCACTCTAAATTCTCAGCTGCAATTGAAATTGGGATAAATACTAACAAGCCTAGAGAAATAATTTTTTTGATTGACATAGCAAGTTCTAGCTTTAGTTAATAAAGTTATTTTTAACAAATTAAATGGTCTTAGGGGTTCTGTTTTAACTACCGAATCCCCTCTACAGGATGGAAATAAAACGCCAGTCCTAACACTGTATACGTGGCTAACAGCAATGTACCTGCTAGCCAGTTTGACCGACCATCAGAACTGATAGAATTTGCAATCAACACTGCCACCGCCACCGCCACCAGTTCAAACGGTTTGAAATTTAAATCCATCGGTTGACCTATTACCCAGCCAGCTAGAACCAAAACAGGAGCGACAAACAGCGCAATCTGCAAGCTTGAACCTACTGCTACAGAAACCGAAAGATCCATCTTGTTTTTCATTGCGACAGTAACTGCTGTAGCATGCTCAGCTGCATTGCCAATGATTGGAACCAGGATCACCCCTGTAAACAGTGAAGTCAGACCCAGCTGTGATGTGGCTTCTGCTAAAGTATCAACCAGTAATTCTGACTCAATTGCCACTAGTAAAGTCGCTCCCAGCAGCACGCCCATCCAGAACCACAGATTAACCTGAAGTTCAACGTTATCGGGAATTAGATTCACTGCTAACTCAGTTTGGTCTAACTCAGCTACACCTACATCGTAGAGATAGGAGTGAGTTTTCATCGAAAATAGCAGCGTTAGCCCGTAGACCAGGATTAATACTACAGCAACGGCAATCGAAAGACTCTGGATCGTGGGTTCAGTAATTCCGATAGACGTGAAGTCCACCGCTGTTGGTAGCAGCAGGGCAATTACGGCTAGGTTCATTAAGGAAGCATTCACCCGCGCCACACGCGGCGGAAATTCTTGCTCCTTGTAACGCAGACCCCCCAATAGCATGGAAAAGCCCATAACTAGGAGTAAGTTACTGATAATCGAACCCGTGATACTGGCTTTGACTACGTCTACCAATCCGGCATTCAGGGCTATTAAGGCAATAATTAGTTCGGTAGCATTGCCAAAGGTGGCGTTCAGTAAACCCCCCAGTGTGGGACCAACCACTACAGCAATTTCTTCTGTAGCACTGCCCATCCAAGCTGCTAAAGGTAAAATTGCTAACCCAGCGGTGATGAAAACAGCCAGCGATCCCCACTCTAGAAAGTGAGCTGCAAAGGAAACAGGGACAAATAGCAGGAGGACTAGAAACAGAATTTTGAATGACATTTTTAATTTTGATCTAGGTGTCGTTTACAGATGCCAGTCTTGCCGAGAATTTGAGTGCTGCAACCAGACTGCTGTTTTTTTGGGCAAATACTTTAAGTGCCTTCTATGGCTGCTGACTGGATTTGTAACAGAATATTTCATTTTGAGCAGCGATCGCAC
>JBGTCQ010000085.1:0-28264 GCA_041748755.1 Chroococcidiopsidaceae cyanobacterium | reverse complement strand
TTTGTCTTTGCCTACCCGATCGCCCGTGCCTTTTGGTTAAGTTTGTTTACTCAGAATTTGGGAACAAAGCTGCAACCTGTTTTTTCTGGGTTAGACAATTATGTCCGCATGGCAGGAGATGGCCGTTTCTGGCAGAGTTTCTGGACGACAACAGTATTTACGACAATATCAGTTTTGCTAGAGCTACTGCTAGGAATGGGGATTGCCCTAGTTCTAAATCAGCAGTTTTTCGGACGCAGTTTAGTACGAACAAGCGCGATTATCCCTTGGGCTTTGCCGACTGCTCTGATTGGTCTTGCCTGGGCTTGGATTTTCAATGACCAGTTTGGAGTTGTGAATGATATCTTGCTCCGCCTGGGACTAATTAACAGTGGAATTAACTGGTTAGGACACCCGACGTTAGCGATGATAGCGGTAATATGCGCTGACGTTTGGAAGACTACACCCTTTATCAGTATTCTGCTTTTAGCTGGATTGCAGTCGATTTCGCCCGACCTCTACGAAGCTCATGCCATAGATGGAGCAACGCCTTGGCAAAGCTTCCGCAAAATTACCTTGCCGCTACTACTGCCGCAAATTTTGATTGCTCTGCTGTTTCGGTTTGCTCAGGCTTTTGGAATTTTCGACTTGATTGCTGTAATGACTGGGGGTGGCCCTGGAGGTGCAACGGAAGTAGTGTCGCTCTACATTTACGCCACTGTGATGCGTTATTTAGATTTTGGTTATGGTGCAGCGCTGGTAGTGGTGACATTTCTATTACTAGTTGCAGCAGTGGCGATCGCCCTTTTCTTACTTAAAAAATCTCGTGCGACTGGAGCAACTTAATCTATGACTACAACTCCTACTAGAAAGGTATTCACTTGGCAAAAAATTTTACTGTGGCTGGCGATCGCCTTAATGGTGTTATTCTGCCTAGCGCCTGTTTTATGGCAAATCCTCACTTCATTCAAAGTAAATGAAGATATTGCCGCCGTTCCTACTAAATATTTTCCCAGTCGCTACACCCTTAATCATTACATTGAGTTATTCACCCGCCGCCCATTTTGGCGCTATATCTTAAATAGTGCTTTTGTCTCGATTATTTCTACATTTGTGTCCTTAGCGATCGGAGCGCCCGCCGCCTATGCTCTGGCAAGGTTACGCCCTTGGGGTGGACAAGTTATTCTGGCAGGCGTGCTAATTGTTACCTTATTCCCTGGAATTCTCTTATTCTTGGGACTATTAGAAATTATCCAGGCGTTGAAATTGGGCAACAATTATCTAGCTTTAATTATTCCCTACACCGCAATAAATTTACCTCTAACGATTCTGGTGCTACGCAGCTTTTTCCAGCAATTACCAAAAGATTTAGAAGATGCTGCTAAAGTCGATGGTTACAACACCTGGCAAATGCTGCTGCAAATTGTCCTGCCGATGACGTTACCTGCTTTAGTAACTACTGGAATTCTTACGTTTATTTTTGCCTGGAACGAGTTTATCTTCGCCCTGACATTCATAACTCGTGAAGATTTAAAGACAATTCCCGTTGCAGCTGCCCAACTAGGCGGAGCTTCAGTATTTGAAATTCCCTACGGCCCCATCGCCGCTGCTACTGTTTTAGGAACATTACCCCTAGTTTTACTAGTTTTGTTCTTCCAGCGCAAGATTGTCCAAGGTCTTACCGCTGGTGCTGTTAAAGGATAAAGAATGAATGCTGAATTTTAAAGGAACTACATAATTCACCATTCAAAATTATGGCTAGACTCGAACTCAAAAACCTAAATAAGACTTATAGCCCCAAAGTTATCCCAGTTAAAGACATCAGCTTAACTGTGGAAGATCATGAATTTCTCACCTTGTTAGGGCCTTCCGGTTGTGGCAAGTCTACGACGCTGCGACTGATTGCGGGTTTAGAAGAACCCACAAGGGGACGAATCGTAATTGGTAACGAGGATGTCACATATCGGCAACCAGGCGATCGCAATATTGCAATGGTATTTCAAAGCTACGCGCTTTATCCCCACTTAACCGTTTACGAAAACCTCTGCTCTGGACTCAAACTGAAAAAAACTCCCACAGCAGAAATTGAAAACCGAGTGGCAGAAGCAGCAAGAGTTCTGGGATTAGATGCAATCTTGATGAATCGCAAGCCTGGTCAACTATCTGGGGGACAACGGCAACGGGTAGCTGTCGGTAGGGCTTTGGTGCGTCGCCCCCATGTGTTCTTGTTAGATGAACCGTTAAGTAACTTGGATGCACTGCTACGCGAACGAGTCCGAGCTGATATTAAGCAACTGTTTGCCGCCCAAAAAGTCCCAGTGGTGTATGTCACCCACGACCAAACAGAAGCAATGACACTCTCGACTAAAGTAGCTGTGCTAAATAACGGTTACGTCCAGCAACTTGACCAGCCTGAGCGCATCTACAGCCATCCGATGACTCAATTTGTGGCGGGATTTGTTGGTAGTCCCCAGATGAATTTACTTACCGTTCGCTGCCAAGGACATGACGCGCTGCTGGGTAATTTCAAAATAGCCCTGCCGGAGAGTACAGTCACAGTGCCACCTCAAATTGTCCTGGGTATCCGCCCGGAAAATGTCCGCCTTGCTCAACCAAACGATCCACAGACGATTCAAGGTCGAGTGTTTTTAGTCGAACACCTGGGTATGCACAATTTGGTCAGCGTACAGGTTGATAATGACACGGGTCCGATTACAGTACGGGCATTATTACCAACAGACCAAAATTGGAGTGGTGAACAGCTTACACTTGCCCTACTTCCTCAGAATATCCACTGGTTTGATGTCCAGACAGGTGATGCTGTTTTCCGAAGGTAAGTGATGGGGTTCCGGCGGCTAAAGATAATCTGGGAGTTGCTCGAAGCCTGAAACCAGGTATGCGATGTTAGAGCGCGACAACTGCTAAGCCCAACCTCTATTTGATCGCTTTTGAACTGCACCACTCTAAAACTCGATTCCATGCCCACCAAGGATCGGGATCGACTGCTTGATACTGACCCTCTTTGCTACTGAGATAGCCAACATGACCGCCGTAACGGGTAAGAATTAAGTCAATGGCTGGATTGCGATCGCACGCAGCCTGCAAATCAGGCACAATTGCCGGATCAAACATTGGGTCATCTGCGGCATAGATAATTAAAGTTGGTTTTTGGAGGTGAGGCAATAGACGTAAACCACTGCTAGCTTCGTAATATGCTTCTACCGATGGAAAGCCCAAGCGCCCAATTACAAGTTCACGATCAAAACCCCAGATGCTATTAGCCCGCTCAATCGCTGCTGGATCAATTGCTTCAGGATGAGTTTTATGAATCGCCAGCGCTAGTTTTTTTAGTTCTCGCGCGATCGCTTGTTCTATATACTTACCCCAAGGATCTTTGACTAAATAAGCAAGCGATCGCCTAGAATCCAAACTTGGACAAATGACCGCAGCGCCCCCAATATCGGTTAATAGCCCTAGCTCCCCCTCCAACTCCTGTGCCGCTTTCACCCCCCATAGAGCGAGTTGCCCTCCTAGGGAAAACCCCGTAAACCAAAAGAGAGCAGGACACCCCAAAGCCTTAGCCTGCGCTGCAATACGGACAAAATCCTCTCCCTCATATAACCCATCAGAAGTCAACGTTGGCGACAATTGGGCTGTCTTCCCGTGCGCGCGCCAGTCAAACAGAACCACTGCATAGCCTTGAGCAAATGCCTTACGTCCCAGCAGTCTTAGGAACCATTGGTTGTCTAAAGAACCTGTAATCCCGTAAGTGCCAATGATCGTGCTCCGAGGATTTTCCGGAATGGCAACCCAGCCAAAAATTGGCACTCCTCCTGCCCCTGTAAAGATAATTTCTTGGTAAGGCGGTTCCGGATCTGGGGTGGTATTTTCCCACTCTTGACTAGCCCAAAGCGCAGTATAAACGGTCATCACTATCCCATTTCTGAGAAACCAAGGCGGAGTATAAGGCATTGATTGTTGGTTCAAGTCAGCTGCCATTAATGTGAACTTTTGTAATTTACTGCATAATTTCTGAATCTGGGCGTGATGAGTCAATAGATTGGGTAATAGGATTGTCAGAGAGACCCCGCCCTTCGGGTTCGCAGTCGCCTACGGAGGGAAACCCTCCTGCAGCGCTGTCTCACCGTGCAACGACGGGGCTTCCTCTGACTTCGTTAAGTATTGGAGGAGTACCCATATCACAAAACTTATATTTATGTTTGGCTGACCTTTACAATCCTTCTTATAATCAGGTAAAGCAATCTTTGGATCTCCCAAAGGTTTTTATTTAACCTTAATAACTAGTAAAACTTTTTTAAGAATGCCCAGGATACTTGTCATTGACGATGATGCCGCAATCTCAGAATTAGTCACAGTCAATCTAGAAATGGCTGGGTATGATGTCTGCCAAATAGAAGACGGTATCAAGGGTCAGGCGATGGCGCTACAAATACAGCCAGATCTGATCATGCTAGATCTTATGCTGCCCAAAGTGGATGGGTTCACCGTTTGCCAACGCCTGCGTCGAGATCAGCGCACTGCTGAAATTCCTATATTAATGTTGACGGCTTTAAGCCAAACTCAGAATAAGGTGGAAGGCTTTAACGCTGGTGCTGATGATTACCTGACGAAGCCGTTTGAAGTCGAAGAAATGCTTGCCCGCATCCGGGCGCTTTTGCGGCGTACTGACCGAATCCCTCTGGCTGCCAAACATAGTGAAATTCTCAACTATGCGTCTTTAACTTTAGTCCCAGAAAGGTTTGAGGCAATTTGGTTCGATGATACAGTTAAACTGACTCACCTGGAATTTGAGCTACTCCACTGCTTACTTCAGCGGCACGGACAGACAGTTTCTCCCAGCGACATCCTTAAAGAAGTATGGGGCTACGATCCAAACGATGATATTGAAACGATCCGAGTACATATTCGGCACTTGAGAACGAAACTGGAACCCGATCCCCGTCATCCACGCTATATCAAAACTGTCTACGGTGCTGGTTACTGCCTGGAGTTACCTGGTAATGAAACACCAACTAAAGATGCTGGCTTGCCTACAAGTGTTAGCGGTAAATAGCAGAAGCCTGATTTTGCAGATGACTGAATGCGGCAGTTCTACCTGTAGGCTGTATCTAAACAAAAATTACTGAAACAACACTTAGGTACATCTCGTTGTCCAAATTACGAATGGCATCTTTAACATCTGTTGGTAATCGACTGTCACCGATGATGAACCACAAAAATATATGTGTGTCTAGCAGAATTTTCACTTACCCTCGAATACACTCAGAATTTCCTCTGGCAAGGGGGCATCAAAATCATCAGGTACTATAACATTCTCCAGCACACAAGCCGAATGATCGCAGTTGTTTATTACTGGGCAGAATAGATCTGAGTTCAGCGATTGGCTTATCAGAGCGAATAATGATAATGGTTTCGCCTGCCTCTACTTGATGAAGGTACTTTAAGGGGTCACGTTGAATTTCATCAACAGTTACATTCAACATCAGATTGCCTCAGTGCAAGTTCAATGTAACTTAACGCTGCGCTCGGACAAATAACCTTTCAATACCGTCCTCACCGACAACCTAGTAGTCTAACGGTTGAACTCACCCGCTACTGGAGGCTTTGGGTGGATACCAGCAGCTCAGCGCGGGGTCGGGTGCAGTGATTTGTTATGTGCCTTCAATATTTTCACTTAGCGCAAATTTGGCGAATACTTCTGCTTCTGTCATATTCAAGGTTTGATTGGCAAATTCATAGTAACTAGGTTTCATGTCTATAAAGATTTGCTCCTTGAACTCAAACTCAATTTCATTCTGAAAAAGACCGGCTGGAACAAAATATTCTTTAGTAGGCAATAATCTGTAGAAAATATGCGTACCGCATTCACCACAAAAAGCTCTTTCAGCCCATTCTGAGGACTTATACACTTTTAGTTTATCAACGCCGTCTATCCGCACATCTGATCCGCAAGCTACACCTAATGCTGGCCCGCCTCCCCATCGCCGACACATTCCGCAATGACAGGCATCTATGCTGTTTTTGTCTGGTGTTCTGACTGTTATTGCACCGCAAAGACACTTGCCATCCATTCCTATCTCCTCTATTTTCAGTAATTACTGTCTAATTTTGGGACATAACTCGTTATTAGACAGACAAATTCTGTCTAATGCCCCAACCAAGGGTGGATGGACAGAAACTTTCAGATATCTTTTGAAACAATGCCCTAAAAAGCTGCTGAGCTAAGTACACGATGCAATGCGGGGCAAGCACACTCATTTTGCACAAACAAAAGTGGTAGTCATAGCAGTTAGTATTAGGGGCGATCGCATAACTGACGCGCGATCGCCCTCAAGAATTAAACTAAGGAGCCAGGGCGTTACCTCGAAGTAGGCTAGCCACAGTCTTTGCCGTAATTTTCAGCTGAGTAAGTGGATTAGCTGGCACGACTGTTTTATAGAGATAACTATCAAACGTTAACCGCTGCACATCCATATCAGAACACATTTCTACAAACGCTTCACGAGTAGCATCGGTGCGATAGAAGACGTTTTGCAGGATGTCCAGCACTTTGTAAGTAAGTCCGTACTTCTTATCCCAGCGCTTCAGGTAAAGCTTGAGGTCGGCTTCTGTGGGGATACTTTGACCACCGTTAGAAACCTCAACAATTGTTTCAGCACACATCCTGGCTGATTTGGCAGCAAAGTAAATTCCTTCACCAGAAGACTTTGTAACGTAGCCAGCTGCATCTCCTACTAGGGCAACCCGACCAACAACGCGGCGGGGTCTGGGATGTTCAGGAATCGGATGAGCTTCCACCTTGATAATCTTACCACCAACCAGTTTTTTCGCAGCACGGGCGCGGATTCCAGCTTGTAGCTGTTTGATGCTGGCTTTGTTTACCTGCATTGTGCCAGTACCAACGGCTACGTGGTCGTATTTGGGGAAAACCCAGGCGTAGAAATCGGTAGAAACGTCGTCGCCAACATACATTTCTGCCAACTCATTGTAATATGCCATTTTGTCTTGGGGCAGGCGAATCCGCTCTTGGAAGGCGATCGCGTAGTTATAATCTCCGGCATCAATTTCTTTGGCGATGCGAGAATTTGCCCCATCCGCCCCGATAACTACATCCACCTTCAAAGTTTTTGCTATTCCCTGAGCGCCACCTTCTGAGTGGTCGACATAGTGAATAGTATAAGGAGCGGTATTATTCAGCGGAATGTCGAGTTTATGAACAGTGGCATTAATTAAGTTTGCCCCCAATTGAGCCGCGCGATCGCGCATAAAACCGTCCAGCACCTCGCGGCGGCACATCCCAATATATTCGTCTTCATTTACCAGATTGATATCCACCTCTCGATTCGAGGGCGAAATCATCTTCATCTTCCTGACTTTGCGGTCAATGATGTGAGGTGGGAGGTCAAACTCACTCACCATACACAAGGGAATTGCACCGCCACAGGGTTTAGCATTATCTAGCTTGCGCTCAAATAAATAAGTCTCAATCCCAGATGATGCCAGTATCTCCGCGGCAGAGGAACCAGCTGGGCCTGAACCAACAACAGCAACCCGTAGTGTCAAAGATTTTCTCCCAATCTTCAAGAGCTAGGAAAGCATAGTATCACGGACTTTTTGATTCCTTAGTGACTTACCTGGGAGATGTGACTAAAATGCAATAGACCTTAACATACCGATATAAAAGGATTAAGTAAGTGACCTTGAACACTACAAGTCCAAACAAGAAATTATTTTGGAACAGTATAGTTTTTCTGCTGCTTTGGTGCAATTTGTCGGTTGCACTTGCAGGTATTCCAATTACCCAAGTATAATTGCGGTAGCATTTAACACCTAGAATGCCTATGTAAACAGCGAGAGAAAATTACTAATGTAGGTGACATCTACCTCACTAGCAAATAGTGAAGTTAATATGGAGCAGTTTCTAACGAAGCTCCAGCTACATCACATATATTATGCTGGCTGTAAAAATTGCAGCCCTATCCGGAAAAATATTGCTGTACCTAAAAATTATTTTGAAATTATAAGATTCTGTAAAGATACAAAACTAAACAAGTGAAGATACTATGATATAAAACTACAGTAATCCCATCGACAAATGTGGATTTGATGGTTTTACATTCTGTAATTTGATTCAAATCCAGAGTAACGTCAGACATTTCATTCAGATATCCTGCTAATTTACTATCTTCTAGAGGTTATTCGCCGTGGGCATTGTAGTTGAAAACGTATCTAAGCAGTTTGGCAGTTTTAAAGCGGTTGACGAAGTTAATTTAGAGATTAAAACAGGTGGTCTTGTAGCTTTGCTGGGACCATCGGGTTCTGGTAAATCCAGTTTACTGCGATTAATTGCCGGGCTAGAGCTACCAGACACCGGTAAAATCTGGCTCACTGGCAGCGATGCCACAAATCAGAGTGTACAAGAGCGCAATATTGGGTTTGTGTTCCAGCACTATGCTTTATTCAAGCACATGACCGTGCGCCAGAATATTGCGTTTGCTCTAGAGATTCGTAAGGCGAAGAAACCAAAAGTGAAGGAGCGGGTAGAAGAACTACTGGAATTAGTGCAATTGAGCGGATTGGGCGATCGCTACCCATCTCAATTATCCGGTGGTCAACGGCAACGGGTAGCCCTAGCACGAGCACTGGCGGTTCAACCCCAAGTTTTGCTGCTGGATGAACCTTTTGGCGCTCTAGATGCCAAAGTTCGCAAAGATTTGCGGGCTTGGCTGCGTCGCCTGCATGATGAAGTTCATGTCACAACAGTATTTGTCACCCACGACCAAGAAGAAGCAATGGAAGTTTCTGATGAAATCGTGGTAATGAACAAAGGTCGAATAGAGCAGGTAGGAAAGCCAGCTGAAATTTATGACCATCCAGCTACGGCATTTGTGATGAGCTTCATTGGTCCAGTGAATGTTTTACCCAGCACTTCTAACATTTTTCAGGGTAATGGGTTTGAGTCTGCTTACCCAGAAACGTTCTTGCGCCCCCAAGATGTGATGATCCAACGAGAGCAGAATGGCACAACCGTACCTGCCAGAATTAGTCGTCTGATTCATCTGGGTTGGGAAATTCAGGCAGAATTAACCTTAGAAGATGGTCAAGTGGTCACAGCACACCTCACCCGCGAACGGTTTGATGAGTTGCAACTAGAGCCGCAACAAGCGGTTTATGTCAAACCAAAGGATGCCAAATCATTCCCCTTATACTATTCGATTTAGCTAATATTCCAAAAAACAATCACTGGAAGTAGCAATGGTAAATCTGTGGGACACGGTTGAACATGCTTTGGCATACCTAGCTACGGCTGGCCAGATTCCCCATCGCACGGAAGGTGAAGCTGTTGTGTTGGATCACGTTCCCCAAAATGTTAGGCGCATCCTTGATTTGGGTACAGGAGATGGTCGACTTTTGGCACTACTGAAGATTAATCGACCACAAGCTTCTGGGATTGCCCTGGATTTTTCCCCAACCATGCTTGCTGCTGTGCGAGAGCGATTCTTAGAGGATACGACGGTTGAGATTGTGGAGCATAACCTCGATCTGCCTTTACCTTCCCTTGGTTGCTTTGATGCAGTAGTATCGAGCTTTGCGATTCATCACTGCACCAATGAGCGTAAGCGATCGCTCTATGCTGAAGTGTTTGACTTGCTTGAACCTGGGGGAATGTTCTGTAATCTAGAACACGTAGCTTCTCCTACACCTGCAATGCATCAACGCTTCCGCAAGGCGATTGGTCATGAACTCAAACCAGAAGACCCTTCCAACAAGCTGCTAGATGTTGAAACTCAACTTCGGTGGCTGAGAGAAATTGGGTTTACAGACGTGGACTGCTACTGGAAATGGCTGGAACTGGCGCTATTGATTGGGTTAAAACCAAGTTGAGGGCGTTACTCACTTTTCTTTATTCCCGTTCAGTGGTAAGCTTTCAGCTTTAATTGCATAGCTGAGAGCTACTCTGAAAAATTCAAACATGATGAACTGGTTTCGCCTGCCCGTCAGACAGTGGCGGATGATTAGAAAATTTTTGGGCTTATTTTCTCTGTGCTGCATGCTGGCTGTTAGCTGTAATAATCGCCCAGCAGCAGAAACAAGTACGCCTAGCGCTGGGGGTAATGGTCGGATCACCCTGGGGACAACACTAAAGCCACGGACACTTGATCCAGCGGATAACTACGAACTTGCAGCTGCCAACGTCCTAACTAACCTCTGCGATCGCCTTTATACATATAAGCTAGGCACCAGCGAACTCCAACCCCAACTAGCAACAGCAATGCCCAAAGTGAGCCAGGATGGTCTAACTTACACTATTCCTTTACGCTCAGGAGTTGTCTTCCACGACGGTACGCCCTTCAACGCTGAAGCGATGGCGTTTTCCCTGAATCGGTTTATGCAAAACGGGGGCAAACCTTCAGCGCTTTTAGCAGATGTTATTGCATCGGTGCAAGCATCTGGCAAAGATGAGATTACAATCAAACTTAAAAATGCCTTTGCAGCGTTTCCTTCGCTGATGGCTTTCTCTGGTACGTGTGCTGTCTCTCCCAAGGCTTACGAGATTGGTATAGGAAAATTCAAGCCTAGAGAGATGGTAGGAACTGGTCCTTATAAGTTGGCACAATTCACGCCAAATCTAATTCGGATGGATGTTTTTGACAAATATTGGGGTGAAAAACCAGCTAATCAGGGAATTGACTTCCAGATTCTCTCTAGTTCTGCGAATTTGTATAACAACTTCCGCACTGGTGCGGTAGACATTGCTTACCAAACCTTCGATCCAGAACAAGTTGAGAGTCTGAGAGAGGAAGCAGCATCAAGCGGCTGGCAGGCAATTGAAGAGAAAAGTAATGTGGTGACCTATCTGATGCTGAATGTGAAGCAACAGCCGCTGGATAATTTAGTAGTGAGACAGGCGATCGCTGCGATGATTGATCGTCCTTTAATAACCGAGCGTGTTTATAAAAAGCAAGCTGAACCGCTCTACAGCATGATTCCCAGTACTTTTGATAGTTCTCAGCCAATTTTCAAAACAGCTTACGGTGACGGCAACATCACCAAAGTAAAAGAAATTCTAGCTCAGGCAGGATACAGCAAAGACAATCCCCTAAAGTTAGAGGTTGTATACCCGGCCAATTCACCAACGCGAGAGCAGATTGCTAGCACGCTGAGAGAATATGCGACGCAAAAACTCGAAGGGATAGTACAGATTCAACCGCAAGCTGAAGAGTCAGCCACCTTATTTGCCAACATCGGCAAAGGGATCTACCAGACAGTTTTGCTGGACTGGTATCCTGACTTTGGCGATCCCGACAACTACATTCAGCCGTTTTTCAGTTGTGTCAAAGGAAGTGCGGCAAAAGGCTGTGAGGAAGGAGCCAGTAAAAGTCAGGGGTCGTTTTACTACAGCGATCGTATGAATCAACTGATTTCACAGCAACGCCAGGAACAAAACCCCCAAGCCCGCAAAGAAATTTTTGCTCAAATTCAAGACCTGATAGCCACTGATGTTCCCGCTGTTCCCCTCGCCCAAACCAAAGACTACGCTTTCGGTCAAAAAGGCATCCAAGGCTTGCAAGTAGACCCAATCCTGAAGCTTCCCCTCTGGAAGGTCAGTAAAGAGTGAAGATTGAGGAGCCAGAAGTCAGGAGCCAAAAGTGAAATAAGCTGCTCCCCCTGCTCCCCCTGCCCCCCCAGCTCCCCCTGCTCCCCTCTGTCCCGTTCCCGTTCTCTACAGTATAACATTCTGGTTCGCCTGCTTTTGGCTCCACTAATGTTGTGGACAATCACGACAGTGGTGTTTCTGCTACTACGTGCGACACCCGGAGATCCGGTAGATGCCGTTCTGGGCGGTCGCGCCCCCGATAGCGTCAAACAAGAGTATCGTGAACGCTTGGGGCTATTAGACCCTTTGTGGTTGCAATACCTCCGCTATCTTGTGAGTTTACTAAGTTTGGACTTGGGAACTTCGATCACTAGCCAGGGCGAAGCAGTCTGGGATACCATCCAGCAATACTTTCCGGCGACGGTGGAACTAGCAGTGTTCAGTATGGCGATCGCGCTGATTGTAGGAATCAGTGTCGGTGTGCTTTCAGCCTCGCGCCCCAACTCGGTTTTGGACGTTGGCGGACGGCTGTTCGGCATTATCACTTACGCCTTGCCTCTATTTTGGGTGGGGATGCTGATGCAGTTAATATTTTCTGTGCAGCTGCGTTGGTTCCCCTTAGGCTCACGTTTTCCCACATCACTGCCTACTCCGCAAGGTCCAACGGGACTATACACAATCGACAGTCTTTTAAGTGGCAATCTTACTCAGTTTTTCACATCGCTGTACTATCTCTTTCTCCCTAGCCTGACGCTTGGTATCCTACTTAGCGGTATTTTCGAGCGAATTGTGCGAGTAAATCTCAAGCAAACACTACGGGCTGACTATGTGGAAGCAGCCCGCGCCAGAGGAATTCCCGAAAGGCGGATTTTGCTGGCACACGCCCTCAGGAATGCCTTAATTCCAGTGATTACAATTTTGGGGCTAACGTTTGCTTCGTTGCTGGGCGGCGCGGTTTTAACTGAAGTAACTTTTTCTTGGCCTGGTTTAGCGAATCGGTTGTATGAAGCGATTTCGTTAAGGGATTACCCTACAGTGCAAGGAATATTAGTTTTTTTTGCGGCGATCGTAGTTATGGCGAGTATTGCGATCGACATTTTGAATGCCTATATTGATCCTCGGATTCGTTACTAAAACTAGATGCAAGTATGGGATAATACTATTCTCCTTTATCAAGCGGCAGAAGTACCCATGCTGCGAAATCCCTTGAAAAGGATAGTATTGTCATCAGGCAAAAAGCCCTAAGTGCGAGTTGGGGACCCAGACTGACTTCAGTGATGCGATAAACTCGAATTAGGCATGGAGCGACATCGTTTCATTCTTAAATCTTCTTGGAAGATAACCTTTCGCAGGAAGTGGGTCGGTACCCACTTTTTTTGTTTATAGAAATGGCTCATCCCCTGATTCCACAAATTATTGATTTAGCGACACCGGTGGCAGAAAACCTGGGATTAGAAATGGTTGGGGCGGTTTTTCATACAAACCTTCGCCCACCGGTTCTGCGCGTGGACATCCGTAACCCACATCAAAACACCGGTCTGAATGATTGTGAACGGATGAGTCGTGCTTTAGAAACCGCCTTAGATGAAGCAGATATCCTTCCTGATACTTATGTACTAGAGGTTTCCAGCCCTGGTATTTCCCGACAATTAATTAGCGACCGAGATTTTATCTCATTTAAAGGGTTTTCTGTAATTGTCAGTACGTCTAGTCCCTATGAGGGTCATCAGGAGTGGCTGGGTCAGCTAATTCGGCGGGATGATACAGCAGTTTACTTAAACCAAAAAGGTCGGGCAATTACTATTCCCTGCTCTTTAATAAGCAGGGTGCAGTTGGATGAGCGCAGATAGAAGAGGGGCTAGGGGTTAGGGACTAGGGGAAAGAGGGATCACAGAATAGAGGCTAGGGCAAGAAGGGAGTCTAGTTCTTTGTTCTCTCCAGTCTCTATAAATTTCTTACTCATTAATTCCTAGCCCCTAGTCCCTAGTCCCTAGCCCCTAGTCCCTTGTTTTTCTCAACATTTAACTCCTCAAAGAGGTTTGTTTATGTCAATTGTTAGTCTACCTGGACTCAAAGAGCTAATCGAAAACATCAGTCGCGATCGCAATTTACCTCGTCTTGCCGTACAATCAGCGCTCAAAGAAGCGCTAATCAAAGGCTATGAGCGTTATCGTCGCGCTCAAAGCCTTGATAAACGGCATTTTGAAGAAGACTATTTTAACAACTTTGAAGTTGAACTTGACATTGAAGAAGAAGGCTTTCGCGTCCTTGCAACCAAAACCATCATCGAAGAAGTTAGCAGCTCAGACCATCAGATTTCACTGCGAGAAGTTCAGGAAGTTGCTCCTGAGGCTACTGTAGGAGACTCTGTTGTTTTAGACGTGACCCCAGACCAAAGAGAGTTTGGTCGCATGGCGGCAATGCAGACCAAGCAGGTATTGGCGCAAAAACTACGCGACCAACAGCGCCAAATGATTCAAGAAGAGTTCCAAGACCTTGAAGGAACTGTCCTCCAAGCTAGGGTGCTGCGCTTTGAACGGCAATCGGTAATTATGGCAGGTAGCAGTGGTTTCGGTCAGCCGGAAGTAGAAGCCGAATTACCAAAGCGGGAACAGCTGCCCAACGACAACTATCGAGCAAATGCGACATTCAGAGTTCTGCTCAAAAAAGTTTGCCAAGGTCAGCAACGAGGTCCGCAACTAATAGTTTCCAGAGCTGATGCTGGTTTGGTTGTTTATCTTTTCGCCAATGAAGTGCCAGAAATTGAGGATGAGATCGTCCGCATTGTTGCTGTGGCAAGGGAAGCCAATCCCCCCTCCCGTTATGTTGGTCCCCGAACTAAAATTGCGGTTGATACATTAGAGCGAGATGTAGACCCAGTTGGAGCCTGTATTGGGGCACGGGGATCACGGATTCAAGTAGTGGTGAATGAATTGCGGGGTGAAAAAATTGATGTGATTCGTTGGTCACCTGACCCAGCTACCTATATCGCCAACGCCCTTAGCCCTGCACGAGTGGACGAAGTGCGTTTAATGGAGCCGGAATCTCGGCAAACTCACGTCCTGGTTGCTGAAGATCAACTCAGTTTAGCGATCGGTAAAGAAGGTCAGAATGTTCGTTTAGCTGCTCGGCTAACTGGTTGGAAAATTGACATCAAAGACCAGGCGAAGTACGACTACGAAGCCGAAGACGCTAAGTTTGCTGACTATTCAGCTCATCAAGCACAACAAGCTGCAATAGAGGAGGATAGCGAAGAAGAGGATGAATCTGATAAGAGTGCTTGAACCAACTGATGCTTCAGCTTAAGCTGGTAATGGATGAAGTGATTAGGTGATCTGAAAATTTTTAATTGCGTTCAATTTTGACTTTGGAGGTGGTAGATGAAACCTAACTACCGACGCTGTATAAGTTGTCGGAGGATAGCTTTAAAACAAGAGTTTTGGAGAATTGTCCGCATCTACCCGTCTGGGCAGTTACAATTAGATCTGGGGATGGGGCGTTCTGCGTATCTTTGTCCTCAAGCAAGTTGCTTACAAGCAGCTCAAAAGAAAAATCGCTTGGGGCGATCGCTTCACAAATCTGTACCATCAGCACTGTACCGAACTTTATGGCAACGTTTAGCCACGCCAGTTTGTAGCAGTACTCAACCCACATCAGTGCCAACCCCAGAATTAAACTAATCATGATTATCACCAAGAGGCGTTTTGGCATCAAACATTAACACTTGTCAACATACGACGTTACCTGTATGCATTGGGTTAGTGCCAAAATAGTAGACGGGTTAGAAATTGCCCATACAACCCAACTTTGAACTAAAAGTCTATTACAACAGTTTTCTAGATGCTGGTGCAAGATTGATCAAGAAGCTAAGTATACAATGGCAGTTCAAGGCGAAATACTCGCTCTTGGAAATGTATTTCACGAAACATAAACATCTCTCTTTCTTTGTTGGAGGCACGGGCATCAATTTGAACGGCAACCAATAACACAGGACTCACAGGATGGAGATGTCGCTAATCAGGCAACCATCCGATTACAACTGGTAGTTAAAAAGGAAGAGTGGATGAACAACGGCAAAGTCAGAATCTACGATTTATCAAAGGAATTGAATTTGGATAACCGAGAGCTATTAGCCATTTGCGACCAGCTCAACATAGCAGTGAAAAGCCATAGCAGCACTATTAGCGAAACTGAGGCAGAGCAAATTCGCGCTGCGGCAGAAAAACAGGTCGCAAGCGCTGCCCCCTCACGCAAGGAAATGTCTGCCACAAGTCCAAAGGCTAACTCACCACAGACCAAGGGAGCGAGACCAAAACCTAGCCTCCCCCACAAACAGCAGATTTTGGAAATTCGTAAACCCAAGACTCTAGAGCACACCAATTTAACCGCCCTGGAACCTCAAGCTCCTATTGCCCCTCAATCCCCAGAAGGGTCTGCTGCATCACCTCGCCCCTACGTTTCCTCACCTGCAATTACAAAGCCGACGGTAGCACCGACGCGTCCAGTACCCCGATCTGAGCCTAAGTCGGCTGCTCCAGACACCGCAACGAGTACTCTTAGTCCAAAGCAGGCACCGGAAATACCAAGAGCGAAAGAAGTTGTACAACAAGAGGAATTATCTGGACCACCAGTTAGAACACTAAAAGAAACGGCTCTGACTTCCAATTTGAGTCAAGCTGAGCGACCACTACTGAAACGCGATCAGGTAAGCCAAACGCGTAAGCCGATAGAGACAACAGCGGACGCGCCTGAGAAACCAGCTCGTCGCCCTCCAGGAGTAACAAGGCCAGAACAGGGAACGCCCAGAGTTCAATCATTATTAGAACTTCAGCGACCTAGACCAGCACGTTCAAATGAACCTGTAACTGCTTTAGTTGGTCGCCCAAGACCGGGTACTGGAGGAACGGCAGACCCAAACGCTGGAGAAGATGACTCAGATAGCGCAGTAGCCCTGCTAGACGGAGAGGAACTGCTAAAGCGACCTTCACTACCCCGTCCAGTTAAAGGCGGAAAAAAATGGCAAGAAGAAGAAATTGACGAGGGACAAGATTCGGCAGGCAAGGCTGGCAAGGCTGGCACAAAGGTCAAGCGTCTTAAGCCCCTGGTTGACCTTGACGAAGAAGAGGATTTAGACGACAGCGAACTGGGTTTAGCGACTCCTCTTCAAGTCAGCCTTTCCATAGCGCGTCCTCCAAAACAAAAGACAAGTCGTCCTGGGCAATCCTTACCTGTTGCGGCTGCGACAGTAGCTGTCAAAGCTAGAAAGTCTAGGACTTCTCGAGAACAAAATCGACACCGCGAACCGGAGCAGAAGCAAGAGCGCCCAGAAAAAGTGGTGATTACAGGTAACATGACAGTCCCAGAACTGGCTGAAGTGCTGGTAGCTCAGGATACAGAAATTGTCAAAATCCTGTTTCAAAAAGGTATGGCGGTTAACATTACTCAAAGCTTGGATATTCCAACTGCCATTATGGTAGCCGCAGAGCTAGGAGTAGAGGTAGAAACCGCCGAACCAGAAGCGGAAGCCCGCAAAGTAACAGAGATGGTGGGGGCAGAAGACCTAGAATACCTCCAACGTCGTCCACCAGTAGTTACGATTATGGGTCACGTAGACCACGGCAAAACCACCCTACTCGACTCGATTCGCAAAACTAAGGTAGCTCAAGGCGAAGCGGGTGGCATTACCCAGCATATCGGCGCTTACCATGTGGATGTGGACCACTCTGGCACTACCCAGCAGGTCGTCTTCCTCGACACCCCTGGTCACGAAGCGTTTACAGCCATGCGGGCGCGGGGAGCGCGAGTTACGGACATTGCAATCCTAGTAGTAGCTGCGGATGATGGTGTGCGGCCCCAAACAATTGAGGCGATTAGCCATGCCCAAGCTGCGGAGGTGCCGATTATTGTAGCAATCAACAAAATTGACAAGGAAGGTGCCCAGCCAGACAGGGTAAAGCAAGAGCTGACACAGTATGGTTTAACGTCGGAAGAATGGGGTGGTGACACGATCATGGTGCCTGTGAGCGCACTTAAGGGGGAAAACCTGGATACGCTCCTAGAAATGATTCTACTGGTGGCAGAGGTGGAAGAACTCTCTGCTAACCCGGATCGTCTTGCTAAAGGAACGGTGATCGAAGCCCATCTCGATAAAGCCAAGGGACCAGTTGCTACACTGCTGATGCAAAACGGCACACTGCGAGTGGCTGATATCCTTGTGGCTGGCTCCGCCTTTGGTAAGGTACGGGCGATGGTTGATGATAGAGGACGCAGAGTAGAAGCTGCTAGTCCTTCGTTTGCAGTGGAAGTGTTGGGATTAAGTGATGTGCCAGCGGCAGGCGATGAATTCGAAGTCTTCCAGAACGAAAAGGAAGCACGAGTACTTGCAACAGCAACAGCAGACAAACAACGACAATCTCGCCTGATGCAAGGACGAGCAACTCTGACAACTCTTTCGGCTCAGGCCCAAGAAGGCGAGTTGAAAGAACTCAACTTGATCTTGAAGGCAGACGTTCAAGGTTCCCTAGAAGCTATTGTGGGAGCACTGAAACAGCTCCCGCAAAACGAAGTGCAAATCCGGATGTTGTTGGCTGCCCCTGGTGAAATCACTGAAACAGATATTGATTTAGCCGCTGCCAGTAACGCTGTGATTATTGGGTTTAACACAACTCTTGCAAGTGGAGCAAGAGTTGCTGCTGACGAAGCAGGTGTAGATGTGCGGGAATACAACGTCATCTACAAACTTTTAGAGGATATCCAAGGAGCTCTAGAAGGTCTGCTGGAGCCAGAGTTGGTGGAAGAACCACTTGGTCAAACCGAAGTGCGTGCCGTCTTCCCTGTTGGCAAGGGCGCAGTTGCCGGTTGCTACGTGCTGTCTGGCAAGATGCTGCGTAACTGCAAAGTGCGGGTGCGTCGCGGCGGTAAGGTGATTTATGAAGGCACCCTTGATTCCCTAAAACGGATGAAAGAAGATGTGCGCGAAGTAAATGCTGGCTACGAATGCGGCATCGGCATTGAGAAATTCAATGACTGGGCTGAGGCTGACATCATTGAAGCCTTCCAGATGGTAACCAAGCGTCGCACCCTGACGTTGACTAAGTAGGGAGTAGCAAAAGGTTGAGTTTTGAGTTTTAAGGATTGAATTAAATCCTTTCAACTTAAAACTCAAAATTTAAACCTTTCCGTGAGTGTGGCACGAGTATTTGTGATATGCAATGCAGATGCCGTTACAAAACCCTATCCTTGAGAAAAAATACCACCAGATTTCACAATTGTAGGCTTGCAGGTTAATTAAATTTTGCCCACCCTGGTTGATCTAGTTAAAACTGAGGACTAAGTAAAGATGGCTTGTTTTCTTACTTTTTGTGATGACTGTGGCGATGCCAAGGGTGTACTCCAATCAGAACCTGAAATCTGGAACAGTCTAAAAAGCGCGATCGCTGCTAGTTCTGGTTTTCAACGCTGGCAGCTAGAATGTCTCCAAATAGAAGATCACCTTCAGGAGCTTAGTTTTGACCACCAGGTTCGTCGATATTTGCGCGAAACTTTAGAAACGCTAGCTTATTAAATAGTTTGGAGTTTTGATGTAACTTTAGAACTTAGAACTAAATATTTATTAATACTTGCTACTACAAGCGTAAGTATTGCAGAATAAATAGTAAGTTTTCTCCAGGCGATCGCCCTCAAATTCCACTTCAGAGGTGGGGTAATTTTCTAGCAGCAAAAGTCGATGGCTCCTCGACCGAAATAGAGTCGCGGAACCGATACTTCAGCACTACTCGTTTTAGGGAACTCAGTTGCAGAGTCGTTTGTCATCGACTATAGTTTTGCATGCAACCACTACATAAATAAAAGTAAAAAAATTTTGCCTTTTTGCGCGATCGCCGTACCCTAATTCAAGACATCAAAAACTTAGACAAGATGACACAGTGTTCTTACGTTCACCAATCCAGCATTTTCAGCTTCTTTTCTGCTAAGCTACTTTTCCAGGCGGGACTTAGTGCTTTATTACTTGTTTCTACTGGGGTGACGATACTACCGATTGAGGCAAATGCGTCTTCTGAGAAGCTTGCTCAAATTGTCGTCCCAACCACAACAGACCAACCTCCAGCCACAAATCAAATTCCCCCAGACCAAATTCCAGCGAATCAACCTCCAGCCACAAACCAAACTCCCACAATCCCAATTCCAGCAAACCAAACTCCAACAAATCAAACTCCCACAATCCCAATTCCAACAAACCAAACTCCAGCAAATCAAATTCCCACAAATGCAACGGGTATTTACGTCAACCCAGAAACTGGGTCAGACAGCGCTGGTGCTGGTAACACTGAAGCGACTCCCTATAAGACAATTACTTACGCCCTCAGCCAAGCACAAGCCGGTACAGTTATTCAGCTAGCTCCTGGTACCTATACCAGCGAGACTGGAGAAGTCTTCCCACTCGTGATCCCTCAAGGTGTTGCGCTTCGCGGTGAGGAATCCACCAAAGGTCAAAACACAGTGATTACTGGCGGCGGTACCTACGTCAGTCCGACCTTTGCCCGCCAAAGCGTTGCGGTTCGTACCGAGAAAAATAGCACGATCAGCGGTGTAACTATTAGTAATCCGAATACACGCGGCACGGGACTGTGGATTGAATCGACAAATCCAACGGTTACGAACAGTACATTTACCAATAGTAACCGAGAAGGCATCTTTGTCACTGGTACAGCTACCCCCAAGATTGAGGCTAACATCTTCACTAAGAACAGCGGTAACGGCATTTCAGTGGCTCGCTCTGCTCAGGGAGAAATTCGCAACAACGTGTTTCAAGACACTGGGTTTGGTCTGGCGATCGGTGGCAATTCATCGCCCTTGGTGGCAGAAAACCAAATTAACCAAAACAAAGACGGTATATACATCTCAGAAACGGCCCGTCCTGTACTGCGTAGTAACGTGATTGAGAATAATCAGCGGGATGGCATCGTAGCAACCGTTAACGCGCAACCGGATCTGGGTACTACCGAGAGGGCAGGTAATAACATCATCCGTAACAACATTCGCAACGATGTCTTCAACGCAACCCGTAACAATACACTGGTTGCTGTTGGCAATACTATTGATCCCAAACGCATTTCAGGTAAAGTGAATTTGGTTGGCGGTCTATTCGCGGATGTCCAAGATTTATGGGCGCAACCCTACATCGTAGCTCTAGCCGCTAAGGATATTATTGCTGGGTTTCCCGATGGCACCTTTAAACCAAACGAGCCAGTTACACGTGCCCAGTTTGCCGCTATTGTCAGCAAAGCCTTTCCCTCAACGCCCCAGCGCGAGGCAGTTGATTTCAAAGATGTCAGCCGCAATTTTTGGGCTTATCAGGCAATTCGAACCGGTTATCAGGGTGGTTTTGTAGCTGGGTATCCGGGCGGTGTATTTCAACCACAGCAGGAAATTCCCAGAGTTCAAGTATTAGTTTCCTTGGCTAATGGTCTGAAGTTAAGCTCTGACAACCCAAGTGCGCTTTCAATTTATAGCGATGCTTCCCAGATTCCGAGCTATGCTACTGGGCCTGTTGCGGCGGCAACTCAACGGCAGTTAGTGGTGAACTACCCAACACCCAACCAATTAAACCCCAACCGTCCGGCTACTCGCGCAGAAGTCGCCGCTTTTGTTTACCAGGCGCTTGTCAATGCCGGACGCGCAGAAGCTATTCAGTCGCCTTATTTAGTAAGCATTACTAATAGCAACATTAGTCAGGATACAGCTTTTAGTCCCTGGGACTTAGTGAGTGTTAGCGCCAGACGCTAACACGGCAGTTTGAAATGTAAAAACGTGAGCCGTAGGCCGTAGATAGTACCTAAAAAATTTTTCCTCTTGTACTAGATGGTGCTATCTACCACTTCTGATTAATGTTCAACTTAAAAACGCCAGAACTTTCAATGTGATAGTCTGGCGCTGTAGAATTATTAGAAGCTAGATTTTTAGGGTCTTTATGTTAGCTGACCCTAGTTTAAGAAAAGGATTTTATATTCAAGGTCTTTAAATCAGCTGACCCCGTTTGAACTAAAATATATTATGACAGAACTGCTAAAAGTTTATGATTTTCCTAATTATTTCTTTATATTTCCCACAGTGAGGTTTTTAATTTATCTGAGTTAAGCGATCGCCCACCAGACCAGCAGTAGCCTGTTATCAAGACTTATGCTCATACGCTTACAGATAACAAACTACGGAGAAAAGAGTTCGTACTAAACTCTACTCTTTGCTGGCGGGGCTAATTCGCACTTAGCGGCTGGAGGTGTCAGTGCGATCACGAAGCATGCGGTTAGGCTTATCGCTGCTCTCGGCGAAACAGGAAAACCATCAAAGCAATAACTCCCAGTTGGAGAGCAAAGTTAGGTAAGGCGGTATCAACATCACGCCCAGCCAGTAGTTGTGCGAGAAAGACGAAAGCACCGATAAACCCAGAAGCACCGCAAGCAACATAAACAAATTTTCTTAAGCCTCGGTAGGGAGCTTGAGCCTCTGCTTTCAAACGGGCATATTGTTCAGGAGTAAAACGCTTATTACTGGGTTTTTTTGAACTTGGTACCATAATAGTTAATGCTGGTATATTAGTAGGCTGTCACGCCGATGTGGCTCAGTGGTAGAGCACTCGATTCGTAATCGAGCGGTCGGGGGTTCAAATCCCCCCATCGGCTTTAATGATTTCAGACTATACAAGCATTCTAATATATAAACTCTAGACTGCCTAGTAATTAGCTATCTTAAAATTTTGGGTAGATTTGGGTAGGTTTAGGGTAAAAAGTGGGGTAATTTTGGGGTAAGATGTAGAGCATAAATATTTACCCCATGTCACTTTACCCCATGTATTCCAAAGTAAAAATTGGTAAGGCTTCTAAGGGTTCTGTACAGATAAAATCTTCTAACAATCGCCTGCAACTAGTCTTCAGTTTTGGAGGTAAGCGTCATTATCTATCGACTGGCTATCCTGATACCTCTCAGTATCATAAGCTAGCTAAGATGAAGGCATCTGAGATTGAGAAAGATATCCTTTACGAGCGGTTTGACCCTACTTTGGAGAAATACAAGCCAAAGTCAGCACTTAGCACTGTTACCCCAGTTACCCCAATTTTTACCCCAGAGCACAACTTAGCCGAATTCTGGGGCAAGTATGTTGAGTGGAAGCGTCCTCAATGTGCGCCTAGCACAATGAAAAATCAGTATCAAGCTTACTCAACCTATTTGGAGAGACTGCCTACCCATGATCTAGAACGGGCGAATGAGATTCGAGCCCATGTGCTGCAAACCATTCCGATCAACTCAGCCAAGCGGTTTATTGTAGCGCTAAATGCCTGCTGCCAGTGGGCAGTTAAATCAGGATTCGTTACAGAGAATCCGTTTCATGGAATGGCAGGTGAGATTAAGCTACCTAAATCTGAAAAGTCAGATGATGACATCAATCCCTTCTCTTTGGTTGAACGTGATCAAATTATCAAGGCATTTAGAAACAATCGTTACTACAACTTCTACGCTCCATTAGTTGAATTTCTATTCGCTACAGGTGCTAGACCTTCTGAGGCACTCGCACTTCAATGGCAACACGTTACCAGCGATCTCAAGTTCATTAGCTTTGAGCAAGCCTTAACAGTCTCTGAAAAAGGTCTAGCGGTCAAGCAGGGGTTAAAAACGCAGGAAAAACGAAAGTTCCCTTGTAATGCTAAAGTGCAGGCAATTTTAAGGGGCATCGAACTAGAGAGTGCAAAACCTGATGATTTGCTATTTCCTAGTCCAGAAGGAAAGTACATCGATTTTCATAACTTCAGAAATCGAGCTTGGAAGACCGTTTTAGAAGGTTTAGATATCGCATATCGGAAGCCTTACCAAACAAGGCATACATTTGTAACTTTGGCACTAGAAAATGGTTTAGATGCCAAAGATGTGGCTCGGCTAGTGGGTAATTCTCCAGAAATTATCTACCGTCATTACGCTGGTAATAAACGGGAATTGTTTGTGCCTGAGTTCTAGGCAATCTAGTTATTACTCAAAATAAAGCTTTTTTTATCTCTCTTTCATCACTTTAGGCTGAGGAGAAGAATAAATTCTCTAGTTGTTATGATACGGAGTTCTTCAGCGGCGGGTGATGGGTAACGTTAGCCTTCACGTTATCGGTGGGGCGAGTTGCTTGAATGTTGGTGATGGCGATCGCTCCTCAATTTCAGACGAATGGCTTACTGCAAGAGAGTTGCTTCTTTGGGTGAAAGTTTGACCAATTCCGCACTAGCTTTCCAAAGTTCAGCTGCTTTCTTCTCATCGTAGGATTCTTCAGAAGATTGAACTTCCTCCAGTCCAGCAAAATATTTACCTGTAGCATTGTCCAATGATGGATCGAGAATGAGTCTAGCAAGAGCACTGCCCTCAGTTTTAGAGTCTGTAGCTTTCTCTGTAACAAACTGTGAAATGCTTGCTGTCAAAGCAGAGAGTTCTGCTTGGCTATAGTCTCGAGCCAACTTTGTGTCGAGCATCAAACCTGGGGTGAAAGCGTTCACCGTAATATTTGACCGTTGCTTTTGCAGGTGACGTGAAAGCTCATAGGCACAGAGAATATTACAGAGCTTGGAAGTGGTATAACGTCTCCGCCCTGTGTTGCCGATGTCTGTGTCATTGTCACTGTTAGCAGGAAATGCGAGGAGTTTCGCCTCTTGGTATTGCGGGTAAGGCATGCCGGTGTTTAGCGCTGGATCGTGTGTGCCGCTGCTGACTAATACAATGCGAGAGCGATCGCTTAACTGGGGCAACAGCAGATTGACGAGTAGAAAGTGTCCCAGATGGTTCACACCAAATGTCATCTCAAACCCATCTTCTGTGTAGAGCGTGTCTGAAACAACTTGAATTGCTGCATTGCAAACGATCGCCTGTAAAGGTGGACGTTCTCCAGCGATAAAATCTTCTGCAAACTGACGGACAGATGCCAGAGATGCCAAATCGAGAACCATCCCCTCAATGTGTGGATATTCAGTTTCAGCCACCAGGGTACGAACCGCTTCTTCAACTCTGGATAAATTTCGACTCGCGATCACAATGTGCCAGTCTTGCCCCGATCTGGCGATCGCCTGGGCGCAGTAATAGCCTAAACCACTGTTTGCGCTTGTAATGATCACAGTTTTGTTTGCTTGGGTTGAATTCTGCATGGTGTCCAGCCTGTAAATTGAAGAACTATGTCAAACTTAAAGGATGGAGCATACTCCAATGTCAAGCAGTAACCCTAAACTCCCTAACCTCAGTATTTTATGTTGATTAGTGAACTCTCCCAGAAAACAGGAGTATCAAAAGACACGCTTCGTTTCTACGATAAGGCTGGACTTCTGAACTCAACCAACAAGCGTGGAGAAAATAACTACCGGAACTACGATGATGAAGCTGTGTCGCGTTTAGAGTTCATCAAGCATGGAAAATCTCTTGGATATACGCTGAGTGAAATTAGGAAAGCGATGGATGAGTGGGACATACTTTCACCCAAATATAAGGCGCGGCTCGTTCGCAATAAAATTGAAGAGATGGATGAGAAGATTGGTCAACTTCAAGAGTTTAAGTGCCATCTTGTCGAGAAGCTAAAATGGTTGGAAAGCAGTGGCTAACAAGGCGTTGGAGCAGAACGTGCAAGAGTTATCGGTTGAGTTGGAGAGATTGTCTGCATCGGCTCAACCGGAACGTTATAGCGCCTGATTTTCTTTTTCAGCACCGGGTAAAGGGCCGCCGGTTCTGCTGTGTTAATCGAAAGTGAAAAGTACATACAGCAAGCGGTCTGTAACGGAAGCGATCTGTAACGGTGACTTGGCGTTGTCGTCTAACAATTGCGCCCTCCTAAAGCAGGGCTGATCGCTGTCGCCTCGCGAATGTCGCTGTCATTTGACACTCCTTGGAATATAAGGCAAGCAGGAAACTCGCTTCGAGCCACTCATAGATTTAGAAGAAAAATCATTGTTAGCGAACGACCGCCATTGAATGTGCGCCTCTGGTGACAGGAATGGAATAATTCAGCTTGACTAGCTCAGTGCGCTTCGGATCGAAGAAATCACCTGCAATCCGCCAGAAGTCAATCGAACCCCCTTGCGACTAGAATCGAAGAAAGTGAAGTTGGTCACGGCAAGAAAGCGACTGGAATTGTCGAAAATTGCTGCTTCGGGCAGCACGCCATCGAAAGCAAAATCGCCTACACTTTCTAGTAAACCTGTTGCTGGATTAAAGCGAAGCAGCGTCAGCGATGAGAAGAAGCCTTGTTTCGGATCGTCAAGCGAGAAAGAGCTTTGTTCCAGATTAGTCGTGACAACGTAGCGACCATCGGGACTGATGCTGAGTCCTTCAGGGACGGAACTCGTTCCAGCGCGAGAGGCAAGCTGATGCACGGGCGAACCATCTGCCGCCGTTGCCGCTGCTAGCCGCACACTCAAAACTGAGCCGCGCAATGTCGCGCCGGGCAACACACTGATGCCGTCAATTGGCACATAGGACGCATTGGTGATGATATGGCGACCATCCGGGGTGAAATGTACGAGGAACGGGGCTTTCTCCACGCTGACCGAGTTACCCCAGCGCGACAGGCTGATCTCACCCCCCGCATTTGCCACCCGCACGCACGAAATCGACGCTTTGGTGACATTGAGCAGAGCAAGAATATTCTCTTTCGGATGCCATTCAACATGGCTCAAAGTGTCTTCTGTAATCCAATCGGGAATTTGCGGGGTGACTGGCGCAGATAATTTGCCCTCACTGAATCGATAAATTGCGATCGGAGTTGTCTTACCTGCGCCGTTCGGATCGAAGGAGACTGCGACGAGTGAACCTTGGGCGTTAATCGACACCGAGAGTGGCTGCTCGCCTCCCTGAACCCACTGAACAACTTTAGGCTGATCGAGATCGGACAAATCAACGACGGAAATCGTGCGTCCGAGCGCGAGGTCACTGAGTCTGGGATCGGCTTTTGCAGGTCGAGAATCTCGCGTCTTGATCGCAATGGCGTAGCGACCATCGGGCGTGACAGCGAGGGCGGCGGGCGGACCTGTCACCGAATTAGAAACGGGAGTCTCGATCGTTCGGAGTTCGCGTCCGGCTCTGTCCAGGCGAATAATTGAGAGCGCATCGGCTCCATCAACCGGACCGAGCTTGCCATCAATGTAAGCCGAGGGCAGCATGTCTGCATCGGAGACGGACACCAGAAACCGACCTTTGAAGTCAAAGGGTGCAGCGGGCGATCGCTCTTGAGGATAGGGCGCTGTCGTTTGCGCTACTTGACCTTTGAAGTCGGATGGTGCAATGGGCTGGTACTCCTGACCAACAGCCACGCCAGACCAGCCGATCGCAAAAATAGCCAGCAGCAGTGTCCAACGGACGAGGTTTTTGAGTTTTGGAAATTGCATTACGTTTTTTCAAGTGCTGGTGGATACCTGTGCAACGTCGCTGGCGATCAGATGCGGCTTTGGCGATCTGCTATAGTTTTCGCAGCATCTAGCCCGGGTTTCTGACAAAATCTGGAAAAAGCTCAAAGCTTAACTCCCCTTCATTCCTGTTGCGTTGGTCGGATCAAAATTTCATTCACGTTGACGTGAGGCGGTTGGGTAAGGGCATAGGCGATCGCCTGTGCAATATCTTCCGGTTGCAGCGGAGTGACGGCTTTGAACCTGGCTTCGAGCGCCTGTTTCGCAGCCGGATCGGTGATGTTGTCGACAAATTCGGTGGCAACCAGACCGAGTTCAATAATGGTGACACGAATATTGTGTTTGTGAACTTCCTTCCGCAGCGCTTCTGAAATCGCATTCACGCCCCATTTAGTAGCGCTGTATATTGGACTTTATGCAAGTGCGATTGGTAAAGAATTTGCCCGAAACTATGTAGAATCTAGCGATTGTCTAATTATGCTAGGTACATTTTTATCTGATGTGAACCTGGGCATTTTTACGGCGCAACTTGATCCAAGAAACTCAATTTATGTGACAAGCGAGAAAATATCAATTCAGTTCCACAACTATGAAAATATTCGCTTGCAAGATTTTGTTCAGGGGTTGAACGAAGCAGATATTCACCATAGAGAAACGAGGGTTTTCAATTGTCTTCAACCTCCTACGTCCTTCTCTATCGTTCCCAATCAACCAATTACAATAGCAAGATTATTTGAGCGGTTGAACTTTTTTTTGAGCAAAGAAATGATTGTGATCGCAGATGTGGGAGATGCCCTATTTGCTGGTTTAGACTTGTTTGTTTACGGTAAAACTCGATTTCTCGCACCTGCTTACTATGCATCATTGGGATTTGCCGTACCCGCTAGCATTGGTGCTCAATTTGCTAATCCTAACACCCGTTCGCTAGTATTAGTTGGTGATGGTGCATTCCAAATGACAGGGATGGAATTGTCTGTGATCGCCCGCTACAAATTGAATCCAATTGTAATTGTGCTGAACAATCGCGGATATGGTACAGAGCGTCCAATGTTGGATGGTAAATTTAACGATGTGTTGCTTTGGTACTATAGTCGAATTCCTGAAATGTTCGGTATAGAACTCATTTGAGATCTCTAAGAAGCTGCAAGCCTCTTGAGCATTAGTCTAACGAAGCAAAGATTGAGCTTCGTTGTCGCATTTGCTAGGGTTCTTTCATGGTTCTTAACTAGGATCTTACATCGCTCCATCCAAG
>JBGTCQ010000084.1:0-8705 GCA_041748755.1 Chroococcidiopsidaceae cyanobacterium | reverse complement strand
AAGATAAACATTGGCTAGATCGCAAACCAAAAGAAACTAAGATGCCGCTCGCAGCTATAGTACGCCAAGCAATTCGGCAAATGCGGGCAGAAGAAGCTGCATCACCTTCTCTTGATGTACTCCTACAAACTAAAGGAATTTGGACGCAAGAGGATGGTTTGGTCTATCAGCAAGCTATCCGAGGCGAGTCGTAGGAAGACTGTTGTTAGATTCAGAACTAGATAAACAGCTGAGGGGATACATGAAAAAACTCTCCCAGAACCTTAGCCTGAGCCTTACTAATGCTCCGTTTGCCATTGACCACTTCAGAGACTACACCTCTAGACCCAATCACCCCAACTAAATCTTCTTGCTTAAAACCTCTTGCCTCCATCAGGTGCAGCAGCATTGAATGGGGATTTTCTTTTAGGAGTGGGTAATGCTCCTCCTCAAACTTCTCAATCAGTGTCACCAGCAGTTCTAACAAAGTATCTTCTTCTAGTGTGCGATCGCGATGCTCCAATTTTTCAGCTAGGGTGATCGCCGCTTCATTTTCTTCCTCTGTTGCGATCGCCTTAGGTTGGTATTGGGCGAGAAGGCTAGCGTAAGACTCTTTGTTAAAAGTACGGGTCATTTTTCCACTTGTCCTTATCGTAGTCAGCGTGAGTGAGTACATACTTGATATAAATTCTTTGAGTGGCATAGATAATATCAACTATTAAGCGATAGTCATTGCCTTTTATATTGAAAACAGTAAAGTTTCCAACGGCATCAGCGCTCGGATAGACTTGGCGAACTTCATTGATATCGCTCCAGGATCTGGACTTAGCGACTCTGTACCAATTGTCAAGAGGAATTTCTAAATCTGGATAAACCTGAGAAGCTTCCAGTAGTCTTTTTTGGCTAATAATATGCACGAATAAGTAGAAAAGCCGGAAATTTAATCTAATTAAAAATAAAGAATTATTCAAGATATTTTCTATATTCTCATTTTGAGAACTAATTGTCTAGTGAGCCAATCTCCAGTGTAGTTAAAGCCTAGTTCGCTAGCTAGTTCCTGCTCTAACGCACTAGGACAACGTAGGATAAAGATGTAATACACAGAAGCTACCATCAAACGAACAGTCTATTTACCAAAGGAATTGGCATGGATGAATCGCTATCCAGCATTGTGCAGTCAGCCCTAGAAATGAAGCTGGTTCACAAGGATGTATCTAAACTGTTGACTCTAGCAGGTGTAGTTCAGAACGCACCGTGTAATGCAGGCGATCGCGCCGAGGACTACACTATGCTCATCAGTGAGGCAAAACCTTGATTTCTTTAGTTAAGCAGCAAAGAACAAATAACGGAGGCTAACCATTAATCCAACTGTAGAGCAAGCCTTCACCTGCTTGCGCGTCTGCCAGATGCTGTCAAATCTATACCAAGATATAGTTGTATTTCGCTACGATTCAGAAACGGGAGAGGTATTTATTTTAACAGCAGACGATATTCAGATAGTCGTAAAGCGTAATGGACTTTGGGAGTTTGTCGATGAAGCCTAACTTTAGTGAGATGTCTTTGACAGAACTACGAGCCTACGTCAAGGAGCATCGAAACGACGACGACGCTATACACGAATTATTTGTTAATCGGCGTAATTCCAATGCCACGCAATATCCACCACCCTTGGGTGAGGAGAGTATAAGGATTATGGAGCAAGCCTTTCGAGAGAAGTTGGGTCTACCACAACACGGTGAATAACCGCCTCCATAACATTACTGACTTTGGTAAGAGGTTTACTTAGAGACGACATTCCAAAAGCACATAGCCAAGTCTCTCCAGCGTGGTCAAAGCCTGGCTCACCACTTCTAAAGCCTCCGCCTCCGTTGTTAGCTCTAAGGTTACAGGATGCACTGGCCGTAATTTCTGCCAACGCTCTACCAATGACCTCATCGATTGAGATTTTTCCCACAGCGGTAATAGACAAGCTGCAACTGTACTATCTACAGACACAGGTTTTTCTGGAATCAGCAGCTGCTGAGTAATTTCAAATGGCTTTAGCTGTGTGATGGATTTTAGCAGTGCTTCTTTTAGTTCCGGCGTTTTCAGCTGCGGCAGCAGATGAACCTGTGCTTCTTGCCATTCAGATAGCGTCCACTCAGCAACTGGTACAAAAAGTTGACCCTGGTTGGGATGACCACACCAGAAGTCCAGCAGCCGATGGACTGGATGTAAAAGTTCAAACAAATGCAGCCGCTCTTCCACCGTTGTATCTGGCAAGCTTATTGCTAGAAATGCTGGCAAATTATCTTGTTCTTTAAACAGAGCCATCAAGTCCCATTGTCGCCAATTCACCATACTGACAAACTCTAATTCAGCTGCCCTCAAAGCCGAGAACATTTCCGAGATAGTGTAGCCTTTATCACCCTGAAGTAAATAGTTCATTAAGATCCGCTCTTCATCTGTTTCAAGCTCCTGTTTCCAAGTGATGGATTTAAGCTCGACTTGATCTTTCAAACTTTTCATAATTTCTCGTACCAAGTCAATCTCTACTTCTTCTGGGTTCTCATCCATCAGACCCATCATTTTGAAAACTTCCTGAGCGCGATAGAAGTATGTCCGTTGTAGTGAACTATGCAGATTGGTACGGATAATTCCATCTGGTTTAAGAACTGACTTCATTACTTGTAAGCCAATAGCTGGATCAGAGAAAAGATAAAGAACTTCGTCACAATTGATATAGTCAAAAGCTAGACCTAGCTTAGGTAAGTCTTCAATTGAACTAATATAAAACTCCGTGTTAGTGAAACCATGATATTGCAGTCGTTGTCTGGCTAATTCAACCGATTTCTCTGATATATCTACTCCAACAATCTTTGCACCTGGATTGGCTTCCGCTAAAACTAAGGACTTGTAGCCGCTACCACATCCTGCATCTAAAATTAATTTTCCTTCTGTCTCTATAACTTTTTCGTTTCTTAAATAATAAGGATTAACTAAGTTATGGATATAGAGTGACATAGCGTCATTCTTAGGAGATTTTTCCAACGCAGTTCTAGGATAAGGACCAGTATCAAATTGCTGACGAATTTTTTCTCTTATCTCAGCTGCGTTGTTATCCATTTTCCTTTTCTCTAGACACCAATTAAAAATTATGGCTTAAATTTGTTCCAATACTCTTATTAACATAGTTTTCTACCTATTTTTGGGCATAATTACAGGAATCATCTGACTCCTGTTTTTGCGGTAGATTCTAAAGTCACTGTCAAGAGTTAACAAAACACTCTCAGAATACTGTTCAGCCATCTGCACTAAACAAGCATCAGCCAAAGACATTGGTACAGACTGGTAACGGGTAAGAAGTTCTCCAAGGATGTCAGCTTCTTCATCTAGTCGAAAGGGGATCTGAATTATTCTGGTATTTACTAGGGAAATAACCGCTTCCTGTCCAGGATAGACATTCCGCAACAGAAAACAAGCCTCAGAAATAACCGCTTCACAAGTTAATAGAGGCGGTTCAATTGTAGCCAACTCCGCTGTCACCCAATTATGAAAATGGTCACGACGATCAAGAGAAGCCACCAATGGTCCCGTATCTAGTAGTACCCGCTGCCTGATCACGAACCATATCCATCCATATACTTTTTATTAGTAGAAAGGTCGCCGGGTCCTTCCACGCAGCCGATGTACTTTTGGGCGAGGGTTAGAACTGAAGCAGGCGACTTCTGATCTTGACTCTTAACTTCTTCCTGAAGCGTCTTAGTTTGCAGGAACTCTACAAAATCAAGCACCTCCTGCTGTTTTTCAGAAGGAAGGGTTTTCAGCTTATCTACAATCTGCTCAATATTCATACCCGTGTCTCCGGTAAACTCCATGATTACTCATACCATGTCATCAATATCCCTAAATTGCCTTAAAACCAGGCTAGTTCAAACTGCACAGTAGCTACACAAAGGTGCGATCGCCTTATTAGATTAACTCTGGCACTGGTAGGTCAACAATAATCAAATACCAGGTTTGAGCGATCGCCCCCGCCTACCCATATTGCTGAATACCCGTCACTACCATTGCCACAAGCTTGCAGAGGGCATTTTATCTAGACAGCAGCCTACATTATTTATAAATGCATTTGTTGCAAGGAGTTTCACCCATGACTGCCATCACCTTAGATCTACACCCGATTGTTGATTTGACTGACGAGCAGTTTTATCAGCTTTGTCAGACAAATCCAGATATTAAATTAGAGCGTACAGCTAAAGGAAAATTAATCGTTATGCCACCGACTGGGGGAGAGACAGGCGATCGCAACTCTGAGATTAACTTTCAACTCAGAGCTTGGAATAAGCAGAGCGGATTAGGTAAAGCGTTTGACTCTTCCACAGGCTTTAAGCTCCCCAACGGAGCTGCTCGTTCCCCTGATGCTGCCTGGGTAAGGCTAGAGCGTTGGCAAGCATTAACCTCTGAGCAGCGCCAAAAATTTCCCTCCTTGGCTCCTGACTTTGTAGTAGAACTGCGCTCTGCCACTGATGACCTCAAGCCTTTACAGAATAAGATGCAGGAATATCGTGAAAATGGTGTCCGCTTGGGTTGGCTAATTGATCCCAAAGCGCAACGAGTGGAGATTTACCGAGCTCAGGCTGTAGAGGTACTAGAATCACCTACCACTTTGTCAGGCGAAGATGTACTGCCAGGGTTTATGTTGGATTTGAAAGATATTTTTTAAAAATTTACTAGAAGTCAACCACTTCAAAACGATCGCTTGATCCAAACAACTATCCTTATTCAGCAATTAAGCTAACTGAAACTTGAATCTAGTTACATAACCGTTGAGGTTTGTTATACTATTAAAACGTAGTCGTTATGAGTTCATTTATAAGTTATGACCAACCCAACCATAGAGAACTTAGTGATTATCGGCTCTGGCCCAGCTGGATACACGGCGGCAATTTATGCAGCAAGAGCTAACCTGAAACCCGTTGTATTTGAAGGCTTTCAAGCTGGGGGGTTACCCGGTGGACAGTTGATGACAACGACTGAAGTGGAGAACTTTCCTGGCTTTCCGCAAGGAATTACGGGGCCGCAGCTGATGGATCAGATGAAGGCGCAGGCAGAGCGCTGGGGGGCTGAGTTATACACCGAGGATGTCACAGAAGTTGACTTAAATAAGCGTCCTTTTGTTGTTCGTTCTGAAGAGCGTGAGATTAGAGCCAACAGCATTGTAATTGCTACAGGCGCAACAGCAAAGCGGTTGGGTTTACCTGGAGAACATCAATTTTGGAGTCGGGGGATTTCTGCTTGTGCAATCTGTGATGGGGCAACTCCTATTTTTCACCGCGCTGAATTAGCTGTAATTGGCGGGGGTGATTCCGCAGCAGAAGAATCAATTTACCTCACAAAGTACGGCGATCAAGTGAATATGCTGGTGCGAGGCGAAAAGATGCGGGCGAGTAAAGCAATGCAGGATCGCGTTCTAAGTAACCCCAAAATTAAGGTTCACTGGAATACAGAAGTAGCAGAGGTTTTTGGTGGCGATCGCCACATGGAAGGCGTAAAAATCCGCAATATCAAAACGGGTGAATCAAGCGTTTTGCACGTTAAGGGTCTATTTTACGCAGTTGGTCATACGCCGAATACGTCTCTATTTAAGGGGCAGCTGGAACTAGATGATGTGGGATACATTGTCACCAAGCCTGGTTCTGTGGAAACCAGTGTTGAAGGCGTTTATGCAGCTGGGGATGTGCAGGATCATGAGTATCGTCAAGCAATTACTGCCGCAGGTACTGGCTGCATGGCGGCGATGTTAGCAGAACGGTGGCTATCGTCCACTGATCTAATTCAGGAATTTCATCAAGTGGCTGAAATTCCAGATAATGAATTAGAGCATGAGGCAGTTCAGCAAACAGCAGCAAAGCCAGCTGAGTTTGATTTGAATGCGACACGTCATGAAGGAGGCTATGCTTTACGGAAGCTGTTTCATGATAGCGATCGCCTACTCGTTGTCAAATATGTATCACCGAATTGCGGTCCCTGCCACACCCTGAAGCCAATCTTGAATAAAGTGGTAGATGAGTTTGACAGCAAGATTCACTTGGTCGAGATTAATATTGAGCAAGACCGAGATATTGCAGAAACTGCTGGTGTGACTGGAACGCCGACGATTCAGTTCTTTAAGAACAAAGAACTAGTGACTGAATCCAAAGGCATTAAGCCCAAGAGTCAGTATCGTCAGCTGATTGAAAGTTATCTGTAGAGAGGCGCGGTGAATAGAATTCGCGGCTACACACAAAGCCTGCCTGTGCGGGTTGAGAGCGATCGCATTTAGATGCAGATACAGAACGGCGAATGGAATTCGCCAATTTTATGAGAGCAAATTTCACCCAACTGTATTTGCATTATGTTTGGGCAACCTGGGATAGATTGCCTTTAATTACACCTGATAGTCAAAAAGTTATTTATGCAGCAATTATTTAGCAATGTGAGCAATTAGGATGTACAGTGATTGCTGTTGGTGGCATTGAGGATCATGTACATCTATTGACAGGCTTTCCGCCTACTCTGACATTATCTGACCTGATAAAACAAGTTAAAGGTAGCTCCTCCCATTTAATTACACACGAAATCAAGCATAGATTTTTCAAATGGCAAGGCAGCTACGGAGCCTTTACAGTCAGCCACAGTGGCATTGACAAGGTAGCAGACTACATCCGGAACCAAGCTGTTCACCATAGTCAAAAATCAATAATTCCTAACTGGGAAGTAACTTCAGAATGACCTAATCACTCATCTGCATTTAGTCCGCCTCCGCGGACTTTGTTTGTATAGCCGCGAATTCTATTCGCCAAGACTCCTCATAGGGCAAACGCCGATGTCTGTTACTAAACGCCAACTACCCAGATTTCTCCGTTTTTCTCAAGGTTTTAGCCTTTCCCAGCAACTGATGGGGATAGGGTTAGTTATCACCCTGATGTTCTTATTGATAGCTGTTCTAGCTCCCGTGTTTCAGGCTTGGGGTTGGCTGCAAAGCCCAATCGAGTCGCTGAGTAACCCGATTCATGAGCCGCCTTCAATAGCACATTTATTCGGCACGAGTCGCCAAGGTTATGATGTATTTTCCCGAACATTGTTTGCTAGTCAAGCAGCATTGCGAGTAGTTATTTTAGCAACAGCACTTAGCATGATTATTGGTGTACCACTAGGCTTAGTTAGTGGCTATTTGGGCGGTAGACTTGATCGAGTGTTGCTATTTTTGATGGATACTATCTACACACTGCCAGGGCTGCTGCTTTCGGTGACACTTGCCTTTGTGGTAGGACGAGGAATCCTGAATGCCGCGATCGCCATCAGCATTGCATACATACCTCAATACTATCGGGTTGTCCGTAATCACACCGTTAGCGTCAAAACTGAACTTTTTATCGAAGCCGCCCTGGCAATGGGAGCCTCCACCTGGACAGTTCTTTCTCGATATCTGTTTCTCAACGTGATTCAGAGTGTGCCAGTATTATTTACCCTCAACGCTGCCGATGCAATTTTGACATTAGGCGGCTTAGGCTTTTTGGGGTTGGGACTCCCCGAAGAAGTGCCAGAGTGGGGGCATGATTTGCGCCAAGCTCTAGAAGCACTGCCCACTGGCGTTTGGTGGACGACGCTTTTTCCTGGTTTAACGATGACATTACTGGTTGTGGGGCTGTCGCTAGTTGGTGAAGGGTTAAATGAATTTGTAAATCCCCGCTTGCGGCGAGACAATTGGAACCACAAATCTCCTTAATAGTCGATTATCTTTAGATAATCATCCAGAACGATATTTCTGACTAAACTATTTTTATGAAAGATAACCTTTCCTTAATTGCCGCCACTGTTGGTGGTTTCATGCTTTCCATCGCCGCTGCTGGCATAGTAAAGGCTGCTCCGGTAACATCTGTGAACGCACCGCCACCCAGTCTTAATTCAACCCCAGTAGTTAATCTCCAGAATTCTTTTACGTCTTTGCGATTTGAAAAAAGTCGAAAACCATAACGTATGGGTGATGCCGATTTTTTAACTCAGCCCAACCAACAGCCTCAGGTATTGGGAATTGACTTGGGGGGAACGGCGATAAAACTAGGGCGATTCAGTCCAGATGGGACTTGCTTGCAGTCGTTGAGGGTAGCGACTCCCCGACCATCCACACCAGAAGCAGTTCTAGAAGTGATGGTGGAGGCAATAATCCGACTTGAATCTGCCCAACAAAGTATTGCGATTGGAGTTGGCACCCCAGGGCCAGTTGACCCAGCTGGACGGATTGCCAGAATTGCTATTAATCTTCAGCAATGGCGTGATGTTCCCCTAGCCGACTGGTTAGAAGCCAAAACAGGTCGCCCGACAATTCTGTCCAACGATGCTAACTGTGCGGGTTTGGCAGAAGCTTGGTTAGGAACTGGTCGCCGATTTCGCAACTTCATTCTACTGACATTAGGCACTGGTGTTGGTGGAGCAATTATCCTTGATGGCAAACTGTTTACTGGGCATCAAGGGGCAGCTGGGGAACTGGGGTTAATTACGTTGAATCCGGATGGACCAGAATGTAACAGCGGCAATCGAGGCTCTTTGGAGCAGTATGTCTCAGTCCCAGCTATTCGTCGCCGCACAGGTTTAGAACCCGCTGAATTGGGCGCTCTTGCCAAAGCAGGCGATGCAGATGCCTTGACCTTTTGGCAGACCTATGGTAAAGATTTAGGTGCTGGTTTAGCTAGCCTGATTTATGT
>JBGTCQ010000083.1:0-11932 GCA_041748755.1 Chroococcidiopsidaceae cyanobacterium | reverse complement strand
CACTATTACATCGTGAGCAGAAATAAAGCATAGAGAAATCTCCACTTTGATCAGACTATTGGATTTTGTGGACTCTGTCAGCAAAAGTAGGCAGTTTATAGATTAAGAATCTTAAATTTTATAGAACTAGATCTGAGCCGCGCTGCTACAAATTTGCAGCAAGTTCCGCAGATGCTTCCGTTTAGTCAGTTTAATAGTTTTTGCAGATGAAATTGTAGAGGTAAGTATTCCAGTTATCCGCTACCACACGCCCAAGTCATCTTTTAGGCACTACTATTCATTTATTCATCTCCTTGCTGGTGGAGAATCCATCTAGTGCCTTCTCTAATGTGAGGTTTTGTTCCTACCAATATAATGCTTTAAATAAAGGGCATTCATAGGTAATTCGTGTTTTAACCAATACTTGCATACACAAACTTGGCTGATGCACGGATACAAATGCCCTTGTAAGAGTAAAAAGTATTACCGCTGTGACTACTGTAACGTCGAGTCGTAAAAGACAAATACTTTACCGTGAATTACGTCTGGAACTACTAACCCAGTAACACTTTCAGGCTTTACCTTCAGCTTCAAAAGCGCCTGTTCCAGCTTCATAGTCCGATTATTGTTCGGTACCATAACCATAGTATTCTGCAACACATCTTCCAGCATGAGATGTTCTGCTTCGGTGTGCTTAGCGTGTTGCCGTTGAAAAACCTGGGTGGTTTCACCTTTCAACAATTCGTTGATATCTACAACTTCAATTCTGTCAAATTCAACGACATTATTTGCTACATCTTGGAGCGCTTTAAGTCTGCTGACTTCAACAACTCTATTTCTGCATGCTAATACTAGATCTTCATATGTAGCCTTAGCGTTCGCCTGCGATAATCTCGCGGCCATCTGTGGTGTCGGTGCTGTCGTTACTGTGGAAGGTTTGTAATCAATATCGCTTAGAGGGCTTTGCTTATGCACTATTCCAGTAATTGGCATGTGAACTGGAACTCCAGGCGATCGCTGTAACTTCTTCAACTGAGCCGCAAACTCTGGTTGGATGGGGATGGTTCTAAATTGACCACTCGTTAACATCACCGTTAACTGATTGTCTTTGATATTTACAATCCGTCCATTGAACCCATAAATAGGCTTTCCTTGCCCTGAAAGTGCTAAGTCAGTATCAGTGTCAAGGATAATTGCTGTACCTTGAGTCAGACTCATTGAGTCGAATATCTGCCGAACGACTGGATATGTCTTCACGGTACCGTCGGCAAGTCTCACCTTCAACGGTGTACCACCAAGAGATTCAATCACACCAGTAATTGGTTTAGCACTCGTCCGTGCCTGTTGTAGATTTGTGCGTTCTTGGGCGGTTGGTGCTGTTTGGGCGATCGCAACACTTGGAACTAACAGCAGAAATCCAATACCCAATAGCGAAGCTAAACGTACTTGTTTATTCTGCATCTTCAATCCAGTTATAACTTTTTACTTCCTCTAAATTACGAATATTGTTTCAAGTTCGGATGTCAAGCTTTACACAAGTTTACACAAGTCTGCCCAGTTAGGGCTAGCAAATTCAATTCGCGGACTAGGTTTGTCTAGTCCGCGCAGTTTGATTCATGTAAGATGTCTATCTCTACACCAGCATAATTCACCCAAACAGCGAATCAGTTGATGCTAATAGACCTGCACCTGTTAGAGGATCAGGCTCCGTGAAGGGGTAGAGGCGATTAGCAACCTCAAAGCCAGTTCCGGGAAAGTCAGTGAATAAGCCGTCTAAACCAAGGCTAAAGAACTGCTGATATTCCAGTTCTGGGTTACCGTTATAGTCCTGTGCTAAGAAAACATCTTCATTGCGAAACGTGTAGGCATGAACCAGCAAACCTGCCGCGTGAGCATCTTCAATCAGCGACGTGGGATCTGTGAGGAATTTGTCATTATCGTTGGCCGAGCCATCCCCAGTGATATCATCCGCTATACCATCTCCATCGGCATCAACAGACTCCACAGAAACAATCATCCGTTTCCACGGTCCAATACCATCAGCATACTCAGCAATCTCGGCTAAGCCCTCAGGAGTCCGTAAGTCGCCGTAGGTGCGATCGTCACCACTGACCACGAAATCATAAGGCTGTTTTTCGATGAGCTGACCATTGAGGGAAACATCCACCGCATCCAGCAGTTGAACTAGTGGTACATCAATAAGTGTATTTAGTTCCTTCAAATTACCCACTTCAAACGACTGGATAAAAACCGGAGAATCTTCCTGGTTATAGCCATTAGCCTGGAGGATATCGACCAAAGGCTCTTCCAGCGACAGATCGACGGAATCATGATACGTTGGATGCTTCGTTTCAGGATAAATACCGATGGTCCGACCAACTTCAGCACTTTTTGTCTTTACAAGATCGATGATTTCTTGGAGAGTTGGTATTTCAAACTGACCGTTGAAGGACTGATCGCGGAATTCTAAACGTTCTTCTGCTCGTAGCGTTTTGATTTCAGCCAAAGTAAAGTCGTCGGCAAACCATCCACTCTCCTCAACCCCATCAATAATCTTGGTCGTTTCACGATCAGCAAATTCAGGGTGATCTGCTACATCAGTGGTGTCCTTGATATTAACTTCGTGGCGGGCGATCAGCACCCCGTCTTTAGTTGAAACTACATCTGGCTCAATGAAGTCCGCGCCTTGCTCAATAGCTAGTTCATAAGACGCTAGAGTATGCTCTGGTCGCAAGCCGCTGGCTCCTCGGTGGCCAATAATCAGAGGACGAGGTGCAGTGCTGACAAAATCAGCAATTGAAATTGTGCCAGACTCAACTCCCGTAAGAGTTGCCAGTGGTGAACCATCTTTGAGATTGATTGTGGTGTCGCTACCTGTCTGAGTAATCGCTAAATTGGCAAAAGCCAGACCAGCACCTAAACCGATGACATCAACACCAGATTGAAAATCAGTAATTGTATTGGCAGCAGAGGGAATATCACCTGCCACAATCCAGAACTGGTCCTCACCCTTCCTACCCGTCAAAATACTGTCACCTTCACCTGCAAATAGTTTGTCATTACCCTTACCCCCAACTAGGAGTTCGTTACTACCGCCAAACAAAATATCATCACCTTTACCACCATAGAGCCGATTGCTACCCTCACCTACTGAGGCATCAAGGATATCATCGTCATTGCCACCGAATAGGCGATCGCCCTGTCCTGCAAAAAGTTCGTCGTCACCCTTACCACCATAGAGTCTATTCTCACCTAGACCCGTTGAAGCATCTAAAATGTCATCCCCAGCGCCACCGAATAAAGTATCTTGCTGCGTGGCAAACAGTTCATCGTCGCCAGGAGTACCAAAACGCAAATTATTGCCAGTTAGGGCATCAAAGCCTCTAAGTTCCATAGTCTTAAACTCGTTAATGGGAAGTAAGATTTCTTTTTGCGCCTGTAGCATCCCATAGCAAATTTAAGAAATTACTATCACCAAGCTAAGAAGTTCCTATGCTTAAGTTAAGGCGGGTAAATACTGGAGTTTGGTTAAGCGCTTAGATTTAACGGCATGTTGTGATTATCGATATATCAACAAGACTTACGCAGAGATCCCTCAAACCCCTGATGAATTTGAGGCTAACAGGTTTCCCGCTCTTTAGGAGGGCTAGGGAGGATCGAAGTTTAAGACTCTCGGTGCATAAGTCCTGAAGTATTTAAACCTATGAACTTGCATTAGATAGTACAGCAGGATTACAAATTCTATTCGCTAGGTGTTATTGGTTCACAGTCTTGCAGCCCTGATGGAAGCTCCGATCAGTCCTACTTTTGAGTTCAGGACGATGTGTACAGGCACATTTTCAAGCAGCGGACTCACACGACCTTTATTAGTAAAAGCATGCACGAAACTTCCCTCTTGGAACAGCGGTAAATTTTTGGCAGCAATGCCACCAGCGACATAAAGACCACCGTAAGGTAAGAGTTTGAGGGCGAGATTACCAGCTTCAGCGCCGTAGGCTGCTACAAATAGCTGCATAGTTTGTTCGCTCAGGCGATCGCGCTTCTCTAAGGCAGCTGTTGCAATAGTAGCAGCTGGATCAACCGTTTTCTCACTCTGCCCAATTTGTTGCTCCCAAGTCTTAACCACTTGGGCGATATCAGATGATCCAAATGCATCGGAGCGATCGCGCAAAAATTGATAAATCGCTACAATACCTTGACCAGAAACAACTCGCTCAACTGAAATCCGCTGGATATCATGCTTATCAAGCAAGTATTTCAGCAACTGAAATTCTAATTCCAAGCGGGGTGCAAAGTCGGCGTGTCCACCTTCAGAACTAAAAACTTGATAACTGTCTCCTTGCTGGATTAAAAACCCTTGTCCTAATCCAGTGCCAGCACCTATTACAGCAATAGGGGCAGATGGCTGATACTTTCCAGGTTGTAAGGTGTACAAATCTGCTGGCTGTAAACCCAAAACACCGTAGCCAACGGCGGCAAAGTCGTTAATTAGAGAAATACTTGCAATTCCTAATTCTTGCTCTAAACGTTGAGCATCGAGAAACCAAGTTAAATTGGTCAGTTTGGCAGTATTGTTAACAACAGGACCTGCGATCGCAAAACAAGCTTTGTGAGGTGTGGTCTTAGCTGTTGCCAAAAACTGCTGCACCATCGGCACTAAATCAGGAAAGTCGCGGCTGGGGTAGCGCTCCTCATCAAGTGTCTGCAATTCTCCCGCATCTAAAGTTTCGACTAGTCGCAGAATAGTTTTAGTGCCGCCAATATCTCCTGCCAGTAGTAATGTCATACTTCTAGTTAAATCGGATTACTTCTTCTATTTCGGTCAGGTGGGAAGTGTCGCCATACAATTCCAACATCCATTCTGATGCCGTTGTCTCCCGCACTACGACGGCGGAATTTGCAGTCTCTTGACGCACTACTTTAACTAAGCAACACAAAGAAGCCTTGACTTGGGTTTTGGCAATTTCACCAACTAACCCCATTGTTGCTCCTAGTACCGATGCACCGTGACCTACAAGTAGGATATCCTCTGGCAGAAATTCAGCTGCTAAAAGCCTTGCTGTTTTTCCTGAGCGTTCCAATGCTATTTCCTGTGTTTCAGGATATTCAGCGATAACACGAGAAGTATAGCTGGTGTCAATTGTGGGAAATGCTTCAATTAATGCTTCAATTGACATTTTTTCTGGCATTTCTGGCATCCAAGCTGGATTCAACCATTCGCTTAAGCCAGACTCAAGTTTAATTGGCAGATCTAAGGTTTCTGCAATTTGGTTCGCGGTTTGCACTGTTCGCAGGAATGGTGAAGCGAAAATATGGGTAATGTTTTCTGCTTTCAGGCGTTGCCCTAGTTGGTAAGCTTGCACTACTCCATCATCAGATAGTGGCGGATCAAAGCGTCGCTCTGCTGTATTGAACCATTCTGGGTTAACGAAGTCGATGCGGTTTCCGTGTCGGGCGATCCAGATAATTTGATTCATGCAATGGAATTAACTAAACAAACTTAGTTTAGCGTTAGCCCATGTCTAGTCTAGGGCTTCTACCCGATCACAGGCTTCAAGCTGAATCCTATTTACTAATCCAACCTTTCAGGATTCTCAGATAGAAGCTGCAATAACTCACCTGCTGACAAAATCGGTAAGGTAGCACCAGCGAAACCCTGTGCATCACGAGTGACAATTGCGTCAAGATTCTCGAAAGTTGCACAAGCCATCTGGACTGCATCTTCAAAATCCGGCAAGTTAGATGATATTGCTGTCTCTAAAATACTACGATCAACGGTACAGACTTTCATCCCACCCAGAATATCAGAGACAGCTCGCTTTGCTGTATGTATCCCTTTTTGTTTTCTGACAATGTAGAAAATATCAGTTAAAGTTGTTGCCGATACATAGCCTTCAATTCGCTGAGATTGGATAGCTTCAAATAAAGCTTTGGCTTGGGCTCCAAATTGTTCTCTATCTAGTAGATCATCCAGAAAAATATTGGTGTCCACCAATACCCGCATTAAAGGTATTTCTCCTTCAATCGTTCTTCTAACATAGCCTCAATTTCTTCATCGGTTGGAGCTGGTTCATCTGTTTTCAGCAACCCATGCAATCGCGTTAATGTTCCTTCTGGTACTAGTGGGCGTGGTCTTAGTTCATTACTAAGTGATCGCACAATTGCTTCTACTAATAACAGGCGATCGCTCACTGGTAACTGATAAGCTTCTTTGCGTAGTTCTTGCCAAGACATAGACATTATTTTTACTCCTTATAATATTGATTTGGGAAGTGCGATCGCTAACTGGTGATTGCATTATTCTTGCCAAAATATTGTTTTTGTTTCAAGTATTTATCAGTTTTCACCAGATACGTAACATTTTATTTCCACCCTTCTGAAATTCATAGGGAACTTGCTTAATTTCCACTTTATACCCCCGCTGTTCTAGGTCATTTATAACTAGTTGCAGCAAAGGCGATGTCTCCCCAGAAAAGTTTAGTAGTAGTGGGAAGATGCGTACCTCTTTAGCTACTCTACACATTTCTAGAATCGAAGCCAGATGAAATTCTGCCCCAAACTGCTCAGAATAAGTGAATAGAAAGTGAGAACACAAAGCTAAATCAAACTGCCCTTTATTAAATGATAATTTAGGCAATTCATCTGTTACATAACGCCCTTCTTTAATTCCTTGCGGAAAATCCTCTAGAAACTGACTCATAGCCGCCATTCTAATTTGTCCTAGTTGTTCTGGTGACTGGATATCCTGCCAAACGTAGTTATCCCAAGTTGCGCGAAGACCATCAATAACTACTTGATAAGTGTCTTGGATACGCTGGGAAATTTCACTAGCAGTAAACCGATAAACCGGATCGCAAGAAATAACTTTGTATCCAAGGCGCGTCATTTCAACATTAAAGCTGGCAGGGCCACCAGCACAATCGAGAATTGCTAATTTAACGTCAGGTGTCAAGTCAAACATCCTGACGTATTCCTGCATGGAACGTCCCCAAGGAACAACATTCTCAAGCTGAAAACCCATTTTTCTGTACTTATAAAGTAATTTAAACCTTTAATGAAGGAACATTTTGTGTCAAAACCTGATTCAATTTACCGCTGCGATAACCTTCCAAATCTAGCGTTACATATACAAAACCATAACTCTGAAAAGCTGAAACGATCGCCTGTAAATCTGTTGTCAAGACAAATTCCTTAATTTGGTCTGGCGATAACTCAATTCGCGCCGCGTCACCAACAGATCGTACCCGCAAATTCTGCCAACCCAATCGCCGCAGATAAATTTCCGCCCGTCCTACCCGTTGTAACTTGCCTACAGTAATTTCTTCACCATAAGGAAAGCGGGAACTAAGACAAGGTTGTGCTGGTTTATCCCACCAAGAAAGCCCCAGATGTTGCGAAATTTGCCGGACTTCAGCTTTAGTAACACCTAATTCTGCCAAGGGCGATCGCACACCTCTTTCTTTTGCCGCTTGAATTCCTGGGCGATAATCCCGCAAATCATCAGCATTCACGCCATCAACTACATACGGATATCCCAACTGTGTTGCCAAAGGTTTCAGCGTATCGTGCAATTCGCTTTTGCAGAAGTAGCAGCGGTTAACTGGATTAGCTGTGTAATTCGGGTTATCCATTTCGTTCGTCTGGACTACCTGATGAGAAATGCCAATTTGTGCTGCCTGGATTTGGGCATCTTCCAACTCTTCTGGCAACAGCGAAGGAGAAATAGCTGTTATTGCCATTGCGCGATCGCCCAAAATATCATAGGCAATTTTGGCAACCAGGGTACTATCAACCCCACCGGAGTAAGCAATCAAAGCTTGCTCCATTTCAGCAAATAAGTTTCTCAGTTGCTCAAGTTTCTGTAGCATCATTTCCCAGTTCACTCAAAACCGTATTGAATCATCCTAGATTCCATTGTAGAGACGCTCCACAATTGGTGGTATTAGAGAAATTAGAACCACTAAGAGCGTTTGTGTGCAATCAGTTTGGATATTTAGTGTTTATTGACTGCTCACATTTGCTTCAGGAGACAAATCCAGTGGCAAGTGGAGAGTAAAGCAACTCCCGCGCTCTAATTCTGACTGCATGGTAATATCACCGCCATGCAGTTGTGCTAGTTTGCGCGATAACGCTAAACCTAGACCAGTTCCTTCGTATTTGCGATTTAAACTACTATCCAACTGGCGGAATGGTTGAAATAAAGTTGCTTGATCTGCTTGGGCAATGCCAATACCTGTATCAATTACCGAAAAATTGATCTGATCTGCGGTTTGATTAACCCTAAGCGTTACTGATCCAGATTCTGTAAACTTAACCGCGTTAGACAGCAGATTAACCAAAATCTGCTTGAGTCTACGTTTATCAGCAACACAAGTAGTAACATCGGCAGCAATCATTAGTGAAAGTTGCAAATTATACTTTTTAGCACGTTCCTGAATCATTGACATCGACGCATTTGCTATTTCTTCTACCACAATAGTTTCCAGAAGCAATTCTTCTCGACCGACTTCAATTTTACTTAAATCCAGTAAATCGTTAATCAGTTCTAATAAATGCTCTCCAGAAGTAAAGATAAGTTCAATATATTGTTTTTGTTTGGCATTCAGTGGTCCAAAAACTTGTTCAATTAGGATGCTAGAACAACCTAAAACACTTGTCAGTGGAGTTCGTAGTTCGTGGCTCATATTGCTCAAAAATTCACTTTTAGCCCGATTAGCAGCTTCTGAAAGGAACTTCTCCTGTTCTAGTTCTTGAGTGCGTTCTTTAACTAATTCCTCAAGACGCTCGTAGCTTTGAGCATTATAAAGAGCGATCGCGGCTTGATCGGCAATTCTCTCTAGTAAGTAAATTTCATCATCTGTAAATGTCCGGCGAGTGGTTGTTGTTTGGAGCGACAGACGACCGAAAAGCTGATCGCGGATTAGAATTGGTACACTCAACACAGATAAAAGCTGTGTCTGCTGCACTCGGCTTTGTGTGCCTGAAGTCAGTTGCATTTGGGTCACGTCAGGCGCATGAAAAACCTGACGGTATTGAAAGTCATTAGTAGTTGAGAATTCTGGTAGAGGAATTTCAAGGTCTAGTACAGAAATAACTTGATCACTGGTTCGCCACTCATTTAGCACTTGGATCTGTTGATTTGGTATGGCGAAGATGATGACTCGCTCAACACTGAAGTATTCCCCTGTTAGCTGGACAATTTCTTGTAAAATCTGGCTTGGATCGAGACTAGAATTAAGCGTTCGACTGATTTGATTTAGCGATCGCTCTCTAGTTGCTTGTTGTTCAACGCGGCTAAACAATCGTGCTTGTTGAATTGCGATCGCTACTAGATTAGCCACCTCACAAGCAACATCTACCTGCTTAGGCTTAAAAGCGCCTTGTTGATCTTTCCCCAAATTCAGAGAGCCAATTAATTCCCCTTGAGCTGTCAGAGGAACATTCACATAAGCGCGGCTACTTTCACCCACTAGAGTTTGAGCCGCTGGTGGCGCAGAGAAAATCAGGGTGTCCTGCACCATATTCACTTCCCCCTGCTGTAAGGCACTAATATCACCAAACCCTTTTATGGGCAGTCGGACTCCTGGCTGTAAATGATCCCCTGCCTGCACAGCAAGCACTGTAAACTCACGCGCTGCAAAATCGAACATGACAATGCTTGTTCCCTGGCAGGGGATGAGTTGCTGAATCTGATCTAGAGCAGCCTCAGCAATTTCTGGGAGCGATCGCGCTGCCAAAATCTCCTGATCAAGCTCGTGGAGGATTGTCAAGCGTTTGGCAGAGTAACGTAAGGCTGAAAAAGCCTGCATTCGATCAGTGGAAATACCGCCCAACAGCAAGCCCGTTTGCGAGACTGCCATCATGCCGAACTGCAATGCCAAAACATCAGATTGCTCATACGTGGCACGCACCAAAATTGCAACGCTGACATTGATTAAAAAAATTGTTGCCGTCGCTCTCTCAAACCCATGTTGCACAGCTATCCAGATCAGTGGCAAAAAAACGAAATAAGTGTAGTCCAAATTAGCCGCTTTGGGCGTACCATACCCAAACCAAATTCCCGTACCCAGGGCGACGATTTCTATCAAAAGCTCAGGAGCCTCTCTGCCTGTGGGCCACCGCAGCTTTGATTCTGGCACTAGCAGTTCTTGTTCTTTATCCGCCCATATCACAGGTACTCTACGTAGCAAAACTAGGAGAAACGGTGCCAGCATCGCAATGCCAGTAGCATCACCTGCCCAGTAATGCAGCGACAATATTAATAACTTTGACCAAGGGATAACCCCGTCCCCCGCGAAGTTCAATACTTGTAGCAGAGCAACAATAAGTGGTGCAGTGATAGCAGCAATAACAACAAACCAAACTACGTCACGGAGCGATCGCAAGCGAGGATTAATCCGCAGTTTGAGTAGCAGCAAGGCACTTGCCCCAGCGTAGCCCACTGTTGTAATCAAATTAGAAAGCAGCTGTGTGACAAAATCCAGGTTGCGCCCAGTCACAAAATGATCATGCACGAGTGTATTGAGCAACAATGCCGGAGTGTAGCGCAGACCAAACACCAACAACAGTACAAAATCGAGTCCTGACGGTGGATACCATACAGAAATTTCTGGTGCCGTTTCAAATGCAAGTGCTACTCTATCCAGCGCCGCCCAGCAAATGAGGTAGAGCGTCACGACCCATACATAGCGTACAAGCGCTGGGATGTGCTGCCACCACCTCAAGATTGCCCTAGAAATATGTGGTTCACTGTCATTTGCTGTAGCCATTATTAAGACCTACGTGGCAACAACGCGACACTGAAGTTTCTACACTTAACGTCTAATACCACAAAATTAACGACTAATATCAATTCGTTAATTGTTTGTAATAAATATTGTCAACTTTCCTAACCGCCCTCACTACAAGTAGGTATGAGCAGGAATCCCAAGCTTCGGATCAAAAAAATGTTACCCACCTACAGATTCCAGATCACATCTTAGCTAAGGTTACATTTCTCAATTTGGTAACTTATAGTGTCATGGTAAAAACAAAGATTATTCTTTCTAGGATTATTCTAAATTATTAACTGGAAGATCAAAGAAATGAATGTACAACTGGCTCAATTAATTGTAAATGGAATTTCTGTAGGCAGCATTATTGCCCTGGCAGCGGTAGGGTTGACGCTAACCTATGGTATTTTGCGATTGGCCAATTTCGCCCACGGTGACTTTATGACTCTGGGGGCTTATCTGACGCTGCTGGCAAATACCAGTGGAGTGAATATTTGGCTCTCAATGATTTTAGGAGCGATTGGCACAGTAGCGGCAATGCTGTTGTCGGAAAAATTACTTTGGTCAGTAATGCGCGATCGCCGTGCTAGTTCCACCACGCTAATTATTATCTCCATCGGACTTGCCTTATTCATCCGCAACGGCATTATCCTAATTTGGGGTGGTAGCAACCGAGACTATAACGTGCCTGTTAGCCCTGCTAAAGACATCCTGGGGTTAAAGGTGCCTCAGAATCAATTAGTGGTCATGTTCCTGGCAGTCCTGGCAATTTTGGCGTTGCACTATCTGTTGCAGAACACAAAAATTGGGAAAGCGATGCGCGCCGTTGCTGATGATATTGACTTGGCACGTGTTTCGGGGATTAACGTTGACCGCGTTGTAATTTGGACTTGGTTAATTGCTGGGAGTTTAACGGCGTTGGGTGGCAGTATGTACGGCTTAATCACAGCAGTACGCCCGAATATGGGCTGGTTTTTGATTTTGCCAATGTTTGCCGCGGTAATTCTGGGAGGGATTGGTAACCCCTACGGTGCGATCGCTGCTGCTTTAGTCATCGGCATCACCCAAGAAGTCAGTACTCCATTACTAGGTTCTCAATATAAACAAGGTGTGGCACTGTTGATCATGATTTTAGTGCTGCTGATTCGTCCGAAAGGTTTGTTCAAAGGTACGATTTGATT
>JBGTCQ010000082.1:0-2544 GCA_041748755.1 Chroococcidiopsidaceae cyanobacterium | reverse complement strand
GCAGCAATTTTAGTCAAAATCGGCTCTAGAATTGTGTAGGCAGCTTCCGTTCCTCCAGGCATGAGGCTAGGTCCTAAAAGCGCCCCTATTTCACCGCCGCTCACGCCCATGCCAATAAATTTCAAGTTCATGGCTGCCAATTCTTGGCTGCGACGGGTGGTATCTTCATAGAAGGAGTTGCCGCCGTCAATAATAATGTCACCTGGTTCCAGTAGAGGCTTGAGCTGATCGATGACGGCATCCACTGGAGCGCCAGCTTTCACCATCAGCAGGATTTTACGGGGTTTCTCCAAAGTATCGACCAATTCTGCGGGAGAATAGGTAGCTTTAATGTTCTTACCTTCTCCTCGCTTGGATATGAAGTTTTCAGTCTTTTCTGCCGTGCGATTGTAAACTGCAACAGAGAATCCTTGCCGCTCAACATTCAGCGCTAGGTTCTCACCCATCACCGCTAGACCAATCAGACCGAATTGCTGTTTTTCCATAAGAAAGAGTGGTGTAGAGGTACAAGACATTGCTTGGTATCATGCAATTACTGAGTTACTGACTAATTGGGGCAGCAACTTCAAGGTTGCCAGGATGGTAGTGACGGTCAAAGATTTCGTCAACCAGCCATTGAGTAGTTGCCTTAAAATTATGTGCAGGAGTAGGTAATAACTCCAAATAAGTAGCCTGTCGGATTAAATGCCCAATTTGACCTTGGACTTCAAATTGATCGAAGATGCTTGCAGCACTTTCACCCAATCCTAATTTCAGCAACGTACCGCGCAGATGTACTTGAGCAGGGCTGAGTTCTTTTCCTTCAGAGAGCGCCTGGAGATTCTTAGCGATCGCTGCTCCTTGTTGATAAGCAACCTGAGCCGTGGGTGGCTGGGGTTCTTCCACGTTAGCCGCACAATCGCCACCAGCAAAGACTTCTGGAAAGTCTAGTAGTTGCAGAGTTGGGGTGACATAGAGACAACTATGGCTGTCGCGGCGTTCTTCAGGAATAGTTAGCTCTTTAATCACAGGATTGCTTGTCGAGCCAGCTGTCCAGATTGCAGTTGCTGCCTGTAGTGTCTCAGCCTGATTGTGGTGCTGGAACTCAATTCGTTCTGGGTAAACAGCACTAACTTCAGCACCTAAAATTAATTCCACTGGTACATTACGCTCTTGAAGTGCTGCTTGTGCGGTTTCTTGCAGTTCACTTTTCACACCACCTCTTGGCCCTGTTGTCAAAATCTCTGTCTGCCGATCCAACAACACGACACGCAACTGTTGCGGTTCGCCACCTAATTGTGCATACCAACTGGGTAGCAGATCGGCTAGGGTTGCTGCCAATTCCACACCAGAAGGGCCAGCACCAATAATTGCTACTGTCAGCAGTATGCGACGCTGTTCTAGGTCTGTAGTCTGGATGGCACGCTGGAGACAGTCGCGCAGTTGTTTTGCTAGTGCCACGGCATCTTTGCCATTACGAAAGCAAAAACAATGCTCCCTTGCACCCTTAACACCAAAGTAGCTGGCGGTGCTACCCAAAGCTAACACCAAGTATTTGTAGTTGTAGCTCGTTCCTGATGCCAATTCAACTTGACGCTGCTCTAAATCAACTGCTTGAACTGTATCTTGCACAAATGCCACCCCACTGCCGTCGAGTAATTTCTCGTAGCGCGGGCAAACCTGCTCGTCGCTCATCTCGCCACTGAGAAATTCATAGAGCATGGGATTGAAGCTAAAGCGTTCTTGCTGGTCAATCAGGATAATTGGCTGTGAGTAATGGTGATGGCTGAGGTGGAGAGCTGTAAATAGTCCGGTAAAACCACCACCTAGAATAATTGTTGAGTCTGTTAAGTGAGTCATAAGCTGAAGTTAGACGGCTACGGCTGCTTCCTGACAAATCGCACGCTCCATTGCTGCTGCGATTTTTGTTTTCTTTTCTGGTGAATTTGTCTCCAAATAAACACGCATTAGCGGTTCGGCAGTTCCCGAAGGACGCACTACTATCCAGCTACCATCCGCCAGGTAGAATTTGACACATTCTTTGCAAGCTGAGTGTTTCACCTCGATCCCCGCAATTTCTCTGGGTGGGTTCTGCATAAATGCTGCCATCAATGCTGTTTTTTTATCCTCTTCTGGGAGGTGAAAATCTAACTGCTGATAGTAAAGAGATCCGCCTGCCTCCTCGATCGCTTCTAACGCCAATTGGGAAAGGGGCTTGCCTGCGTAAGCGATCGCTTCTGCAACGAGCATATTAGCTAAAATGCCATCTTTTTCGGGAATATGACCTTGGATGCTAAGTCCCCCCGATTGTTCGCCGCCAATTAGAACGTTGATTTCTCGCATTTTCTCGCCAATGTACTTGAAGCCTACTGGCGTTTCGTAAAGTTCTAATCCGTACTTAGCTGCCAGCCGATCGAGTAGATGGGTGGTGGTGACGGAGCGCACAATTGCCCCAGTTTTGCCTTTATTTATAATTAGGTGACGCGCTATCAACACCAGAATAGTGTTAGGCGGGAGAATATTTCCTTGTTCGTCAACAATGCCAAAGCGATCGCCATCTCCATC
>JBGTCQ010000081.1:0-8349 GCA_041748755.1 Chroococcidiopsidaceae cyanobacterium | reverse complement strand
GATTCAGGCACTCGCTGAAGACGTTACTAGCAAGTACGTCCCTCCTCACGTCAACATCTTTTACTGCCTGGGTGGAATTACCCTAGTTTGCTTTCTGATCCAGTTTGCTACTGGATTTGCGATGACGTTCTACTACAGACCGACAGTCACCGAAGCTTATGCTTCTGTACAGGCTTTGATGACCGAGGTAAATTTTGGCTGGCTGATCCGCTCCGTCCACCGCTGGTCTGCCAGCATGATGGTGCTGATCATGATCCTCCATACCTTCCGAGTTTACCTAACGGGTGGCTTCAAAAAGCCCCGTGAATTAACTTGGATAACGGGTGTTGTCTTAGCCGTAATCACTGTTTCCTTTGGTGTAACTGGTTACTCGCTGCCTTGGGACCAGGTTGGCTACTGGGCTGTGAAAATTGTTAGCGGTGTGCCAGAGGCAATTCCGATTGTCGGAACCACAATTTCTGACTTGCTGCGCGGCGGTTCGAGTGTGGGTCAAGCGACGCTGACTCGTTACTACAGCGCTCACACTTTTGTGCTGCCTTGGCTAATTGCTGTCTTCATGCTGTTGCATTTCTTAATGATTCGCAAGCAAGGCATTTCCGGCCCGTTGTAATCTAAGCGCGAGTTTGTGGTGTAGAGGTAATACTCTTACAGAAAGCCGTATCTACATGAATTGCCCCTACTACAATCACATAGCTGTTAACCAGCGGTCAGCAATTGGCTTTTAGCCGAGTTGTTTGTTTTGAACCTCTGACATCTAACAACCAAAAACCAACGCCCAAATCTTAAGCTAAAAGCTGATAGCTGCAAGCCGATAGTGACAACTGTTTTAAACCGAATTTACAAAGGAGAGCACTTTTAACGATGGCAACGCAGAAAAAACCGGATATAAGCGATCCAATTTTACGGGAAAAACTTGCCAAGGGCATGGGTCACAATTATTATGGGGAACCAGCTTGGCCCAATGACCTGCTGTATATTTTCCCCGTCGTAATCCTGGGAACAGGGGCATGTATTGTTGTCCTCTCAGTCCTAGACCCTGCTATGTCTGGGGAACCAGCAAATCCCTTTGCGACGCCCTTGGAAATTCTGCCAGAGTGGTACTTGTATCCCGTCTTTCAGATTCTCCGGACCGTTCCTAACAAACTCTTAGGGGTCATAGCAATGGCTTCTATACCTTTGGGTTTACTAGTAATTCCTTTCATTGAGAACGTCAACAAGTTCCAAAATCCATTCCGGCGTCCTGTGGCGACTACATTATTTATGATCGGCACCCTAATCACTATTTGGCTAGGTGTTGGTGCTACGTTCCCAATAGATAAGTCTTTGACGCTAGGACTTTTCTAAATTACCTCTAAAACAGTGGTGTGACGCCTGTATCCTCTTTAAGTGCTGATGTGCTGATGAGGTTTAACAGGCGTCAATTTTAATAACAATTAGCTGTTAGAGGACTTGAAACTTTAACGTTTTTCCTTGATTTAGAAGTTTGTGTTAATAGTTAAAAGCTAATGACTAGTTATTCACTTAGTTAAAATTAAATCACAATCAAACTAGGGCATGTTGGAGCAAGACTATGTATAAGTATTCTATAAGCGCGGTGTAAATGCTAGAAATCTGCTGATTATTAAGCGTGGTTGAGACAAATGCTGTAGTCAACAATTATTACCAGTGCGTCTGTTATATTAACTCTTTAATATAACTAGCTATCCTAGAGGCACAGAAGACAAACAATAAAATGAGCTTGAAATCCTTTCAATTCAATTTTTCTAGCCTAACCCGTTGGCTTACCCTTTTGGTAGTTATTTGGTTATTGGGTTCTGTGGGTTTGGGCTGGTTGGTTAACTCATTTCTGATTTTAGTTGGGCTGCTTCTCATAACACCAATCATCGCGTTCGTCGGTTTTCGGTGGTGGTTGCAACGCAACATGGTTCAAAACCGCTGTCCTATCTGCCGTTCTGAATTTACTGGATTAAATCGCACCCAGTTACAGTGTCCGAGTTGTGGTGAACCGCTCAAGGTGGAACAGGGTGAGTTTAATAGGATGACACCTCCTGGCACAATTGATGTGCAAGCAGTCGAAGTACCGAGCAAACCAGTAGAAGATTAAAACTTTTAGCGCTTTTAGCTGACTATGGCGTTGAGTTATTTTTTTGAGAGATAGAGAGCGTATAAGGATGCTGACCTTGAGCGCGATCGCCTACATAAAGTGAATACTTACCCTCCTGCCAAAAGCCGGAGATTTGTGGTTTACCGTCAGAGAAACGGTCTGCTAATATACAGAAGCGTCCCCCTGGTCCATTAATTAAAAGAGTAGGTTGCCCAGCGCTTTCAACGCTCAATCGCAAATAAGGGAGCGGCTCTGTTACCTGAATAACTTGATTGGGTTTAGTTGCAATATTGCCGCAGTCGCTACTCTTTTCTCCCCCAGATGTACCACTAACAACCAGCGGATCTGGCTGGAACTTAGAATCAATTTGCAGAAGCGCCTCAGCTAAAGTTGCCCCTGTGATAGCAAAACTTATCACTAAGGCTGTGGGAACAACTAGCCAACCTGTGCGGATCTTCATATTATTTTATTTAAATACCTTCAGAACGCTCTTAATATAAGAACCGATGGTTTTATAGACGGCTGGCTACCTGCATGAGTTCCGGCTCCATCAGAAGGTCAGTAAGTGGGCCGGAGAACACACCCACTTTAAGAAATTAGAAACAGTTCGCGAATCCCAGCACTACCAATTTCCACTGCCAGGGCTGCCAGCAGAAAACCTAGTAATTGGGTGACAATCACTGCACCTTCTGCACCGATGAACTTGTCAATGCGACTTGCTTGACGCACAATGAACCAAGTCACAAGCATCGCCAGTAAAATACCGCTTACCACGCTTAAGTGAGCATTAGGAGATTCAGACATCAGCAGCATCACCGTGGTTAGTGTTCCTGGTCCAGCCAGAAGCGGCAAGGCAAGTGGGGTAATCGCTACATCACGCTCCTTCTCTACAATTGGTGTAGTAAGTTCGCCTTGTAGCATCTGTAAGGCAATTAACAGCAGCAGTAGTCCTCCAGCTACCCGTAAAGACCCCATGCTAATATGCAAGTAATCTAGAAGCGCTTGACCAGTAAAGGCGAAGGCAAGCAGTACAACTGTCGCCACAACACTAGCCCGGTCTACCACATTGTTTCTTTGCTCTGGTTCCATGCCCTTGGTCAGAACCAAAAAGATCGGTGCATTTCCCAAGGCATCAGCTATGACAAATACAGCAACAAAGGTTTTAACTAGGACAGAAATATTCACGAGGAGGGACATTAAAAAAGGTCTTCCTTAGATTAACGTGAATGCTTACGAAGTAGTCATTAGTCATTAGCCGAAGGCTTGGGACTATTTTCTTGCCACCGTTTCTTCGAGTGGGGGTGGTCAACTAATGACTAATGGCTAGTGACTAATGACCAGGAGCGAAGCGACTTAACACTGTAATTTTAGGGTAAGTTTTGGCTAATGAGAGAGACTTTAGCTCTCCACATATCGGATGGCTCTGAATAATACTCCACCTCAATTACTTTGTATTTATGAGGAGAGATTGTTATGTAATCTCCTACTTTTATATTTCCTTGCCCTGTCATGTCTCCCGTTATACCGTCATTGGCAAACTCAAGCGTAAAGTCTGCTCCACATTCAAGGTTTGTATAATTATGGTTTCTAGCCATGAATTTGCTTGCTAGAAGATAAGGGCTATTAAAAAGGACTAGTCTATTGAATGCTCTGGTTTTTGCACTGGCACTACTAGCACTTTATCAACGCGGTTGCCATCCATATCCATTACTTCAAACCGCATACCTTCCCATTCAAAATGATCGGCAGCAGCGGGGATACGACCTAGATGCGTAATCACAAAGCCACCCAAGGTCTGATAGTTACCTCGATGTTCTAATAACTCCTCCATATCAAATATTTCAAAAAATTCATCCACTGGTAACATTCCATCCAACAACCAAGAACCATCTTCGCGTTGTACCGCTTGTGGCTCTTCCATCTGATTAACAGAGGGAACGTCCCCAACGATTTCTACCATAATGTCGTTGAGAGTAACCAATCCTTGAATCACGCCATATTCATCTACTACTGCCGCCATGTGAATGCCGGTTTGCTTGAACAACTCCAGGACTTTCAATCCACGGGTGCTTTCAGGCACAAATATTGGCTGTCGCAATGATGCCGTCAGGTCAAGTGGCTGACCAGACAAACTCCGAGCCAACAAGTCCGTGACGTACATTACTCCTAAAACATTGTCAAGACCACCCTGACATACCGGAAACCGAGAATGGGCACTATCCATCATTTTGTTGCGGTTCTCTTCTGGTGAGTCTTCCAGGTCAAGCCAGACTATATCTGGTCGTGGTGTCATCAGCGCATTAACTGGGCGATCGCCTAAGCGAAAAACTCGCTCCACCATATCTTGTTCGGCTTCCTCAAACGTTCCCGCTTCAGTGCCTTGCTCAATTAAAATTTTGATTTCTTCTTCTGTTACTTGTGGTTCTGTAGATTGTTCAATGCCCAAAACTCGCAGCACCAATTCTGTAGAAGCGCTTAAAAGATAAACTATGGGGGAAGCGATCGCTGCCACCATCCGCATCGGAATCGCCACAGCAGATGCAATTCGTTCCGGGTTGTTTAACGCCAGACGCTTAGGTACCAGTTCGCCAAAAATCAGCGAAAGGTAGGTGATGCTAACAACCACAAGACCGAAGGCGATCGCTCGACTATACGGAGCGAGTCCTGGAATTAGCGTCAAATAGCCTACCAGTTTATCAGCAATAGTCGCTCCTCCGAAAGCACCCGTGAGAATGCCTATCAGCGTAATTCCAACCTGGACTGTAGATAGAAAATGATTCGGGGCATCCGCCAGTTCTAATGCAGCTTGGGCGCTGGTATTTCCCTGGTTTGCTAGCTGTTGCAGCCTTACCTTCCGGGCGGAGACAATTGCCATTTCTGACATAGAAAACACGCCATTGACAATGATTAGCACCAGAAGAATCAGAATTTCAAAAGTAATGGAGGACATTTTTAAAATTGCCGCTACCTAGAGCACACTGCGCTTAATGTCTTAATATCTAGTATCCAAGGTGTTTTCATAGAATCAACGGTGAATGTAGAGATAGCAGCATTTCTGCGTTCAATGGTCATAATAAGCAAATGCAAGGAGTAAAGAGAGGAAATTGTCAGAGGAATTTTAATTATGACTCTAACGAATAGCCTTACTGACAAAGTAGCGTTTTTAGCGCATCACTCTATTAGAGCTTGACTTACACCACTTGTCTTAACTTTATAAAATAGTAAATATAGTTTTTTCCCTGTGCCACCACAGGCGAACATCCAAGTTTTTATAACCTATGCCTTTTTCTGCCATTGTCCGTGCCTTGGGGCGATCGCCGCTCACAACAGAAATTTTAGCTAAACTAACTCGGCAGCAAGTATACCGTCTAAATGGCATTTCCCGTCTGCCTAAAGGATTGGTGGCTTCTACCCTGGCACAAATTGAACAACGCAATTTGGTTGTTATCTGTGCAACCTTAGAGGAAGCTGGGCGCTGGGCGGCTCAACTAGAGGCGATGGGTTGGCAGACGGTGCATTTTTATCCTACTTCTGAAGCATCGCCCTACGAACCTTTTGACCCCGAAACTGAAATGACCTGGGGGCAAATGCAGGTACTGGCGGATCTAGTCAAAAGTCATCAGTCATTAGCTAATGACCAACAAATGGCAATTGTAGCGACTTCGCTGGCGCTACAACCACATTTGCCGCCAGTAGAAGCATTCAAGCCTTACTGTCTTACACTGAAGCGGGGGATGGAATTAGACTTAGATATCTTCAGCCAAAAATTGGCTCAACTGGGATACGAGCGCGTTCCGCTAGTAGAAATGGAAGGTCAATGGAGTCGGCGTGGCGATATTGTTGATGTGTTTCCCGTATCCTCTGAATTGCCAGCGCGATTGGACTGGTTTGGTGATCAACTAGAGCAGATTCGGGAATTTGACCCAGCTACTCAGCGCAGCGCCACAACTAGCAATTCCAAGAATGGGCGCAGTGCTGGTGGTACGACTACACTCGATAAAATTGATGAATTAGTCCTTACTCCCACCGATTTTGGTTCGATTATTAAAGCAGCTATAACTGGTAATCAGGCAGCGGTTAAAGCCTACCTCTCATCAGAAGAACAAGAGCAGTTTGATGCAGGTCAGTCTCCAGAAGGTAGTCGTCGCTTCCTGGGTTTTGCTTTTGACAAAGTAGCTTCTTTACTGGATTATTTGCCAGAAAACACGCTAATTGCAATTGATGAGCCGGATCAGTGCCTAGCGCACAGTAATCGCTGGCTGGAACACGCTGAGGAGCAGTGGGAGGGGACAACCTCACCTAATCTTCCAACATTACCGAAAATTCATCAAGCTTTTGATGACTGCTTGGCAACAGTGGCTGAGTTTAAGAAGTTGTATTTATCAGAATTGGTGGAGGAAAATAATGGGCTGAATTTGGCTAGTCGTCCAGTACCAGCAACACCGCACCAGTTTGGCAAACTTGCGGAAACACTGCGGCAAGAACGCGATCGCGGTATTACTATCTGGCTGATTTCCGCTCAACCTAGTCGCTCTGTTTCCCTATTGCAAGAACACGATTGCCCTGCTCAATATATTCCTAATTCCCGCGACTACCAGGCGATTGATAAGCTCCAAATCCAGCATACGCCAATAGCCTTAAAATATTCTGGGCTTGCTGAACTTGAAGGCTTTATCTTGCCTACATTCCGCATTGGCATCGTGACTGACCGCGAGTTTTTTGGTCAGCACTCCTTAGCAACCCCTAGCTATATCCGCAAGCGTCGTCGCGCCGCATCGAAGCAAGTTGACCCTAACAAGCTATGTCCAGGCGATTATGTGGCTCATAGAAATCACGGTGTCGGCAAATTTCTCAAGTTGGAAAGCCTGACGATTAATCGAGAAACCCGTGACTATTTAGTGGTGCAGTATGCTGATGGTTTGTTGCGCGTGGCAGCTGACCAACTGGGTTCATTATCCCGATTTCGGAGTACTGGAGATGCCTCACCGACGCTTAACAGTATGTCCGGTAAAGCCTGGGGTAATACTAAAACTAAAGTCCGTAAAGCAATTAAGAAATTAGCGGTTGATTTGCTGAATTTGTATGCCAAGCGATCGCAGCAACAAGGATATGCCTACCCGCCGGATATGCCGTGGCAGCAGGAACTTGAAGACTCGTTCCCCTACCAGCCGACAACTGATCAACTCAAAGCAGTGCAAGATGTGAAACGAGATATGGAGAGCGATCGCCCGATGGATCGCCTTGTGTGTGGTGATGTTGGTTTCGGGAAAACTGAAGTGGCAATTCGCGCGATATTTAAAGCCGTCACAGCTGGTAAACAAGTCGCCCTCCTCGCCCCAACTACGATCCTGACTCAGCAGCACTACCACACCTTGAAAGAACGCTTTGCCCCTTACCCAATTCAAATCGGGTTACTCAACCGATTCCGCACTGCTGAAGAACGCCGCGATATTCAACGCCGTTTAGCAACAGGTGAACTAGATGTAGTTGTAGGTACACACCAGCTATTAGGTAAGGGGATTACTGTGCGCGATTTGGGACTGTTGGTAGTAGATGAAGAACAACGGTTTGGTGTTAACCAAAAAGAAAAAATTAAATCGTTGAAAACTCAAGTGGATGTCTTAACCCTGAGCGCGACTCCGATTCCTCGCACTTTGTATATGTCACTATCAGGGATTCGAGAAATGAGTTTAATCACTACACCGCCTCCATCACGTCGTCCAATTAAAACTCATTTAGCTCCCTACGATTCAGAAACGGTACGCAGTGCGATTCGCCAGGAACTAGATCGCGGAGGCCAGGTTTTTTATGTTGTGCCGCGAGTAGAAGGTATTGAAGAAACGGCGACAAAGTTGCGAGAAATGCTCCCTGGGGCAAGACTGGCGATCGCTCACGGTCAAATGGATGAAGGAGAGCTAGAGTCCACTATGCTCACCTTCGGCAATGGGGATGCCGATATTCTTGTCTGTACTACCATTATTGAATCTGGTCTAGATATTCCGCGAGTTAACACGATTTTGATGGAAGATTCTCACAAATTTGGGTTATCTCAGCTATATCAGTTGCGTGGTCGAGTCGGGAGGGCTGGAATTCAAGCTCATGCGTGGCTGTTTTATCCCAAACAAGCTTTATCAGATGCAGCGCGGCAGCGGTTACGGGCGATTCAAGAATTTACTCAGTTGGGTTCCGGATATCAACTGTCGATGCGCGATATGGAGATTAGAGGTGTTGGTAATCTTTTGGGA
>JBGTCQ010000080.1:0-41006 GCA_041748755.1 Chroococcidiopsidaceae cyanobacterium | reverse complement strand
GGCATCGCGCGCCAGCTCGCCCGATCCGCCGCGCGGCGTGGGAATCGGGCGGCCCAGCAGCCCTTCGTACACTTCAAAAAAGGCCCGCTCGACTTCGCGGGAGGGCCAGCCGTAGTCGCGCAGCAGCTTGCTGATGAACTCGTCGGAGGTGCCGCGATCGCGCGCCAGCAAAATAAACTGCACCAGCTCGCTGCGGCGATCGGGGGTAGGCGGAAGGTCTGTACTCATGGGCCTACGGTAATTCGCTGTGAATACACTGACTATACCGGGCGATCCACCTGGTTAACTGGCCTGTAAAACCGGAACCGGAGGGTGGCTCAGCGGCGTATCCATTTGGTGAGAATGCGCACGGGCTGGCCGGTGGCGGGGTCGAGCTGGGGTTTGCTCCAGGCGCGGGGTTCGGCAAAGCCGATGTGGTGCAGATGGGCGATGACGAGTTCCATGCCGGTGGCGCTGCCAATTAGCATGACGCGCACGGGTTCGCGCGGGTCGGTGGGCTCTGCGCCGGGTGGGTTGCCGGAGGGTGGCAGGCTATAGATTTCGCTGTTGGGGATGAAGTCTGACATGGCGATCGGTGATTAAGGGGACAGAAGAGGATCCAGAAACCCGGTTTTTTGAAAAAACCGGGTTTCTTTTGCCGCAAGAATCTCCACGAAGGGTGCGAAACCCTCCGCGAGATGGGAAACTGTGAAATGACAAACGGAAACAGGCTGAAGCTTTTCAGCTAACTAAGTATATTGACTCGGAAAAGACTACTTATCCAAGCCAGCTTGTAATCCATAACAACAATCCAAGCACGCTTGTAACAAGTGTGTCAAGTGTACTTGTATAAGATTGCTTGTAATTGATGGTTGACAACGCCTCACAGCCTAAAGAGTCTCCCTTAAAGCGGCGCAGGGAAGAACTTGGCCTGACTCAGCGGGATATTGCCTTGGCGCTTGGCAAGACTGATCAAACGATCAGCAACTGGGAAACAGGAATTTATGAACCAAAGATGACACCGCGAGAGTTCAAACAGCTCTGTGAAATCCTTCATTGGTCTATCCAAGAGGTTCCTGAGTACTTTGGCCCTTAGAAGCGTCTTCCTAAGCCCTCTTAGAGCACTACAAAAAGCATTGCTTGAAGCGCAGGCATCAAAAACTTTATAAAAACTTAATCTAGACATCAATTTTCAGGTGCAATGGCAATACAAATGCACTGCTAGAATTATTGCAACAACATAGTTGCGTGGCAGTGACTTATGACTTTAGGGGTAATTGAGCCTAAGACTAGTGAAATCATATGCCCTGCCCTTGAGGTAACCAGCGGACAAAAAACCTTCGAGGCTGCAAATAAAGAGTATGGAGGTTTGACTCTGCCTTGCATCCATTGTTGGGAAGAGTTGAGGCGGAATGGAACGCGCTGGCTTGATCGTGGCTTAGTTGCAGCCATTGAAGAAGAGATGTCACAGCAAATGCCCTCAGAGTATGAGATGACTGAGAGCAATAAAGAAACTTGGTCAGATTATCGTGAAGATGATGCGAACTTGATACGTAGCTTAGTAGCAAAGGGCTTTGAATCAGCTTTAGGAGCCACCTTGCCTCTTGAATATGATGTTGCCACGGAAAAAGTAGTAAGAACTGCCGTTGATGCTACTTTCCGCAAGGGTTTCTTCAATAGAAGTACAGGAAGACGGCGATGGATGCATTTCATACATAACACTGGACGCTTGAAGGGAACTTCTCAGATCTCTTGCCATGATCCATCTGGAATTAATCATCAAGTAGCTGTTGGTTCCTTTAAATTGAAGCTAGAAAATGATTTCAAGGCTCAGCCTGGATTAAAAGTCATTCTCGAAAAAACTATTATTTGCAAGCCAGGAGAACCTCCTGAAACAAGGAGGCCAGATTTAGTTGTTTACAAGGATAATGAAGTTATTCAGGTCTTAGAGATACAAAGAAGCTTTATAGGCCTCAAGTCCATACAAGAAAGGACTAATAATCTCAGAAATATTTGTGGCGATGTGAAATGGTGTTTCAGTAGGGGAATATATAATAGAACTTCAATGTATGAGCAACGAAGGTGGCTCACTGAGATAGGTGTTAACTACTTTTATTATTGGTACGATGAAAAAACTGGGAAGCTAGAATATACCGACGGAAGACCGCCCGAAATCAAAAAAGGATATTCAGAAAAGCCCTATATTGACATAGGCTCAGTAGATGCTCAATGCCGCCATTTTGACTCTCTTGATGATATGGGAGATGATTGGCGTAAAAATCCCGAAAATTTGACACTCAAAAATTTAGGTGCAGCAGTTTATTCTACAAATGATCAAGGTAAATCGTTTTGCTCTGATGAAGGCGAAAGCTTAACTGTTGAACCAACATCTGAACCAATCTCGAAAGCATTTCATCCTGAATATCCTACTGCTCTAAGCGATGAAATTTTTCACTCACAAGAAGAGATCGCTTTTGATGATCGCAGACACGAAGAATACGGTATTGAAGTTAGTAATCTTGACGTTGGAAAATCAAACTTAAACAAAGAGCATTGGTTCCCATCTACAGGAGATTATGTTCACCTATATTGTGATGGCGATTGGCATGGGGGGAAAGTTGTTACCATGCCTAATGATCATCCCGATCCCAAACAAAAAGTATCTTTCTGGAAAGTTAGTTTAGATTCTGGCGAAATTCGATATGTTTGGAATTCAACAAAAATGAAGTTGGCCCAGGGCTAATCAATAAAATTATTCACGGCAAGCTGCGCATTACCGCCGACACAGCCCTGCGCCTAGCCCGCTATTTTGGCATGTCACCCCGGCTTTGGCTGGGCTTGCAGATAGACTACGACCTAGATATTGCTGAAGACGAGATGGGCGATCGCCTTAGGGAAATTGTTTTCCAGAAGTTGCCTAAGATACAGAAACTACAGCCTGTGGATCAACCGCATTAATGTCAGGTACCTGAATAAAGTCTTTCGTGTTGAACGTCAGCAGATGAGTTACCCCATAGGTAAGCATAGTTGCCGCGATGCGGGCATCATGAGCACGCTTGCCTAAAACACTCAGGGTCGTAACCAGGTTTAGCCAGACAGAGAAAACCTGCTGAGACTCTTCCAGAAGTGGAAACTCATCCATCAATCGAGAAATTTCCTCTGTGGTGCGGGCTGCTGACCAACCTAGACCATTTACATCAGTTGGGCGCGTAGCAACGACCCACAGCTCTGTTAAAACCTGAGGGCTGAGATAGCAAACCTGTTGCTGCTCTAATAGCGTTGCCACAGCATCCGTAACTAGGCGATTTTGCGGGCTAGACAAATCTGCTAGGCGCAATGCCACATTCGTATCTAACAGGTAGTTTGTCACTAATCGCCATAGATAGTTTCACGATCAAAAGCAGCATCAGGCAGACCTTTACTAGCTAAACCAGTATAAGTAGCAGCCCGCTCCCGCAGCCTTTGGGCAATCTCCATAGGATGGACTTGTCGCCACAGAGGCGTAGTTTGTATTTGCTGTTGCCAAGCAGCCGAGCGCTTCTGCTCCCACCATTCATCGGTTGCTTCAATGGGCTCGCCGCTCTCTAAGCCCTCTATCAAAAGTGCTTCGATCTTCGCCTGTTGGGAGAGTCGGTCTTGCTCTCTTAAAACTAAATGCACCAGGTAGTCGGTTGCTGTGTCAAAACCAGCCTGCTCAGCTTGTTGAGCGATCACCGCTTCTAGATTATCTGGCAAAGAGATATTCAGCATTTTGAGTAGTGTTGAGGGTTTTGACGATCATAAAAGTCATTCTGCCTAACTGTCAGCCGATAGAGGCTTTTGCTGGCGCTGCTTTAAGAATTCTGCAAAATCTAGCACCTCCGCTACCAGGTCATCCGATAGCTCACTGGCCAAAACTCGCAGAGAGCTTCTGTCTCCCATCACCTCCCACGCCGCCGCCAAACGCTTGAGCTGGTGCGGGTAAACGGTCTCAACTCCAAGGGTTTCCATAAAAGCATCGGGGTCATCCTGGGTCGCGGGGGTAAAATCTCCAGTGTCGTCATACTTAACCCATTGGCCAAACAGCTCCACCAAAAAGGCTTCGCCCTCGTTAAACACCTCGACGATCGCCCCCGGTGTACCCTTTGGCGCAACATCACCTTCTACCAAAAGCACCGGCTCTACAAGCTGCACACTATCAAAAAGCTGAAACTGAGTCATGATAAGCCTCCTGCGCGATCTGGCACAGCCGTTACAAACCGGGCAGCGCTCGTTCCAAATTCAATAATCCAAACAGTACGCACTCGCCTCACCAGACAAGCCCTACATTCCCAAATTCGCCGCCAAAAACGCCCACTTATCCGACACCTCTTCGATCACCTTCGCCGTCGGCTTGCCCGCGCCGTGGCCCGCCTTCGTCTCAATGCGAATCAGCACCGGAGCCTCCCCCTGGTGAGCCGCTTGCAGCGCTGCCGCAAACTTGAAACTGTGGGCGGGCACCACCCGGTCATCGTGATCTGCCGTGGTGATCATCGTCGCCGGGTAGGCCGTCCCCGGCTTCAAATTGTGCAGCGGCGAATAGCCGTAGAGCACCTTAAACTCATCCTCGTTTTGGGGCGAGCCATAGTCAGATTCCCAGGCCCAGCCAATGGTGAACTGGTTAAACCGCAGCATATCCATCACCCCCACCGCAGGCAGCGCCGCCGCAAACAGATCGGGGCGCTGGGCCATGCAGGCCCCCACCAGCAGGCCGCCGTTGCTGCCCCCGGCGATCGCCAGCTTCTCTGCCGACGTATAGCCCTCTGCGATCAGCCACGCCGCCGCCGCCATAAAGTCGTCAAACACGTTCTGCTTATTGAGCTTGGTGCCAGCCAGGTGCCAGGCTTCGCCATACTCGCCGCCGCCGCGCAGGTTGGGCACCGCATAGACTCCGCCCATCTCCATCCACACCAGATTGCTGACTGAGAATGAGGGCGTCAGCGAAATGCTAAAACCGCCGTAGCCGTAGAGCAGGGTCGGGTTCTGCCCGTTCAGCTCAATCCCAGTTTTGTGGGTGATAAACATCGGCACGCGCGTGCCGTCTTTGCTGGTGTAAAACACCTGGGTCGTGGTGTAAGCGGCGGGGTCAAAATCGACCTCGGGCTGGCGGTAGAGGGTGCTCTTGCCCGTCACCATGTCGTAGCGATAGATGGCGCTGGGCACCGTAAAGCTGGTAAAGCTGTAGAAGGTTTCGGTGTCTTCGGGTTTGCCGTCAAAGCCGCCCGCCGAGCCAATGCCGGGCAGATCGACCTCGCGCACCAGCATGCCAGTCAGCGAGTAAATGCGAATCGTGGTGTAGGCGTCTTTGAGATAATCGACCACAAACTGGTGGTTGAGAATGCCCACCCCCTCTAGGGTGTCGTCGCCTTCAGGAATGATCTCGCGCCAGTGATCCTTCTCGGGCTGATCAATATTAATGGCGATCAGCCGCCCCTTGGGGGCATCTAAATCGGTGCGAAACCAGAACAGCGGCCCGTCGTTATCGATAAAGCTGTAGTCGGCCTCGAAGTCAGAAATCAGCTCCACCACCGGGCTGTCGGGAGCGCTCAGGTCTTTGTAAAACACCAGGTTGTTGGGGCTGGTGCCCTTCCACACCGAAATAATTAGGTAGCGCCCGTCTTCGGTGACGCCGCCGCCAAAGCCCCATTCTTTCTCATCGGGGCGATCGTAGATCAGCACGTCTGCGCTTTGGGGGGTGCCGAGTCGGTGGTAGTAGAGCTTTTGGTAGTAGTTGACCGCCTCTAGCTTGGTGGTCTCGTCTGGCTCATCGTAGCGGCTGTAGAAAAAGCCCTGATGGTCGTGGCTCCAGGAGGCCCCAGAAAATTTCACCCACTTGAGCAGGTCGTCGGTGTCTGCGCCGGTCTCAATGTCGCGCACGTGCCACTCCACCCAGTCAGAGCCACCCGACGACAGACCGTAGGCCAGGTAGGCCCCATTCTCGCTCACCGCCATGCCGCTGAGGGAAACGGTGCCATCCTCCGACAGGGTGTTGGGGTCGAGCAACACTCGCGGCTCGGCCTCTAGGCTGGGCAGGGTGTAGAGCACGCTCTGGTTTTGCAGCCCGTCGTTTTTGAAGTAAAAATATTTCCCGCCGCGCTTAAAAGGAGTGCTGTAGCGCTCGTAGTTCCAGATCTGGGTGAGGCGATCGTTGATTTCTCTCCGCTTCGACAGCGTCTCTAAATAGCCTGAGGTCACCTGGTTCTGCGCCTCAATCCACTCGCGGCTGGCGGGCGACTGGGGGTCTTCGAGCCAGCGGTAGGGGTCGGGCACCGCTACGCCATGGTAGGTATCGACCTGGTCGTGCTGGGGGCTGGGGGGGTATGTGAGAAAGTCAGAGGTCATGGGCTAGGGGGCCGAGAAAAGTGGATTGCGAGAGGCTGAATACTTTGCGATGCAGTAGTTTTAGAGGTTAAAGGAGAAGCCGTTTTTTAAGCTTAGATGCCGCTCAAAACCGTGAAGGCTGTGAAAAAAACTCCTTCTCTACAATGCCTCGAACATCTAGCTGGGTCAATCGGTGCCCTTGTGGTCTGTCAATCCTAAATTTGTAGGTTGGGTGGCGCGATAGCAGAACCCAACAAGCCTTGCCGATGTTGGGTTTCGCTCCGCTGCACCCAACCTGCGTAAACCGTAAGTTTTAGGCTTGACGCTGCATTAGACCCATCGAACGCTCTCACCAACCTACTCCCTAAGCCGCGATCGCATCCATCAGCTCTTCGGCCATATCAAAGTTCGCCGTGACCGACTGCACGTCGTCGAGGTCTTCGAGGGCATCCATCAGCTTCACCAGCAGGCGGGCCTGGTCGGGGTCGTCGACGGTAACGGTATTGCTGGGTATCCAGCGCAGCTCGGCCTGGTGCACCGTTAGCCCCTGGGCTTTGAGGCTGGTGTCGAGGGCTTCTAAGTCGGCGGGATCGCAGAACAGCTCGGCACCGGGAAATTCTTCGTCGCGGTTATTCAGCAGGGTGGTGAGGTCGTAGGTTTCGGCCCCGCCTTCCAATGCGACTTCCAGCAGGGTTTCTTCATCGCCGGGGTGGGCGATGGTGACCAGGCCCTTTTGCTCAAACATCCAGCCGACACAGCCGGTTTCGCCCAGGTTGCCGTTGCTTTTGCTGAAGGCGGCGCGCAGGTCGGCGGCGGTGCGGTTGCGGTTGTCGGTCAGCGCTTCGATCAAAATAGCAACGCCGCCGGGGCCGTAGCCCTCGTAGCGGATGGCCTCGTAGTTGTCGTCGGCCCCCAGATTGCCCGAGCCCTTGGCGATCGCCCGGTCAATATTGTCGTTGGGCACCCCCGCCGCCTTGGCCTTGTCGATCGCCGTGCGCAGCTGAAAGTTGCCCGCTGGGTCGCCCCCCAGCCGGGCTGACACAATGATTTCTCGCGACATCTTGGCAAAGACTTTGCCCTTGACGGCATCAACTCTGGCCTTTTGGCGCTTGATGTTGGCCCATTTACTATGACCTGCCATACGTCACCAGCGGGGTGCACTGCGCTCTCGATTTTAGCCGCTGAGGTGAGCCAAATTACCCCGTGCCCGAATTCCACGTCAGGTTCTGCGCCAAGCTTCCTCGTACTTAGGAGATTTCTAGGGAAGAAAATACCAGCTTTAATCCAGGAACTTCAGCCGCTGTAGGGTGGGCACTGCCCACCATTGGGGAAACTATTTCCCAGAAGCCGCCTTAGACCTCTGGGGCATTGCCCGCATTTAGGTGTCGTTCTAGGTTGTCGATGCGCTTTTGCTGCTGGCTGACCACATCCAGCTGGGCGCTGAGTTCTGCCTGGAGCCGATCAATCTGCCGTTCATCCTTAGAAATTGCCATGGATCGGCGCAAGGCGCTGGGCAGCGACACCAAAATGCCGATGAGAATGCCAATGGCCAGGGTGCTGAGCAGCACCAGCGCCAGGGATGCCTGAAAATTCCAGATGCCGAGGTAGACCATAATCGGCACCGCATTCTGGAAGGAGAAAATCACCGCTGCGATCGCAATCAGCAGCGCCAGCACCAAAAATAACCTCATCGAGTCGCCTCTAAATCAATATCAATCAGCATCACCAGCCAAAAGTCACGCTAGAACTACCATAGGATCTATCGCCGTGACAGAGAAGGGCGCTCTAGAAAAATTCAACTAAAAAGACCTACTCGGTGGGAAGCGCACACGCACCATCCCCCAGTAGCCCTAATTAAACGACGCTGTAGGGTGTGTTGTGGCGACAGCCCAACGCACCGCCGGGGTTAGCTTCGGTGCGTCACGCATAGCGATGACGCACCCTACGAATAAATGCAATCACCAACATAGCCCCCAGCCATAAAGACTATTTTAACTGAGCAGAGGCCTCTTCAAAGGCATCGCTCACATCATTCCAGGCAGCTTGCAGACCTGTCTTCATAATGTGCCAAGCCTCATCGCTAGAGCCTTTTAGATCGGCCAACCGCTGCTGCATGGCATTGCGCTTGACCGTCAGGGCCTCAATTTTGCCGTCAAGCTGGGCCTTAGTGTCAGCTCCAGACTGGTCTGCCTTTGCTTTCATTTCGTCTAGTTTTGCCCCCCAGTCCTGAAGCTTCTTTTCCATTTCTCCCTGGGTTACATCTCTTTTGCTCATAATTTTTACCTCAATGTTATGGGTGTCTGCGTAGACCTTAAGTCTAAGGTAGAGCCCAATGATGGGGGCTACAATACAAAGTAGATCATCCTTCAGAAGCATTTGGCTATGTCTATACCTGCCCAAACCCTGAAATGTACTGAGCTACTGGGGCGGCCTGTGCGCGATCGCCAAACGGTCAAAGAGCTAGGGCGCATGGCCCATTTCTTAGTTGATGCCCAGGCCCAGCAGGTCACAGGTTTAGTCTGCAAGTCGGGTCTACTGGGCACCACCAAAACAGCCTTCGCCTGGAGCCAGGTCGAGGCCATTGGCGACGACAGCATCTTGGTGCGGGCTGCCGACAGCACAAAACTCCAAGCGTCAGATATGGCCGTCGCCCCCGTGGGCTTTGAGATCTTGACCAACCAGGGTAACAGCGTCGGCAAAATTACCGACCTGCTGTTTGACCCGTCTACGGGGGCTGTCACCGGCTATCTGTTTACCCCCCACGGCTGGAAGGGGCTAATGGCAGGCACCTACATCTTTGCCCCCGTGGCCATCTCCAGCCTCGGCGACCGGCGGGTGATCGTCTTAGAGTCAGCGGTAGAAACTCCCCAGCAATACGCCCCAGGGTTTGAGGCTAAGCTCAGCCAGGCCACCGAATTCATTCAGGCCGACTATGATCGCACCCGACAAGATCTGGAGGGCCTCCAGCAAGGTGCCCAAGGTGTCGTGCAAAAGGTAAAAGGCATCGCCGACCCCAATGCTTCTGATACAGGTAACACCTCAGAGGTAAATCAGCCGCTCAACCCCGACGACTAGTGCTTGTCAAGCTTTAATTGGTAGGTTGGGTAGAGCGCCAGCGAAACCCAACAAAGGCTTGCTGCTGTTAGGGTTTCTCTGCGGGAGACGCTGCGCGAATACCTCGTTGCACCCACCCTACGCGAACCCTAATTTTTAGGTTTGACGCTGCACTAGGCAGACTTGTCTATCGGATCAGCCTTCAGCTCAGATCACCCGCCGCAAACAGCTGCGCCGCTGTGAGATTTAGCTCCGCTAGCTGCGCCGATTTGATGGGGCGATCGCCCGCGAACGTGCCTAAAGCCGTAAACCCCTGCCCATCCTGGGCCAGCACCAGCAAGGTTTGATCGGCCGGGTTAACAATCCAGTATTCAGGAATGCCTAGATCTTCGTACTGGAGCCGCTTTTCACCCAGATCATCCGCTAGGGAAGTATCGGAAACTTCAATTACCAAATTGGGTAAAGGATACTGCTTCAAATCGCTCACTCGTGTTCCCCAGGGAATTGCATCCGCGTTGTCGCCAATATAGTAGGAAGCATCGGGCTGAAACTCATCAAACCCAACTTTGCGGTAGGAGCAACCATCGTGCCCATTGATGGGAATGCCTTGCAAGGTTGCATATAACCCAACGCTCAGGATGATGATCGTGTGGTCTTTAGAATGATCAGAGCCAGTTGACATGGGTTCAAATCTCATCCTACCGATGTAGTAGTAGCCTTTGAGCTTGACAGAGGCTGGGTCATCGGCAATGTTGACAAACTCCTCCCAAGTGGCGGGAAGCCAGATATTCAGTGGGGTTTGAGTTTGCAGCAGATTCATGGTAATCGCCTGTGAACATGGATGGCGCGATCGCTCGATTTCATTCTATAAAACTCATGGGCGATCGCCGAACAACCCTAACGCCGTCAGGGCGATCGCAATGAATTTGTTTTCCCAAACTCAGAAGTCTCTGACTACACACAGATTCTCGCTGGGTTAAAATTCGAGAAAGACTTGATCCGGCAACTATGATTGGTTTGCGAAACGTTGCTGTTTCGCGCTTTGTCATGAATCTGCTCTAACAGGGGACGAAACGTTTTAGTGGTGATGAGCGTGGCCATGCTCGTGGTGGTGATCGTGAGGTGTAGCTAGCTGGGGATTGACAGCGGTCGCCTGTTCTGACAATAGAGCGGCAATTTGAGGATTCGCCCACTCAGCTGCCATTTTCAAGAAATCGGGGTGATCGTTGACGCAGGGCATTTGCACGTAGGTTACATTTGGCTGCTGGCGTTGCAAGGCATGAATAATATGGTCTACATCTAATAGAGTTTCGTGATTTTCTGTTGCAAAGCCAATCGGCATAAACACAATTGCTTTTGCACCCAGTTCAATCAAATTCTTTGCTGCTGCAAGAGCGTTTGGCTGTGTCCAGTCAATCAGGGGTGTATCGTGGTTGAGCCAACCTACTGAAATTAAGGCATAGCGGTTAATCAGTTGGTCTCTTACTTGGTCGTAGAGGGTCTGACTTTCGGTAATTCCAGAGGTGAAACCTTTTGCTTTGTGCGGACAACCGTGATTCATTAGCACGATGCCAATTTGCGAGGGTAAGTATGCTGCTGCTAAATCAGCGGCAATTTTATCCTCAACCATTTGCGCCATCAACTGAATGTAGCTGGGTTCATTGTAGAACGAAGGAATGTACCGCTGTCCCTTAAGCCAGTGTTCATTACCATCAGCTAACATCGATAAAGCGTTGTTGACTTGCTCGACAGCGATGCCACTGGTAAAGATGGAATCGACAACTAAAAGAGGGTAAATTAGTAGCTTATCGAATCCTTGTTCCTTGATTTCGGCAAGGACTTGATTGGGGAGAAAGGGAGCGCAGAAGTTAAAGGCTTTGAATACCTGGACGCGCTCGCCCCACTTGTCTTGCAGGTGCTGCTCAATTCCAGCCCGTTGCTGTTCAAAAATGGCATTGTGAGGTGAGATAAAATGATCGTGTTGGTGATCCCACTCGTGCCGATCAAATAGTGCCAGAATCTTTGCTAAAGGCGGATAAATCCAAGTTGGTACTGGGGCAAATTTTGCTGTAAGTAAATTTAAAGCTTGCTCGTTATAGTTAGCGAAATCTTCGTAGCTTTCGACTTCGCCGTAGCCCATAAGTAGAACTGCAACTCGGTCACTGTCAGGAAGTTGTTCAGATGTTTGTTTCTGTTGCTGTTTTTCAGAAGTGGCAACCAATTTCCGTTCCTCGTCTGGGTAGATGTTTAATTTGTTTAGCAATACTGGATATACTTGGAGCTTTATTTACATCTTGCACCTGGCGGTTGAAACCGCGGCTACACAAACCAAGTCCGCCTGCACGGACTAACCAAAAATCAAGAGTTTTGTAACCTGCGGAGGCAGGTTTTGCGGAGCCGGAGACGCTCCGCCTCCGGTCTGTATAGCCGCAAATTCCATTCGCTGAGGCTTGGTGCAAGATCTGAGTGACACTGAAACTCAAAGTACCCATACTTTAAATAGGTTAACATCCCCTCCTGGGGGATAACTAAGGAAAATCAGGATATTGCACTACGGAAAGCCGTATTGGACTAGTTTTTCTCTTTCCCTGAACGCCAGTTCCCTCAACGGAGGGAACCTCCGCACGAGACTGGCTTCCCCTAGCCCTTTCTTCTGTGAGGACGCGAACCCTACGAGGCAAGCCTGATAGCATCGCGCCCTTCGTTCTTAGCACGGTACAGGGCCGCATCAGCAGCTCGAATTACAAACTCTATACATGTACCATGCTCTGGAAAGCTAGCTATCCCTATAGAAAGCGTGAGCGAACCGAAGGCGTAATAGCGAGGCTCTAGTTTCAAGTGTTTGATGCCCTCCCGCAGTTGCTCGGCTCGCTTGTAGGTGACTTCTAGAGATGCTTCTGGCAGAATCAAGATGAATTCTTCGCCGCCGTAACGACAGGCAATATCTGAGCCCCGGACAAATTTCTGCAAGAACTGAGCGACTTCTCGTAATACAGCATCACCAGCCTCGTGACCAAAGGTGTCATTGAAGCGCTTGAAGTAGTCAAGGTCGATCATGATGATCGAGAGCGGTTGCTGTTTGCGATCGCATCTTTGGATCTCCCGTTCTAGGGATTCTTCCATGTAACGCCGATTGAATAAACCTGTGAGCGGGTCACGGATACTTTGATTGTGTAATGTCTGACGCAGTTTTAAGTTTGCCAACGCCAGTGCAATATTTTCAGCAACCGTCTTTGCTAGCTGTTGTTTGGCTGCTGTGAATTGTCCCAATTCAATAGAACTTAAATACAGCATACCCAACGCTTCCCCTTGAGCCATCATCGGGACGCAGAGAGAGTCAGCTGGCAATGCATGATGTAGATGGTTGCATAGCAAACCGTTGTCTGGGTGTACCACCAAATGCGCTCGACCCCGCCGCAGTGCCCAACAATCATGGGGTGCAAATAGTTGCTCGCTATTGAGTGGTGTGGAACCCCAAATCGCAACAGCCTCTACCAGGTTTTTTGAAGTATTGATTAAAAAAAGTCCCCCGACTGATTCCGGGAACAGTGGTTGGAGTAATTGAGGAATCACGGTGTAGGCTTCTTCAATTGTGAAGCAGGCTTGCAGAACATCGCTGAGTTTGTTGAGTAAGGTAATTTCATGGTTGCGCTGTTCCAATTCATCCACCCAGCAGCTGAAACGTTGTTCGTTGGCTTGCTGGTCGCTAGTGTTTTCAAGCAGATCCCGATACTGCTCCTCACTCTTACGCAGCTCTGACTCCACCCGTTTCAACTCGGTAATATCCATGCCGCTACTGATGATATATTCGGCTACACTCGCTTCACCGCGTAGGGCCGTGTTTGACCAGGCAATTAGACGGCGATCGCCATCTCGTGTGCTCCAGTAGTTTTGATGTTGGTTTGGATGACCTACTCGGAGCTTCAGGAAGGCAGCTTTGACTACTTCTACTTCTTCCGGCAAGAATAGCTCCCAGAAATACTTACTCCTAACCTCATCGAACCCGTAACCTGTTGTTTGTTCGCAGGCTCGGTTGAAGCGGACAATTTTTCCCTGTGAGTCGAGAACCACTACCAAAGAGGCGATCGTATCAAGGATGGCAAAAGTGAAATCGCGTTGTGGAGACTCTATTAGCTGGCGCTTAGCAATCTTATGATCAATCAAGTAGTAGACAAATAGAATCAAAAAACTGAGAATGATTCCACTTGCGAATGCAAAAATCGTGTTTCTTGCATCTATTTTTGCTGCCTTTGATTGCTTGATCAACAACCTATTTTCCGCTGCCTCGATCTCACGCAGCCTCGCTTCGCGGATATCTTTAAGTTCAATCACCTTGTAGTCTTGGTGCCAGTTAGCAGGCTGAAGGAGACTGGTCAAGCTCCGATATGACAAGGCGACAGTAACCAAAATTGCTAACGCTAACCCCAGCCCTATTGCAATTTTTAAGAATTGCCGCAGCTCCTTTTTTGTCTGTTGGCGCTTAATCGGGGTGTGTTCTAGTTTAGCTACTTTACGACGTAGCTCCATTTGATTGACAATTTGGCGACTTAATGACCATAGTGCCTGAATTTGCTGGGGATTAAGTTTTCGCGGTACTCGGTCAATCACATTGAGTGTTCCCAGTGCCTGGTTCTCGGATGTAATCAGAGGGACACCAGCGTAAAATCTGATATTGGGATCAGAGGTTACGAGTGGGTTTGTGGCAAATCGTTGATCAGCTAGGGTATCCGCAACAATAAAAACATCTGGTTGCAAAATTGCATGGGCGCAGAAGGAAATATCGCGGGACAGTTGTGTCATCTCCAGCCCCACCTTCGACTTGAACCATTGACGGTTCACATCGACCAAGCTAACTATGGCAATAGGAGTTTCACAAATAGATGCAGCTAACCGAGTGATATCGTCGAAGGCACTTTCAGGCTCGGTGTCGAGAATCTTACAATCGTTAAGAGCTTTGAGCCTTGCTGTTTCATTGTCGGGTAGTGGAGCTTTCATCACTTCATTTATTCTTCGACAATCCCTAGTTACCGCGTTAAAGTTTATGCTCAACCAACATTTATTCAGTTACATCAAGTAATTTATAAAAACTTTATATATTCAAATCCCCGTAGTGCTTGCCAAATTACGTTCCGTAATATTACTGCAAAAACTATTTGAATTTCAAAAATAAACCTAATGAGCGTCATTATTTGCCCAGGAATTCATGCTCCAGAATTAACTCAGAGCTTTTTAGAAGGGCTAAAAACACTATTGTCAAGTAGCTCAAATACTCACTCAGGTAATACACTGATTTTCCCAACCCAAGATTATCCAGTATCGGCGTTTCATATTGTGCAGTTTTTGCGCGATCGCCAAGGCAATCCACAAACAACGTCGCCGCTTGTATTTATTAGTTTCAGTGCAGGTGTAGTTGGAGCAATTGGGGCTGCTTGGGGATGGCAGTTGTTGGGAGGAAATGTCAAGGCTTTTATTGCTTTAGACGGTTGGGGAGTACCGCTTTTTGGCAACTTTCCCATCCATCGGCTAAGTCATGATTTTTTCACCCACTGGAGTTCAGTACCAGGAAGTGGGAAAGATAGTTTCTATGCCGATCCCGCTGTGGAGCATTTGGAACTGTGGCGATCGCCGCAAACTGTTCAGGGTTGGTGGGTACACCCAGTTGGCACTCCACAACCACGAACGCGCCTGACTGCCGCCGAATTTTTGACTATGCTGTTAGAGCGCTATGGAGAAGAATGAAACTAGTAGCTCAGTAGTCCGCGCCTATATTGAAGGACAAGTAGTAGGTAGCTAAGTAGAAATTCTCCCCTGCACCCCTGCACCCCCTGCACCCCTAACCCCTAGTCCCCGATGCTTCCAACAGAACCTCCTTCTTCTAGTAATGGGTTTCAGTCACTGCTGAAAAATAAACCCTTTTTGGCGCTATGGAGTGGACAATTGCTGTCCCAAGTAGCAGATAAAGTATTTTTCGTTTTGCTGATTGCCCTGTTGGAAAACTACCAACCCACAGGGTTTATGAAGAACTCCATGCGCTCAATTCTCTTGCTTGCCTTTACGCTGCCAGCGATTTTATTTGGTTCCGCTGCGGGCATTTTTGTAGATCGCTTGGGTAAAAAGCAAGTGCTGATGACATCAAATCTGATTCGTGGTTTACTAACGCTCGCTATACCTTTGCTGCCCAGAGAGTTTTTAATTTTGCTAGTGATTACGTTTGTAATTTCGACCGTAACCCAATTTTTTGCCCCAGCTGAACAGGCAGCAATTCCGGTTTTAGTACGGCGGGAAAATTTGCTGGCAGCCAATGCGCTGTTTAGCACTACGATGATGGGGGCTTTAATTGTTGGCTTCGCGGTGGGGGAGCCGCTGTTAAGTCTTGCCCGAACCTGGGGGAATTACGGTAGAGAAATTTTCATCGGTGGATTATACCTATTGGCTGCTGGGATTATGCAGTTGATTCCCTTTAAAGAAAAAACGTATGCTAGTGCTGAAGGCTCTAGGGTTCATCCTTGGAGTGACTTTAAGGCGGGATTGCGTTATCTAAAGAAAAACCGCCTGGTGTGGAATGCCATGCTGCAACTGACCATTTTATATTCCGTATTTGCGGCGTTAACAGTACTGACAATTGACTTAGCGGCGGAAATTGGTCTTAAGTCTACACAATTTGGCTTTATATTAGCAGCCGCTGGGGTGGGGATGGTATTGGGTGCAGGAATTTTGGGGCATTGGGGCGAAAGATTTCACCACAAGCCCTTACCCTTAATTGGTTTTTTAAGTATGGCTTTTGTTTTAGGCGCGTTTTCCTTTATCAATGAATTGTGGTTGGGTTTGTTACTGAGTGCGCTTTTGGGTATTGGTGCCTCTCTAATTGGCGTACCGATGCAAACCCTAATTCAACAGCAAACACCACCTGAGATGCACGGCAAAGTTTTTGGGTTTCAAAATAATGCAGTCAATATTGCCTTAAGTGCGCCGCTAGCGATCACCGGACCGCTGACTGATGCAATTGGCTTGCGGAGCGTTCTTTTAGGTATGAGTATTCTGGTCAGCGTCTTAGGTATTTGGGCTTGGTACAATACGCGCCGAGTTTTACAGGATGTCATTTAATTTAAAAAACAATTTTTTCTGCGCTTAAAAGCATGGTGCAATGTCAATATTTGATCACACTAATAAGCTAAAATGCATTTTAAAATACAAAATAGCTCACTATTAAAGTTAGCCGTTGCGTGAGGTTTGCTGTGCGTTCAAGAAGTGTCCCCCAAGGGGAATCGCGTTCCCAAGTTTCCCTAGCTCAAGCTGAAACTAAGCAAGAAGTGTCTGGATCGCCAATAGTGGTGACAAGACGCGAAAATGGTGGTTTTGCTCTGATAGACAGCCTTAAGCGTCATGGCGTTGAGCATATTTTTGGTTATCCAGGTGGGGCAATTCTCCCGATTTACGATGAATTGTATAAAGCAGAATCTGCTGGGGGAATTCAGCACATCCTTGTGAGACATGAACAAGGCGCAGCTCATGCTGCTGATGGCTATGCTCGTGCAACTGGTAAGGTAGGAGTTTGCTTCGCTACATCGGGACCTGGAGCTACCAATTTGGTAACAGGAATTGCTACAGCTTACATGGACTCGATCCCGATGGTAATTGTTACGGGACAAGTATCTCGTGCGGCGATCGGCACTGATGGTTTTCAGGAAACCGATATATATGGCATTACCTTGCCGATTGTTAAGCACTCGTATGTAGTACGCGAGCCGCAGGACATGGCGCGAATTGTAGCGGAAGCGTTCTACATTGCCAATACTGGTCGTCCAGGACCAGTTTTAATTGATGTACCAAAAGATGTAGCGTTAGAAGAATTTGAATACATACCAGTAGAACCTGGTGCTGTAAAGCTGCCTGGGTATCGTCCCACCGTTAAAGGAAATCCCCGCCAAATTGCCCAAGCGTTGCAGTTGATTCGGGAAAGTCGTTGTCCGCTGTTTTACGTGGGGGGAGGTGCAATCACCGCAGGCGCACACGCAGAAATTAAGCAACTAGCAGAGCTATTTAATATTCCTGTAACGACAACACTGATGGGCATAGGTGCGTTTGACGAAAACCATCCTTTAGCTCTAGGAATGTTGGGAATGCACGGCACGGCTTATGCTAACTTTGCCGTGAGTGAGTGTGACTTGTTGATTGCTGTAGGTGCAAGATTTGATGACCGCGTGGCGGGCAAACTGGATGAATTTGCGTCTCGCGCTAAGGTAATTCACATTGATATTGACCCAGCTGAAGTGGGCAAAAACCGAGCACCGGAAGTGCCAATTGTCGGCGATGTGCGGCAAGTGTTGATTGAACTGCTGCGTCGGTGTCAGGGAGGAGAATATGCTGCTCCAAACCAAACTCAAGAATGGCTGAATCGAATTGAGCGTTGGCGTGAAGACTATCCCCTAATCGTGCCTCACCACGCTGATAGTATGTCGCCGCAAGAAGTGATTGTGGAACTCGGTCGCCAAGCGCCACAGGCTTACTACACTACAGATGTAGGTCAGCATCAGATGTGGGCTGCACAATTTCTTAAGAATGGGCCTCGTCGCTGGATTTCTAGTGCTGGGCTAGGCACAATGGGCTACGGCTTGCCAGCTGCAATGGGTGCTAAAGTAGCATTGCCGCATGAAGAAGTAATTTGTATCAGCGGTGATTCTAGTTTCCAGATGAATCTTCAAGAACTGGGTACGCTAGCACAGTACGGCATAAATGTCAAGACAGTAATTATCAATAATGGCTGGCAGGGAATGGTGCGCCAGTGGCAGCAGGCGTTCTATGAAGAGCGTTACTCGTCCTCAAATATGCAAGCATCAATGCCAGACTTTGAGTTACTTGCAAAGGCATATGGAATCAAGGGGATGGTGATCCGCAGTCGGGATGAATTGCAGGATGCGATCGCCCAAATGCTAGCGCACAATGGTCCTGTGTTAGTTGATGCTCATGTTACCAAAGATGAAAACTGTTACCCAATGGTGGCTCCTGGTAAAAACAACTCGCAGATGATTGGACTACCAAAACAGCACAAGTTGGAAAAACCCTTAGAACTGATTTATTGCAGCAGTTGTGGTGTAAAAAATACTAACAATAACAACTTCTGTCCTGAGTGTGGCACGAAGCTGTAATTTGATTACGGTTAATTGCTTTGAATAAAATAATCAGCGGGGTGATGCTTAGTCCCGCTGGTTTTTTAATTGCATCAGTTCCAATTGTTTTATCTAGCTGAAGTCATATGCTTGCCTAGATATCTATACAATGTTGCTAATTTTGAAATACAGTTCTAGTAAATTTACACTTATTTAGTAACTGCCTATTTCAATTACTGATTAATATAGAGTCACGGCTGTGGCGGATTTCAGCACTCGATGCGTCATATTGCTCAATAGTAGAGTTGAAATTAAAGCCGAGCATCTTGCCATCGAATGAAGTGAAATAGGCATCATTATGAATATTAGTATCTATAGCGCGGCTGATAAACTCCAGCTGAATCCAACGCACATTGTCAATTATAGTAAAGTCCTGTGTAATCCACTTAATGTCAGGTTTGACTTGTTCTAGAAACTTTGGTAGGAAGTTTTTTAGCTCAGGTAGTTGCTGAGGTGACACTTTTGCTGGAGAAAATGTAATGGCTACTGAAACACTCCGACGCTGATTAGCATAGACGTACTGCGGTTGATTTCCAGTTGATGGGAACTTGAGTGTGATTTCTTCAGGAGTCATTGCTGTAAAATCTGCTGGCGGCACGAAAGAAACCCGTCTTCCTGCTAGATACACTCTATTTTTGGTGTTAGTAGTTGACGATGGTGGTTGAATTTGGGGAATTGGTTGCGGTGTTGCTGCTGGCGATCGCTGTCCACTATATCCAGCCATTAACATGAGTAGGGCTGCTGCAAATGGTACTATTTGTATCATATTAAAAGTTTAATAGTTTCTACCTAAAAAGAGCTTTACGCCTGAGTTTTGGATTATGGGATTGACCAAAATTCAGCTTGATCAACAAGATAACTCAGAGTTACCACGACATTCCATGAATTTGCAATTATTGAGTGCGTTGGCGAAGTCCGCCACAGGCATCGCCCAGCCGAAAATTCACCTAAAACGCATCACTAAACCGATTGGGTTGCTACTACTTTTAATCAACGCCCAGCTGAATATATTGCCCCCAGCAGCTGCGAAAAATACTTTTCATCAATCTGGTAAAGGTACATATACAAAGCATCTGTATATTGTTTCCCCAAAATCTTCTCAAGCAGAATTTGATTCTAATTTTATTTGCCCAGCACAATTAGGAGCAGCAATAAAGTTAGTAACAAACCGTTCTCAATTCAGCCGAGTTCGTTGGGGCATTTTAATTCAAACGTTATCTAATTCCGGTACAATCTACAGCCGCGACGCGCAAAAATACTTTATTCCTGCTTCCAATGTAAAGCTGCTGACAACAGCTGCTGTATTACATCAACTAGGTTCCCAGTATCGGATTCGTACCTCTATTTATGGCACTGATCAAGGTTTTTTGCGTATCATTGGGCGAGGAGATCCTAGCTTAACCGATACCCAACTAAGACAATTGGCGCAACAGTTGAGTCGGCGTGGTGTTCGTCAAATAAGACAACTGATTGCTGATGATAATTATTTTCAAGGGTACACTGTTAACCCTAGTTGGGAATGGGAAGATGTGCAGGCAGACTATGGCGCACCAGTTAATAGTCTGATTCTGAATCAAAATGCCGTAATGTTAACTTTATTGCCTCAACAACTGGGCCAAAAAGTGCGAATTGTTTGGGCTGATCCAACCGAGGCGACACGGTGGCAGATTGAAAACGAATCAGTGACAACCAAGCCAGGTGAACCGTCATCTATCAATGTCAACCGAGACTTAAAAGGTTCAATCCTAAAAATTTCAGGGCAGATGGCTGTTGATTCTGAACCTGAATCAGTGTCATTAGCAGTTATCGATCCAATTGGGCATTTCTTGCGGCATTTCCGTAGGGCATTTTTAGCTGAAGGGATTAAGGATGCCAATACGAGTGCCATAACCGCTATATCAGACAGTATTTCCTACAAGCTGCGTTTATCTGTGGCTCCTGAATTAGCAGCCGTTGAATCCCCGCCACTATCTCAACTATTGGTAGAAACAAATCAAAATAGCAATAATCTTTACGCAGAGGCTTTACTACGTACACTTGCAGCTAACAGCAATACTCCTGTAACCATATCAACAACTGAGATGGGGTTAGGTGTAGTGAAAGAAACATTAACCCAATTAGGGGTTGATCCCACTGGGTATGTTTTAGCAGATGGATCGGGATTATCACGGCATAATTTGGTTAGTCCAGAAGTAATCACGCAAACTCTCAGAGTAATGGCAAAATCACCATTTGCTCCTGTATATCAAGGATCTTTACCTGTAGCAGGTATCAGCGGCACACTCAAAAATCGCTTTCGTGAAACAGCCGCCCAAGGAATAATGCAGGGAAAAACTGGCACAATGAGCGGAGTTGTAGCGCTATCTGGATATCTTGATGCCCCTAATTATGAACCGCTGGTTTTTAGCATTATTGTGAATCAATCTGACCAACCTGCGGCAATTTTAAGGCAAGCGATCGATAAAATTGTACTATTACTTACTCGTCTACATTCTTGTTAGGTCTATAAGCTTTACTCTTTAACTAAACACATCCAATGGATAGTCAAAAAATAACTAGACAACCTGTATTTCAAAATCAGTGGAACGCAGAACTCTACGATAATAAACATTCCTTTGTTTCAAGACTTGCTACAGATTTAGTGGAATTGCTAGCACCTAAAAGCGGAGAATGCATCCTCGATCTTGGCTGTGGTACAGGCCATCTTACTCATAATATTGCTATCAGTGGAGCTGAAGTCATTGGGATTGATAATGCCCTAACCATGATTGAGCAAGCATGTAAGAATTATCCCAATCTAAAGTTTGAAGTTGCAGATGGAACAAATCTAAATTTTATAGAACAATTTGATGCCATATTTTCTAATGCTGTGTTGCATTGGATTAAAGAACCTGAAAAAGTTATAGCTGGTATTTGGCGTGCCTTAAAACCAGGCGGACGTTTTGTTGCTGAATTTGGTGGTAAGGGAAACATTAAAATAATCACTACAGCAATTTATAACGCTATTCAAGCTGCTGGTTATCCCATTAATGAAGCGCTCAATCACTCGTACTTTCCCAGTGTTGGCGAATACGGCACTTTACTAGAACAGCAAGGTTTAGAGTTAACTTTTGCAACTTTGTTTGAGCGTCCAACGCCTTTAGAGGATGGAGAACAGGGGCTGCAAAACTGGATTAGAATGTTTAGAAATAATTTATTAGCCGCAGTTCCTAGTGACAAGCAACCAAAAATTTTGGCTGATATTGAAAGTCAATTACGCCCAAAGTTATACAGAAACGGCACTTGGTTTGCAGATTACAGACGAATTCGAGTAATGGCAATCAAATAAAAAAAATGCGATCGCGTCTTTCAAAAACTGCGATCGCACTCTTCTTAACTACTGGAATTGAATAGCTTATCTTTTAGCCTGGTGATACTCCTTGAAAGACTGGTAGTGAGTCTCTGGATCGTATAGCTGACACTTATCTGTAATCTGCTTCATCAAAGACCAAGAAAAGCGAGATTCATGAAGATAACTCGTCCAATTTTGTTGCAAGCTGCTATGAGCCAACCGCAAATTATAGGAAGGAATAGCAGTTGAAAGGTGATGTGGGATATGGACATTGATATCGTGGCAGAGGAATTCTATCCAACGGGGGTACTCACAGTGAACAGTACCAGATAGTTGAACTGTAGCAGCATCCCACTTGTCAGGTGGATAAAAAGGAATCTCTGGAGTCGTGTGGTGAACCAAAGTAAATGTACTCATCCAGAAATGGTAGACTAGCCAGGGCATTAACCAGAATTTGACGAATCCCCAGATCCCGGTAGTGGCAATTAAGGTGGGAAAGGCGATCGCGGCAAAAATCACAACGACACTTACAGATAGCTTCACACTAGACTGGTCTTTCTCGCGAAATTTAGACCAATTAAAGTGCCAAGTAGCCCAATGGATGATTGATCCTACCCACCATAACCGATTCCGCATGAACCCCTCAAAGCTCAATTTGGAAATTGGCCCCCAACTTTCAAACTCCTGTGGTGAAATCGGATGCCAAGCATTGTCTTCTTCAAGTTTGTTGGTGTGAGTATGATGGTGGTTGTGCTGAACCCGCCAGCAATGAAAGGGGTAAATCAATGGCAGCATAAATAAATGCCCCACCAGATCATTTACCCAGCGTCGTTTGGCAAATGATCTGTGTCCACAGTCGTGAGCAATCACAAAAAAACCGGTAAGAGCAGTACCGGTAAAAATCCATAATAGGGGTAAGAGGAACCAGGGAGCAAAAGTTATACCCACATAGCCTAAGCCAACCAGCAAAACATTAATTAGCGCTCTTGACCAAGCTTTGCGGCGATCTTGCTGAAAACACTCTTGGGGTAGCGTTTTGAGAATATCTTTGAGGCGAACAGAATTACGAACGTTAGGCGTTAGTATCTGGGGATTTACTGTCGATATCGTCATGAACACCTGAAAAAGAACATACTCCTCACTATCAAGCAATAATAGGGGCAATTCATAAAGCTCCCTACAGCAAGTGATTCAGTGAGCGGTTTAGTTGTAGCAGTGTTTTGGATTATATCAGCCGCAGACGAGAGTCTGGGAACTGTAATTTCACTGAATACCTTTTAAAGGTAGCTTACTTAGTTAAATAATTCTGTAGCCCACGATCAGCAAGTCGCGCTCAACGCCGTCGAGTTCTGCCACTTGAGGTAAATAACCCCAGCGTTGGAAGCCTAGAGACTCAAATAACTGCAAACTCGGCTGATTATGGGCAAAAATGAAGCCTAATAGGGTTTTCAAACCAAAGCTAGGACTGCAAGAAATCGCCTGTGTCAAGAGTTGCCTTCCCACACCGCAACGCTGATAGATTGGTGCAACATAGATACTAATTTCGGCAGTTGCATGGTATGCTGGCCGTCCATAAAATGATTGGAAACTTAGCCAACCAGCGATGTGGTCTATTTCCATTACCCAAATAGGGCGTTTTAGGGGTATGTGTTCATAAAACCAGGAAAAACGACTTTTAACAGATACAGGCTCTAAGTCAGCTGTTGCCATGCGCTGGGGAATTGCAGCATTGTAAATTTCGACAATAGCTGGTAAGTCAGTTTCAATAGCATCACGGATGTTCATTGGTCATTGTTTAAGAGGGGCTAGGGACTAGGGGCTGGGGACTAGGGAAATCTCCGCAGGCGTTGAAGCAGGGGATTTGGATAGAGATATGTCTTAGAACCAAGCCTCTCGACATAAATATTTTTTCTTTTTCCATGTTTAAAAACACTCTTCTTGAAACTATCGACGGGGCTAGGTTTTTGTTTATTCCCCTAGCCCCTAGTCCCCAGTCCCTAGCCCCTTCTTGGTCATTAGTTATTAGTTATTAGTATTTTGGCACTAGATTATAAGTCGGTTCTAAGTTCGCGCCAGCATTGGAGCAGCTTGCAGTAAAGTTTGGGTATAAGGGTGCTGGGGGTTAGTAAAAATTTCGTGGGTGGAACCGAGTTCGACAATGCGCCCAGAATGCATCACGGCAATGCGATCGCATAAAAACCTCGCTACCCAAAGATCGTGAGTAATAAATAAATACGTCAAATCAAACTCCCGCTTTAACTCCAGCATCAATTCCAATACCTGAGTTTGCACACTGGCATCCAGCATACTTACTGGTTCATCGCAGATCAGGAGTTTAGGATGAGTAATTAAAGCCCGCGCGATCGCCACTCGTTGTTGCTGCCCTCCAGATAAATCAGCGCTATAGCGCTCATAATACTCTTCTGGCGGTGTCAGCCCCACGCGCTTTAGTATTTGGATTACCTGAACCTTCGCCGCACTCTGATCAGCCAAATGGTGGATAAATAGGGGATCAGCAATACTTTGTCCCACTGTCATTGAGGGATTTAGACAGGCGTGGGGATCTTGAAACACCATTTGCATTTGCCGCCTTTGCAGCCGCAGGTTCTGCCGCGACAATGTGGTTAACTCTGTCCCTTGAAACTCGACTTTGCCCGAAGTTGGGCGAATTAGTTGCAATATAGTCCGCGACAGGGTACTTTTACCACAGCCTGATTCCCCTACTAATCCCAAAATTTCCCCCGAATAAAGATCCAAATTGACACCATCTACAGCTTTAATTGACTGCGAAACTTCCTGTTTCAAGAGTCGCTCAACAAAATTACGTTCTAAGGTGTAGTACTTTTTCAAATCCTTAACCCGCAACAGAGGTGTTGAGCTTGAATGAATATCCTTTTGCTGTCCTTTAACCGCTTGAATATGCAAAGCCGCATTCAGAAGCGATCGCGTATATTCGTGCTGGGGGTGCTGGAATACTGATTGAGAAAACCCAGTCTCGACAACCTTACCTCCATACATCACGCCAATGCGATCGCAGTATTCCCCTACCAACGCCAAATCATGAGAAATTAGCAACAATGCCATTTCTCGTTCGCGGCACAGTCTTGTTAGTTCCTTTAAAATTTGGGCAGCAACCGTGACATCCAAACTGGTAGTCGGTTCATCGGCAACAATTAGTTTGGGGTTGAGCAGGAGGGCAAGCGCGATCGCTACCCGTTGCCGCATCCCACCGCTAAACTCGTGGGGATATTGACTCCAGCGACTTGCCGGAATTTTCACTGCCTCTAGAGTGGACAATGCTTTTGCCTTCGCTTGCCGCGATGATAACTGCGGTTGATGAGCCTTAAGTGTCTCAATACAGTGTTTGCCAATCGTCATCAACGGATCGAGGCGTGTCATCGGATCTTGAAAAATCAGCGCCACCGCCTCACCCCGAAATTGTCGCAACTGAGCAGGCGTCAGATCAAAAACCTCCCGTCCTTCAAACATCACTCGTCCCTGAATCTGCGTCGAGGCTGGTAGCAACCGCATCGCTGCTCGTCCTAGTGTAGATTTGCCACAGCCCGATTCCCCCACTAATCCCAGCCGTTCACCTGGTTGCAGAGTTAAAGACACACCATCAACCGCCCAGTTGAATTGTTCTGTACCCTGACGTTGCGGATAGGCGACTTTGAGGTTGTCAATCCAAAATAGGGCTTTGCTCATAATTTAGCTATCAGCTTTAAATAGTTTTGACTTTTATGAACGAACTATAATTTACAAGTTTTCCTTGTGTGACTTAAATCAATTTAATTGCAGTATGGCATCGCAGTAGCTAATTAAAGTTTTCAGGCGATCGCTTAATTGCCGCTGCCTACCTTCCACTGTCTCCTTTTGCCGCGCCGCTCGTAAAAACATCACATCCATTCCTAAAAGCCGTAATTGTTTACTCATTTCCGTTTGATAAGAGCGCACCCGTGGTTCATGGCTTGGTTCCAACTCACCAGCGTCCAAACTCACAACTTGCTGCTGAAAAAATTGTTGCGCCTCCAGCAACGCATGGCGCAGCTTAGGTATATCTAACTGGATACTAGCCGCCGTCTGTTGCAACTGTTCTAGAACTTCGGAAAATTCTTGATAGCGCTGGCGATGAAGATTTGGCAACATTTAACAGCTTCTTAAGATAGTATTAATGTAAAGAATTTTGTCTCATAAAATAAACATTACTTTAATCGTTGACTATAGCCTCGGCTTTTACCAAGCTTGGAGTTGAGTCTACGCTTCCAATCTTTCATAAGATTTTTCTCCCTCACGTAGGACCGCACAATAAGGGCGACCATCCTTCAATCTTATAAATACTAATAGTTGACTGATTTGGCATATCACTGCGTTCCAGTGCCTGGATTATGCTACTGTTACCTTCTCTCTACGCCTCTTAAAGCCCGACCCTATGAACGCCCTTGCTCCGACGACTACTGCCTCCTTTGATTTCGCCGTTCCTGACTGGCTACAAGCTTGTTTAAACGCACCGCCATCGGAAAATGAGTCAGCAATGCCTGACCGAATACCTGCTGATACTGGGCTGATTTGTCGGGCGTTTGAACTCGCCTACCAACTGCATCAAGGTCAATACCGCAAGTCGGGAGAACCCTATATTTGTCATCCTGTCGCCGTTGCTGGTTTGTTGCGGGACTTAGGAGGTAGCGGGGCGATGATTGCCGCTGGTTTTCTCCACGATGTTGTTGAAGATACAGATGTCACCGTTGAGGAGGTAGAACAGCGGTTTGGATCAGAAGTGCGGCAGCTGGTGGAAGGTGTCACTAAGCTTTCTAAATTTAACTTTTCCAGCAAAACTGAAAGCCAAGCCGAGAACTTCCGCCGCATGTTCCTGGCAATGGCTCAAGATATCCGAGTAATTGTGGTAAAGCTGGCAGATCGGCTGCATAATATGCGGACACTAGAACATTTGCCGGATGAAAAACGTCGCCGCATTGCTCAAGAAACACGAGACATTTTTGCTCCATTAGCTAATCGATTGGGGATCGGGCGCTTAAAGTGGGAACTGGAAGATTTGGCTTTTAAGTATTTGGAACCCGAAGCCTATCGTCAAATGCAGGAGTTGGTAGCAGAGAAACGCGCAGATCGGGAAGCAAGACTCGCAAAAGTTACAGAAATTTTAAGCGTAGGTTTAGAGCAATCTGGGATTCACTGCATCGACATTAACGGTCGTCCTAAGCATCTCTATGGGATTTACCAGAAGATGCAGCGGCAGCAGAAGGAATTTCATGAGATTTACGATTTGGCTGCAATTCGGATAATTGTCCAAAGCAATGATGAATGCTATCGGGCTTTAGCAGTTGTTCATGATGCTTTTCGACCAATTCCAGGACGGTTTAAAGACTATATTGGTCTACCAAAGCCTAACCGCTATCAATCATTGCATACTGCTGTCGTGAGTCTTAGTGGTCGTCCATTGGAAGTGCAGATCCGCACCTTGGAAATGCACCAGATAGCGGAGTATGGAATTGCTGCTCACTGGAAATATAAAGAAACCGGAAGCAGCAATAGCCAAATAACTCCTGGTGATGAGAAATTTACCTGGTTACGGCAGTTACTAGAATGGCAAAATGACCTCAAAGACGCACAGGAATACTTGGAAAGCGTCAAAGATAATTTATTTGAAGATGATGTTTATGTTTTCACTCCTAAGGGGGATGTAGTCCCACTTAATCCAGGTTCAACGCCAGTTGATTTTGCCTATCGAATTCATACAGAGGTAGGAAACCACTGTGCTGGAGGGCGAGTAAATGGGCGGATGGTGACGCTGGACACGCGCCTCAAGAATGGAGACATTGTAGAAATCATCACCCAGAAGAACAGCCATCCGAGTTTGGATTGGTTGAATTTTGTGCGGACATCTGCGGCAAAAAACCGGATTCGCCAGTGGTACAAGCGATCGCGCCGTGAAGAAAATATTGCTCGTGGTCACGACTTATTGGAAAAGGAACTCGGTAAAACTGGCTTTGAAGCCTTGTTGAAGTCAGAACCAATGCAGGTTGTAGCCGAACGCTGTAATTATCATAGTGTTGAAGATTTACTCGCTGCCTTGGGTTACGGCGAAGTGACATTGAATCTCGTGTTAAATCGCTGGCGAGAAATAATTAAGGCACAGCAACCAATTGCGGTCACCTCTGATATTCCCTTGCCAACAACTTCCCCCAAGACGCAGCGCGAAGTACCTACTCATCGTTCTAGTGAATCGCCGATTGCGGGAGTAGAAGGGCTACTGTATCACCTAGCTGGATGTTGTAGTCCCCTTCCTGGTGAAGCGATTATCGGTGTCGTAACGCGGAGTAGTCGCGGAATTTCAATTCATCGCCAAGGGTGCCAAAACGTGGACAGTGTGGAGTGCGATCGCTTGGTGCCAGTTAGCTGGAACTCAAACCATTCCCACAGAAATCGTCCCCAGACTTACCCCATCGATATTCAAATTGAAGCAATTGATCGTGTAGGGGTGCTGAAAGATATCCTGTCTCGCTTGAGTGACCACAGCATTAATGTGCGGAATGCTCAAGTGAAGACTTTTAATGGTAGTCAGCCAGCGGTGATTGACCTGGGAATTGAAATTCGCGATCGCGACCAACTCGAACACGTTTTCACCCAAATTAAGAAAATGAGCGACATTCTCAATCTCCGCCGCATTGGTCAGATTGACGAGTAGCAGTTCTCCAATTCTGTTAACGATAAGGGTGAGAAGATATCTATTTGTTGCCCCTTTAGCGCTGACAGTATCTTTGGTTCTGAGTTGAATGACACTATTTTCGGCTTGGACAGTAATGATACTCTAGATGGTCTAGCTGGGAATGATAATATTAACGGCAATGAGGGCAATGATGTCCTCAATGGTGGAACCGGTGATGACAAACTTTTCGGTAGTACAGGTTTTGACCGACTAATCGGCGATATTGGCAATGACTCCCTAGATGGTGAGACGGGTGGTGACAAACTTTTCGGTGGTGTGGGCAATGACTACTTAATTGGCGGTACAGGCAATGACACCCTGTATGACCAGGGAGACAATGACACTTTAACTCACATCTTGCACCTAACGGTAAATCAACTTTTTAAGCTCTGTTAATTTTTCTAAGTGATCCCCTTAAGGCTTAAAAAGTTTACTTCAAGTAAGGTTCAGCCTGGATGCAATTCAACTAAAACGTCTGCGCTGTATGAATTTAGGCTTGATGCAAGATGTGAGATGACGCATTGGCTTGGCGATTTCTGCAACACAACCCGATTCCGAGTCGGAGTGGATATGTAACCATGAACTTTAGTTATAGAAAAACTTATCGATAGTAAATTTTAACCTTAACCTTAATGGCTAATAATAGACCTGACATCCCTAGTGATATACAGCGCGAAGTACGCCAGCGTTGCGGCTTCGGTTGTGTTATCTGTGGTCTCCCGTTGTACGAATACGAGCATATGGAAGGATGGGCAAACGTGCAGAGGCATGTAGCAAGTGAAATAACACTGCTTTGTGACAATCACCACCGCGAGAAAACAAACAGCCTGTTGCCCTTAAATTTAGTGCGAGAAGCTGATCAGAATCCCTACAATAAGAGGGTGGGAGTTTCGCCACCCTATAACCTCCACTTTGCTGGAAGTTCTTGCGAACTGGTTGTTGGGAACAACTCCTTCGAGGGCAAGGATTTGATGGATAGCATGGTACTGATCGCAGTTGCGATTGACTCCACTCCTCTACTAGCATTTACGTTCGAGCAAGGCCACTTATTCATTACCCTTCAGGTGTTCGACGACCAATCAAAGAGAGTCCTCTGGATCGAGCAAAACGAACTGCGGTATTGCCCAACTCTTTGGGACATAAGCTTTGAGGGTTGTACTTTCACTGTAAGAGAACTTTATAGGAAGGTGTTGATCGAAATCGTATTTAGTCCGCCTAATTGCGTGGAGGTACGCAAGGGTCGCTTCAGCCATAATGGGCTTGAGTTGTTGGTCAGCCCGTATATGCTTTACTACGCAAACCATCGCAGCAGTTTATCGGGGTTTACCACCCGTCATTACGATGTGGCCATCACAGTAGGTAAACCAATCAAAGGTAGTACCTGTGCAATTACTTACCCAGCAGTAAACCGCGGTTACCCGAATCGAAAAGCAGCAGAGCGAGAGATGCGGAAAATAGCTCGACAGTTTAGGTCCAAGAAATAACCCCAATAAGGTTCTTTGTTATCATCCTCAAAATCTGGGATATCCTCTGACGGTATTGTCAACTTAACTGAAGGAGGGGGTAGAATACAGATCACGTCTTGCCTGTCTGCTTCTGCCGATGTATTCTCGTCACCGCTTCCCTACCGAAATTATCAGCTACTGTGTTTGGCTCTACTACACTTTCCTCAGATCTTGCACCTAACGGAAAATAAGGTTTTCAAGCTCTGGGGATATGATTCTGGTTGAGTCTTATCTGTTCGACGGAGACTTCGCTTTTAATAGTGGTACAGGTGCTTTGTTCTTCGGAGATATTTTAGGTGGTTCTGTTCTGACTCAGGTTGCATTGCTACAGCCAGGTTCAGGTTTTGACATTACCCGTGACATGATGATTTTCTAGAGACTGTGTACTAAGTCAGCAAAAGTCAAAAACAAGCTCCTTGATAGATAAGCGGTTTTTGAAATTGAGAGACAGAGATTTCCCTTGCAGATTCTAGCTTCGAAAACTCTTGCAATTGTGAGGGAGCCGTTGGTCACCTGGAGTTACACTAGAGGTGACTAATGGAGGGAATAATTCCTCCCAAAACTTTCTCAGAAATTATCCCTTTTCAATAGTATGATTACCTACCACCCCAACTAAGCTTCATCTTCCTTTTGCTGCCGCTGCTTCCACCACTCATGGCGATTTTGTCATTTGCTGCTGCCCGCCCAGCTTAACGAGGCATGGAGCTATGCTCTTGGAAGTGCTATATTTTTTGGCTGGATGTTAGCTGCTTTTCCCCTGTCAGGCTAATCAATCATTCCCCAGTGATTGACAAGCCATCAACCCAGATCCTTGGGCAAGCTCCCGCTGGAGTTAGCTCTACCTCTGGTTCCACAAAAATGATGGACTGGAGGAGTTCTAGAAAATCTCCTGCCACGGTTGCTGACTCAATACTCGTCAATTTTCCGTTTTCTACAAGCCAACCATCGAATGGCAGCGAAAAGGAACCCTGTAGCGCTTTGACTCCGGCATGAAGCGCCTGGAGATCATCGATTAAAATCACGTTCTCCGCATTGACCAGGCTGTACTCCTGTTCGGTAGCAGCTCCTGGAAAAACATGATAAAAATGTGGACTAACCGTTACTTTAGCACCGATATTTGCGTGACCTGTAGGTTGAGCATTGAGCCTTTTGGCAGTACCCGCACTATGGAGAAAACCTGTCAAAACGCCATCTGTAATCAGTGAGATTCGGCGGGTTGGTGTCCCTTCTCCATCAAACGTCTCTGCTGCCACATTAGCTGGATACAACGCATCGTCGCAGACGCAAAGCAAGGGAGAGGAAATTTGTTTTCCCAGGGATTTTGGGGTAGAGAGGCTTTGTTTGTCCAGAATATTTTGCGCGTTGAATAGGTTGGAGAAGGCACCTAGCAAGCTAAGGAAGGCATCTGGAGAGAAAACAACGGTGTACTTACCAGACTTGACTTTTTGATAATTCAAGTGACTAATAGTTTTCTCGGCAGCCTCTTTCAGACAGCCTTGGATATCTAGCTCTTCAAGACTGCGGCTATTCCTAAAAGCACCACCACTACGTGGTTTTTTCCCTTCTTCTTCAGTTTTACTGTAAAGATAGATCACTGTGGAGGAGCGGGCTTCATTCCGAATAGCACCATCACTATTGAGATAAAAGCGGTCGATATCTCTTTGGGCTAGACCGTTGTATGGTACGCCTTTAATAGCTGGGTGGGCTGACAGCAGTTCTTTTTCAGCTTCAATTAAGATATCTAGCAGTTTTGCAACTGGGGTATGAGACGTTGTTTCATTAGCAGGATTTGCAATTGGGACAGTAGCCTCAGGGCTAAAATCAGGCACATGTTCCTTAACTCCAAAAAAACTTGCCTCGTAGGCAGTTTTCAATGCCAATTCAACTCCTGTTGGATCTACATCTGTTGTGGAAGTAATCCCCATCGTCTGGTTTTTATTCCAGACGCGGACAGTGACACTAGAACGATTTGAAGCCTTAACTTGTTTAGACTCTCCCTGATCTACCTGAACGCTCGTTTCATCAACAGATGAGCCATAAATGTCGAATTTCTCGATGCCAATCTGATCCGCGATCGCTTGGCCATGAGTTACAAGCTCTTTGATACTCTGCATAGTCACCGTCCACCGACTGTAATTGAATCTACTTTGATGTGGGGCTGCCCAACTGTCGTATAGATACTGCCGCTAATTGAGCCACAAAAGCCAGCTGCCAAAGCCAAGTCTTGAGAACACATTGAAATTTTGTTCATAATTTCCTTAGCTTCTCCAATCAAGGTAGCTCCCTTGAGTGGTTTGGTGATTTTGCCATTTTCAATCAAGTAGGCTTCTTCAACACCGAAGTTGAATTGTCCTGTAGCGCCAACACTACCGCCGCCCATTTTCTTACAGTAAATACCTTGATCAATTGAGGCAAACAGATCTGCGGTGGAGTAGTCTCCAGTTGCAATATAGGTGTTACGCATTCGGCTAGCAGCAGCATAAGTATAGTTCTGTCGCCGCCCACTTCCGGTTCTGGGGTGTCCAGTGCGTAGGGAACCAGCGCGGTCACTTAAGAAGTTCTTCAGCACTCCTTTCTCAATTAACAGCGTGCGTTGAGCAGGCATCCCCTCATCGTCCATGTCAATTGTCCCAAAAGCGGTTGGAGAAAGTCCTTCATCCCAAGCAGTCAAACTTTCGTGGGCAATTTTTTCACCTTTCTTATCGGCAAAGGGAGTGGTTTTCCGTTCAATTTGAGTTGTTTCTAGCAGGTGTCCGCAGGCTTCATGGAAAATGACTCCACCAAACTCGTTCGCCATGACGATCGGGTAGGTACCCGACTCTACGTAATCGGCATCCAGCATCCGTCCAGCTGATTCTGCCACTTCCTCAGCAGCAGATTCATAATCCCATGTCCGCAGGAACCCTGGATCACTAGTGTTGCCAGCCCGCTTACTAATTGACGAGCGATGGGCACCGTCGGCGCACAGCAGGTTATATCCTACAGACTGAGTGAGGCGAATATCCCTGGTAAATGTACCATCACTGGCTGCTATTAAAACTTCTTGCCAGTCTCTAAAATAAACCGCTCGTCGGGATTGCACATGATTTGCTTTAAGTTCTAGCCTGGCGTTGGCATCGAGGAGAACTTCTCCCATTTCTCGCATTGAGCTACATTCAGGTAACCAGGCATCTTTGCCTTTCTTTGTAGCATAGTCTCTAAGTAACTCCAGATTAATTTCTGGTATATAAGCACTTTCAACTGGAAGTTGCAGTCCTAAAATCGACAAACCTTTTTCCAGAGCAGCTTTCAGCCCTGCAAATGACAAATCATTAGTGCTAACGTAACAGTCAGCTTTGCCACGAAACACCCTTACACCTGCCCCTGTGGAGAGTCGCGGCGAGATGCTGGTGATGGTGTCGTCTTCTGCTAGACAGTTGATGTAGTTCACCCGCTCTAGGAAAAATTCGATGAAGTCAGCACCTGCTGCGCGTCCCAATCCCAGCAAGGTTGATAGGGGAGCTTCCCACGTTTCATCAAAGTAATCGCGTGTAGAGGTGTATTGCAGAGTTGGCAGTTCTCTAGAGATCAGTAGAGTACTTGGATGCATGGATAGCGTCATCGGAACGTCCTTCAGCGGATTGACTAACAAAGTCTAGTTTGTTTAGTTTAGCAAACTCCTAAAAGCCTTGCTAAATAAAGGCTTCCCATTCTGCCTCTTGAAGACATTGAGCTACTTGGTTCTGACAAATTTTTGTTCAGTCAATATCTAAGTATTGATATCAGGAAAGCATAGGGGACAATATTGCTTTTATAGGAACCGAGTAAAGGCAAGTCTGACTGATTGCTTGCCTTCAAAATTCGGTAGTCTGACTAGCGGGCTATTAGTAATATTTGACCGTGCAAAGTCTCGCTTTGTCTTTCCCCATGTCAAATTATTGGTAGTTGTTACTGTCTACCAGAATCTAGACGGATGCAAAGTAAACTTTTGACTTCACTGGATCAGGAACCATCGTTTGATCGCCGGGTTGCCAACCAGCTGGGCAAACTTCATCAGGGTGAGCTTGAACGTGTTGAATTGCTTGCAGCGTTCTTAAGGTTTCATCGACGCTGCGACCAAAGGCTAGATTGTTAATAGTCGCGTGCTGGATGATGCCTTCTCTGTCAATGATGAATAGACCTCGTAGGGCAACGCCTGCCTCTGGATCGAGAACGTTGTAGGCGGCGCTAATCTCTTTTTTGAGATCAGCAACAAGGGGATAGTTGAGATCGCCGACACCGCCAGATTTGCGATCGCTTTGAATCCAGGCTAAGTGGGAAAACTCACTGTCAACAGAAACCCCAAGAACTTCGGTGTTGATTTGCTTAAACTCATCGAAGCGATCGCTGAAGGCTGTAATCTCAGTAGGGCAAACAAATGTAAAGTCTAGTGGATAGAAGAATAAAATGACATATTTACCGCGATACTCAGACAGTTTAATTGTGTTGAATTCCTGATCGACCACAGCCGTTGCAGTAAATTCTGGAGCCATTTGACCAACTCTGAGGCATCCTTCTGCTGCATAAGTTAGGGGCATTAAACTAATTCTCCTTGATGCTTCTACTGGTGATGGGGTACGAGGATTAGCTGACCCGTGCGGACACGCAATCACTAATTCTTTACGAACTGTTACGAATATATCATAGTCATAACGATTTTGAGTAGCAGATGGATGATTTAGATCCAAGAGAATGGCTGCTTAGTAATGGGTTAAGTAGTTTCGCCACTGGTCCAACCTCTAGTGCTGAGAAGTAAGTAGATCGTTCGACTGATGCATAGCTCAATATCACCTATTGGCAGCGCTGATTCGTTTCTTGTTATTTAATACAAAAGTTAGACAGAACTTGGTAGAAAATGCGATTACTTACACTGCTTCTAAAGTTTTTTTGTAAAAAATTATACAAGTACGCCGATGTTCCAATTATAACTAGTGATATTATGGAAAATTGTCTAAAAGGTTTTTATTTAAAACTGAGCCCTCAATTAGCGACAAGTAGATTCATTCTATTAAAAGTAATATTAAAAACATGACTTAGTAAAAATTTTCCGTAAATCATACTTGACATGTAACAAAAGTAACGATAAGGTCTTGTAATTCAGTTGCGTGTAGATTTGTTATGTAGGGCTAGTTTGAAAAGCGGGTTTGCAGTGTAGCTGTAATTCCTGTAAAACTCGTGTACGTCAGCGGAGGACAAATTATTTTTGGATTAGCGTGTTCACGTTCATCATCTCTAACGGGCTTACACTTACTCTATTACTTGCACAACATTTAAAGCCGCTAATGTAGTCCCTACTTGACATAGAGAGGCTACTAAATTTCCTGTGTGGTTGATGTAGATATACTAAGAGCCAGAAAATTTAGAACCTGCACATTTTCTTGATTTTTCAATGTGGAGGTTAGAGCAAGTAATCATAACCTTCTAAAACAATTCCCAAAATCTTGCTCTTTTTTTGACTAGTAGTTAACGCAGTTATCGCATAGTTAACGCAGTTATTTTCATGATTCTACTGACACGTGAACCTTTGGCGCTGGAAGCCTCAAAGGCTCACTAGTTAGTTGTAGAAACAGGAAAGCAACAGCGCAATTTCTTACTGTTCAAAACAGCACTCGCATCACTTGTATTACAACACGGAGTTTGCCCATATGAATATCACAAGCAGCTGGCAACAGCTCAAGCGTCTTTTCTTGGTGAAGAGCCTATTTGCAGTTGTGTTAGCTACGCCAAATGTGGCTGCTGCAATTCAGATTAAAGATACCAGCTACCCGATTCCTGCTAATGCCTATTTCGTAGCTCCAGATGGCAAGGATACTAATTCTGGTAAGTCACCTAATTCCCCTTGGTCAGTTGCCAAAGCTCTAAATTCAGCTCCAGCGGGTGCAACAGTTGTCTTCCGTGGCGGACAATATCACAAAGCTACTGGCAGAATTACTAAGAAACTCACGTTGCAAGCGTATCCGCAAGAAAAACCTTGGCTCAAAGGCAGTATTGAGGTTCAAGGTTGGGTAAATGATGGTGGTGTATGGCGCAAAGATGGCTGGAACTACTCGTTTCCTCTGCTCAAGGAGGAACTTCTTGACCCAAGTGTTCCGATGGCACGCTACACCGACATGGTGTATGTTAACGGTGTTTCCCTTAAGCAAGTGGGGAACAGAGCTAATGTGGGACCTGGGGAATTTTACGTCGACAATGCCAACAATAAACTCTACATTGGCAATAATCCGGCGGGCAAAACAGTGGAAGCCACAGCAGTGACATCGGGCATTACAATCAACAAAAAATCGTCGAATGCAGTCGTCAGAGGTCTAGGTTTTGCCCACTATGCTGACAAGGCGATGCTTGTAGGAGCAGCTGGTGTGCGGCTTGAGAACAATACCTTTGCCTGGAATGGGGCTTCGGGAGTCACTCTTCAGGGCGCTGATGCGGTTGTGAGCGGCAACACCTTTACCTACAATGGTCTGGTTGGACTTAAGGGGAGTGCGGACCGCATCTTGCTTGAAGGCAATACAATCAGTTTTAACAATATTGAACACTTCAAAACAAATTATGGCGCAGGTGGAACGAAATTAATTCAAACTACTGGCGCGATCATACGTAACAATCTTGTCGAAAACAACTATTCTCCTGGAATCTGGTGTGATGTATCGTGCCTGAACACGACAATTGTTAACAATACCGTTCGGAACAATCATAGTGCTGGTATTCTATATGAACTTTCGCACAAAGGTTTCATCTCTGGCAATACAGTTGCTAATAATGGTTCAGGAATCATACTTGGAGATTCGTCTAGTACTAAGGTGTCCAATAACACCTTGATAAACAGTAGAAACTACCAAATTATCGTTAAGGACTCGCCACGTGTAAACACGGATCGTGCTGAGATTGCTCAGGGAATGACCTGGATTTCGCGCAACAATCTGGTCATAAATAACAGCCTTAGATAATCTGTTGTAGAACCCTAACTGGGGTACTACTTCAATATGAGTAGTGACGCTCCTTGCAGGAGTTGGACTTGGACATTTAAAGAGAGAAAATGGCAAAGGTTTCCTACCTTAGCATCTGCTGCTTCAGTTTTTGCAACACAACCTTATGTGGTTCATTGGTTCGAGTCTATTAGTAACATTATGAACTTCCGTCTCGGTTGCGCTGTCTGGTCATACAAAGGTTGGGTTGGCGACTTCTATCCACAAAAAAGTCGTAGTACCGAGTTTTTACATCTCTACAGCCAGCGTCTCACTACCGTTGAAGGCAATACTACTTTCTATGCAGTACCTGACCGAGATACTGTAGCGCGATGGGTAGCAGAAACACCTCCTGGTTTTGAATTTTGCCTCAAATTGCCACGGGAGTTGACCCATCAAGAATTGCTACAGCCTTCTATTGCCGGTGCATTAAGCTTTTTAGAACAGATGCGTGGGTTAGGCGATCGCTTGGGGCCAATTTTTGCTCAATTACCGCCTCGCTACAGTCCTGCTTTATTGGACGATCTAACAACATTTCTGGACGCTTGGCCGCGTAGTGAAGCGCCACTTGCAATAGAAGTTCGTCATCCAGCCTGGTTCCGAGAACCTCATGCCAGTCAACTCACAGCTATTCTGAAACAGTTGGAAGTTGGTCGTGTGCTGCTAGATAGCCGTCCTATCTACAGTAGTCCCGATGACCCCCAGGTGAATTCTGAGCGACGTAAACCCAAACTACCTGTACAATTCAGTGTCACTGCCCCGTTTAGTTTAATTCGCTTCATTAGTCATCCCAATCGAGAGTTTAATCAGACTTTTCTAGAAGAGTGGGTTACGTTTATTGACCAGTGGCTACATCAAGGTACGCGCCTTTATTTTTTCGTTCACTGTCCAATTGAAGCGCGATCGCCTGGTACGGCTCGTTACTTCCAACAGTTGTTGTCACAGCGTGTTCCTGTACCACCTCTTCCTTGGGACATTGATCATTCCCCTGCTCAACTCAGTTTATTCTAAAAGCTTGACAAGAGCGCAAAGTAAGGCATAGTTCTTTACTTTGACACTGATAAAATATAGTGTTCTATGTCAATAGATACATAACCATCACATCTAAATTACTTAAGGATTATCAACCGCCTTGCCGCTGCTTGCTTTGAGTGACATTTAAGCGAAAAAGATTAATTTAATCATTAAGATTTTTTGCACTGCACTCAAACTAGATGAATTCAGTCGTCAGGAAGAGGAAATTAAGTGAATAGATTTATAGGATTTATGCATGTGTGAAGTATCAGTACTTTAGCTAACAGTGAAATCTATTTTTCAACACAAATTGATAAATAGCGAATATTGATTAAATGGATAGACTCTAAGGTGTTGAAACCATTAACCCATTATAAAAGACTAAGTTTTTTAAATCCCTCAATTTTTTCAAAACGTTAATTTAAACTAGGAGATAGAGAAATGGCTATTAGTGATGAAGAAAAACGCCAGATCATGAATGAATTGGCTCAAGGTAAGCCTGGATTGGTTAACCAGGAACCACTACAGCCTTCGCAGAATGAGCAATCTGATGTGGAAGATTACCAAAACTTTGACGACCTTGCTCAGCGTTCCTCTGGAAATATACAACAGTTTAGTAAGTCTTTGCCACTGAATCCGCTTGATAGGGCAACGCTTAATCGGATTAAAGAGCAAATTACCACTGAACTTGAGGAAGCTAAATCTACAGGACAATTACGCTCTGGGCGCATTCGAGAAATTGTCCAATCTGCTGTATCTCAGGTGAATTCTGAATTTAAGGCAGGCTCTAACGACATCCGCTCAATCGTTAAAGATGCTGTTTCGGCAGTAAATGAAAGTTTGAAAGAAAGAGGCGGCGAAATCAAGGAAGAAATTACTGCCACTATTGAAGGTGTGATTGAGGGTATTAGTAGTTGGCGACGCCAATCTATTACTAAAACTCAAGTAGAGGTTAAACAATTACAAACTAAGCTAGATACTCAAGAAGACGAACTACAGCAAGAAATTGTAAGGCTTTTAAGTGATATTGAAGAGGATGTGAAAGATACTTCTCCCAAGCTCAAAGCCGCAATTGAATCAGCAATCAATACACTTAAAAACAGTGAAGAGGCAGCATTGTTACAAAAGCGCTATGCTCAACTTCAAGCTCAAGCAGCAATTCTAAGAGCTAACTTAGCTGCCCGTTACGGCGGGCGCTACGAAGAGGTTAAAGTGTATCTAGATGAGGCTAAAACTTGGTATAACAAGACTCACACCAAGACTGAAGTAGCTGTTGAGCAAGCTGAGCAGAAGTTAGAAGAAAGGTTACGTGAGGCTGGGGAAACCATAACCAAGGAGGGAGGACGACGCTTACGCAATCTTTTGAGCGAGTTATTACAAGCAGCTGTTGACCTAGTGCGAGAAAAAAAACCACCTGCTAAATAAGCCAGTCAATTCCAAATCAGCACATCGCTTAATTCAATAATGACTTGCGTGATTGAAGTTTCCTGATTCAATTCGTTGCGTAACCATTTGGCACGTTGAGCGATCGCGTATTGCTTTGGTGTCATGCCAACCACCTCTTTAAACAGACGCTGGAAGTGGTATTGACTGAAACCTGCTGTGATCGCAAATTCTTTAAGCGACAGTGATACTGCCGATGTTTCAATCAATTTGCAGATAAGGGCGATTAATTCGGCTTGCTGATGACGGGGTAATACTGCAAAAGGCTTTTTCCTATTCCACACGCGATCGCCCCACTAGAGGCACAAGGCAACGCGATCGCCATGTACTTCAATTTCAACTGTATGTATACACTTTGCTCCAACAGAGGCTTGGGAGTACGAATGTCTTGAGAGTCAACTAACTCTAGTGTGTACATCAAAAATGATGGTCAAGTGACAGGATAGGCTATAGCTTCTATCTGATAAATCAATTGAGCGGCGGTAGATCACTCAAAGCTGCAACACGAGCTTTCGTCTGTCCGCGCCGATGCAGTGTTAAACTACCTTATTAACTTCGATGCTCACTTACTTGCTGGCGAATAGCTGCTTGAATTTTTGCATCAAAGTCAGGATCATCTACTGTCGTGATGACTTGAACTGAACGTCTCCGACGACGTTCTAGATAAGCTTGAAGCGCAGCCTGGTCTTGTCGATGCTCAAGGAAGTACCGTTTCAACTCTTGGTCAGACATAGCTGCATAATTAACTTGATTCATTACAGCACCTCACCATTTGGAGTAAGTTGAAACTCAATATCTTCGTTCTGACCTGCCAAAATGAATAAATTTTGAGTCCGATCATCAATACAAACGAGATGGATGGGTTGAAGCATCACATACGTTAACTGATAACTGATACGATACAAAGCCTGAAGTTGTGCAGACGTTGGCATTTGTGTATCTTGGTCTATAAACCATCTATCATGCGGAGTTATCTCATCAGTAATGAAGAAAGACTTATAAAGCTTTGATAGAAAAGGCAGTTTGTATGAAGCTCTTGAATAAAATTCAATCTCACGAATAAAAGCATCAAAAGTGCGTACTTGTATAGTATGAGTTCTTCTGTTGAACTGTGCTTTACGGTCTTTCTTTCTCGGATCTCTTTTAAGTTCTGCTTCTCGCCCAATAATAATAATCCCATATGGAGAGGTGAATGATGTGAGTCCTAGAGATCCTCGAATAAATTCTTGATACTTTGTACAGTAGTCAATGTAATCATCTATCTGATTGAGTCCACTCCGAAGTTGATCAGTTTCCACAATGCAACCGTTTTTATCCTCCTTATACAAAAAATCTTGGCTCAATAGGGATTCCAGGGAGCTAAGTAAGCAAAGTTTCCAGTAATGCTTTAAGCAAGGCTTTACCTCGTCTCTTAGCATTATGGACGAACTCAAAGAAGCCTAAATAGAGCGGTAACTTTTGTTGAGAAATGCC
>JBGTCQ010000079.1:0-41373 GCA_041748755.1 Chroococcidiopsidaceae cyanobacterium | reverse complement strand
TGTCCAGAGAACATCAATATTCCCGAAGTTTTGCGACTGAGGAATCTTGCTGTTGCCTATGATATGAATGACTATGGGAGTTACCGCTATGGAATGTTTGAAAATGCTGGTCACTGGTTTCCTGGGGTTAAAGGGAATCGTTGTACTAGTTGCGGTGATTGTTTGCCCCGGTGTCCTGAACAGCTAGATATCCCAGCCCTCCTCTCGGATACTCACCAGCGCTTGAATGGAGCGCCCAGTCGTCGGCTTTGGGGATAAGTTTAAATGTTTGGTGTTAATTCTTTAGTCTGCGATCGCCCTTGTGCTGAAAGTGCAGCCAATTTTGAAACTTGTGACTAAATCTAGGCATTGAACATAAAAAGCGGAATCCTAAATTGAGTTTTGACAATATTTGCAAATATTTAGCCGTAGAATATCCAGCTTCGTTTGTCTCCTGGCTACTGAACTTGAATACCAATGACATCCAGATACCAACTGAATTGAAACTTGATCCTATCCGCGCTGATTCACTCATCCTCCTGCAAGCTAACAATATTTTGTATCTAGAATTCCAAACACTACCGACATCTGTACCATCTTTACCCTTGCGGATGCTTGATTATTGGGTCAGGCTATATCGACAATATGAGTGTCCCATTGAACAGGTAGTAATTTTCTTAAAAGAAACTACATCAGTTGCAGCTTATGTGGAGCAATTTAGTACGTCTAATACACAGCACCGTTATCGAGTGATTCGTCTGTGGGAGCAAGATCCCACTCCATTACTATCAAACCCTGCTTTATTGCCTTTTGCCGCTCTAGCACAGACAAACTCCCCTAGTGCTTTGCTACAGCAAGTCGCCGCCAGGGTAGATATGATTGTAGAACCACAACAGCAGCAGAATATCTCAGCTTGTATTGAACTGCTGGCAAGTTTGAGATTCAACAAAAACTTAATTCGGCAATTTTTACGAGAAAAGCTTATGCAGGAATCACCACTTTACCAAGAAATTATCCAAGAAGGGCTGCAACAGGGACTGCAACAGGGAGAGCAGAGAATTATCATGCGCCAACTTACACGCCGGATTGGTCAAGTCTCCCCAGAGTTACAAGCGCAGATTCAAAGGCTAACCACTTCCCAGATAGAAGAATTGAGTGAAGCGTTGTTAGATTTTTCTGATTCAGACGACTTAATATCTTGGTTACATCAAGCAGGAATATGATTATTCACCTTAGTTACAACTAACACAAAGACAATGCATTTGTGTAACCTGCGCTTTGGGCGATGGCTCTTACTACTACTTAGCATCAGCTTCAGCGCATCCCTTCTGCCACAACCATTATCAGCACAAACCCCATCAGTACCGCAGCCTTCTACTGCTCCTCTGGAGCTAAGTTTATTGGAGCCTGCATCCGCAGCTACCACCGTTAATTGTGAGCAGATAGGTGCGATTGCCGCTAACACTATCTGCCAACAGCAATTAACAATTCCTAGCCTGTGGTGGGCGAATGCACAGTTCGGAGATAAGTTGCTTGAGAATTGGTTAACTTATCCAGCTGATGGCACCGCTGCTGGTCGAATTGACTTAGTAGTAAATCGGCAAAATTGGAGCTTAACCGACTACCTAGAGCGATACGAATTTGTTAATCACTTTGGCACTGTTGCCCGTGATTACGGCTACAACTTGAGAGTTTTCAATTATCAAAGAGAACTTTTGGCAACTTACACCTGTAATGCTACAAATCCACGTCTGTGCAGTATCCAAGTAGAAGCAACAGGTAAGGCGCAGGTACGGGGATCAGGTAATCAGATTTAAGGATTACTCCTTATTGTCTGCCATAAGGACTGATACTGCTGCATCGTTGTTTTAGATAGGGGAAGTAAAAATTCGCTGCGCTGGAAAATTTCCGGATCAAATAGCAGCAGTCTTAATGGTTCTGGGATATCAGCTGGCTTGAGCGTTACAGGAATCGGCGCGGTTGCCTTAGTCTGGAGAGAAATTTGTTGGGCAATTTGGGGTGTCCAACAGAAATCAATCCACTGTTCCTCTAGAGATGTACTAGACACCGAACCCGTCGGACGTACCCACAAGTCTGCCCAGAGTGCAGTTCCCGATTGAGGCACGACTGCGGCAATTTCCGGGTAACGTTGCATAACTCGCAGTACGTCTGTTGACCAACCTACCGCTAGCCAGGTGTCTCCTAAAATTAGGGGTTGCAAGTAAGTATCGGAACTATACAACTTGACTTGGTAGTGGAGGGCGCGTAGTTGCTTTTCCAGGTCTGGAACATTGTTAAGATTCTCGGTGTTGTAAGATTTTCCTAGTTTCTTTAACACTAGACCAATGATTTCCCGTGGTTGATCGAGTAAAGAAATGCGATCGCGTAATTCCTCTCGCCACAAATCACTCCAATCAGTTGGTGTCCAGCCCAAAGACTTAAATTTATCCTTGTTATAAGCAATGACTGTATTACCCCAGCGATAAGGCGCAGCCCAAACTTTTCCCCCAGCGTCCAGCTGACCTTGGGCATTGCGTCTCACCAATTCTTGCCACCGACTGGGCAACGCCAGCCACTGTTTTAACTTTGTAGGATCAAGCGGTTGAATCAATTTCTGCTCAATTGCCTGTGCTAACCAATAATCCCCCAGTGTTACCAAGTCAGAGTGAACAATTTGTTGAGATTTGATAAAGGGTAGGGGAAGTTGGAATTGCGGCTCATCCGCCTTCTTATCCTGCTTCCAGGATTGCAATTGGGTAAATAAATCCTTCAACTGTTCAACTGGGGCAAACTGTAAATCAGCGCGTTGGTTGAGAGTACGAAATTTATTGACTACCTGCACAGGGATAGAACCTTTCAACAGCTGCACGCGCAGCTTTGCTTGGTTTTGACCCCCGCATCCAGCTAACAGTTGGCTCAGGGCAATCCCTGTACTCAGTAAAAAAAACCGTCGATCCATATTTTCTTTATGTATGCCGCCGTTCGACTCCAAAGCCAACTAAGTCGATGACGCTGGGTGCGCTACTGTCTGTTGGACGCTGGTAAGTAACGATGGTGCGTAGCCGCAAGTCCGGCGCAAGCAAACGCATTTGATCCACTGCTACAGAACGCCGATAGTATGTCGTCATTTCCAATGTTTGGCGGGTGGGTTGGTAAGTAAAGCGTCCGGCGATCGCTCCTGCTTCCGAGTATCCCTCATTCCGCAAATAAAAACCTTTAATCACTTCCCCATCTGCCTCCAGTGGCACTTGTGCTGCTACAGGTGGGGGCAGCATACTGACTGACTCATGGACGTAGATGTCTGGGACAAACAAAGCTTGGAGACTCATCGACAGTGTTTCCCCCGTTTCAGAGCGCGTATCAAAGGCGATCGCAAACCCTGGCAATTCTGCTTCCTGACTCATCGCCACCTTAATGCCGCTCAAGGCAGATAGCGATAGAATTTGCTGCTTCTGTTCTTGGGTAATTGCCTCTACCCGAAATTCTGTGTAAGACCGTTCTATCTCTCCTACAAGAACCGAATGATATGTGCGCTCGGTTGTCCATCGCCCAGTGCAAGCTGTAAAAAATTCTTGAAACTTAAGCATTTTTTCTAATTTACGTTGATAGTATTTTTATCTACCATTAGACAGATGTTTTATATTGCTTTCTATGCCGCGTCATCAATAATTACAGCTAGACCCTACGAGTAAGTATTCTTACTATTTGCATCCGGCGTGTTCAACCTAAAATAGGTTACTTTGGAACCACTGCAAAAGTTATCATGCTTGTTAGGGGTGCGCTGCTAAATTCCTGTAGTTACCTAACTTCATAAATTTGCTAAAGCTAGCTTTTGCTAACAATAAGCGATAAAGTTAACTGCTCTACATTCTACTCAGTCTTTTTACTCACTGCTAGGATTTACCCTTGCTTAAAACATAGTATTAACGTTTTACTTTAAAAGTAAAAATCTTATAAGTAAAATGATTTACAAGTAGAGTTGACTTTGCTATTTTGTTGCCTAATATAGAGAAGAAATCAGATCAGGCGATGAGGGTATTAAATGGAGCCACTACAAAAACAAGTCATTACTTTGAGTCATAAAGTAGATGCGCTGTATCAAATTATTGACAACCTCAGTGCTAGGGTATCTGAAGCTTTATCAGAGTGTCGGCTAACTACAATTCAAGGAACGAATAATTCTCAGGGGGTAAGTGTTACTGAGCACTACTCAACTCAAAGCTATAGTAGTTCTAAATCGGCGATGGAACACAAGGACGTGCTAGTAGATAGCACCAGTAGGGACAATTATCAAAGTGGTGAAAAGGAGTTAGCACCAGAAATTCAAATCCAGCGACTAACAGCACAACTAACAGCAGCCTACAATCGCATCGCTGCCTTGGAAGAACTATTGCTTGCTCGGAGAATTCATTAAAACCAGAAAGAGAAGTTCTTCATGTTTTTCTTTCTCGTCGAGTAGAGATACTACTAGTGGCAGGAGCGTACCAAGCCTTCAATTGCTTGCAGGAGTTGTATTTGCTCCCAGCCTTGGGTTAAATGAGCTGCGATACAAGAACCCCCAGCGCCCATACCTTCCTTGACATATCCCTGCTCATAAGCGCGGAGTTGGGCATAGTTAGAGCTAGCAAAACTTAACTGGGTTGCTAAAAGAGTTACGGGTTCAATCATTGCCGCCAGTTCAACCGTATTACCGCTGTTATCTTCTGCTACCCAACGAGTTGTTCCTACCACTACTTGTTCGGGTTGCCAAGCTAAACCATAAACTCTGGCGATCGCCTGAATTAAGGCATATACCGCCAACATTTGCGTACCACCAGCAAGAATTACACCGCTGGTGCGACTGGCCGCGATCGCCATGCCAGCTGCGACAATTTGCATCGGATCGCCCACTGCCGCCACTAGCTGGAGCGGATCTTTTACAGGCTCCCCAAAACCAGCGCGTTGTAGCCCAGATTGCACCACAGCCCACTTCTGAGCATGATTACAAATTGGGTGGCTACTGTTGACTTTTCCAGCTGCTGTAATGCCCAATCCAGTTAAAACAGAGAGTGCAGTTGTAGTTCCTCCCACCACGCATTCGCCTAAAATCAGATACCCCTGAGTCATGCTTGCAGCCAATTTTTCACCCCAAATTAGCCCTTGCTCTAGTAGATGTTTTACTGTGGCCAGTTCTAGAGCACAGCCTAAACTTAAACACTTTGCAGAAGTTCCGCCCAAATCAATTGCTGGAACGCTTGGCGGCTGGGGTAATCCAGCATTGAACAGATAAACTGGAACTGAGAGTGCCTCAACAACGGCACGGGAAATCAACACTGGAGAAGCGCCTGCTGTAAGCGGTGGCAAGGGATATTTAGGCTGGAGTTGAGGGCCATGGTACAAAAATTCAGCATCGGCTAGGCAAGTATATCTCCGATCTTCAGGAGTGCAACCAGCTGCTGAAATCCCAGGAATTAAACCAGTTTCGGTAAATCCCAATATACAAGCGAATATAGGTGCACAACCCTGATACCGCTGCAACCATTCCTGTCCCTGTTTGATTTGGGTATAAACGCGAATCATCAAAATCTTACTGCAAGCAATTGTGTCCCATAAACCAATGTAGACGCGATCGCTGGTCCTATTCTGATAATTATCCCCTCCTAAGAGCCGACAACAAAATGACTAATGACATTACAACCTTCTATCAGTGCCAACGGCACACCCCGTTAGACTTGGGACAAACAATTTTAGTAATTTTCTCTGCTTAAGTGAAGTATGACTTTGCTGACAAACACTTGAGGGAATTTCTACTCCCTTGCGTGCAGGCTGATAGCTACATAAGTTTGGCTCAACTATGGTATCGAGAGCAGATGAAGGATTCAGCCGAGCTATTAGTTCTATTGGTCCCCTCTGTAGGCAAGTAAAGATATTTGCCAGTAAAACTGGATGCAGTCGCTCTGGCAAGTGGTAACAGACAAAGTAAGGTACATGGCTACGTCCTAAGTCATCCATTCCCTTGTGGTACAACCAGCCGAACAGTGTATGCGCCAAGGTTACCTGATGTACATAAGTAGCTCGGTATCCAGCCCTTGGAGGCTTATAGGAATTCCAGTGCTGGTAAACCACCTGTTGGATAAAGGCTTGCTGGATCTCCGAAGGAACCTCTGCACTAACAAGAGTCTTGAATCCTACTTTAGGGAAGCTGGTATAGACAATTTGGCCTAAGCGCAAAGACATTTTTTGTCAGGTAGAGTAATTTATTCTAAAACTTTTCGAGATCAAAGCTTTGCAAGACTACAAGGGCTTGGCTGATAAATTAATTAGTGTTTAGTCGGCAATTATAGCTCTTAAGAACATTGAGCAGCTTATTTTGCAGATGACGGGAGCGTTCTTTGAATGATCGCGCGAACCTCCTCTGCCTGGAATTTAGTAGAAGCAGCTTTTTCTGCCTGCATAAAGAGGGCTTTCGCCGTTTTAAGATCACCCTGGCTATTGCGTAGCACTGCTTTGCCGATTAATGCCTTGAGGTTATTCTTTTGGCGGAGAAGGACGTGGTCATAAGCGGTTTCTGCCTTAGCAACCTGATCCGTACTTTCGTAAAGCTGGGCCAGCTGCAAACGTAATTCAATGCTCTCAGGTTCCTCGTGAACAAGCTTTTCCACAGAAGAGACAGCCTCAAGACGGCTAGTAGCCAGATTGCTCTGGTTTTGGATGTGTTCGTAAATGCCTACAAGGAAGGCAAAACCTCCGATCAAGCCGAAAAAGATTAGAGCCAGCCGCAAAACTTTCTGAACCCGACTTGGACTTAAGTAGATACCTAGGATCTTAATGCTGAATGTTTTGTCAGTTGGTTTAAGTAAGTGATCTAAAGCTCCATCAACTTGATTTTGCTGTAAGTGAGAGTGGCTTATGATTAGGTTCACCAACGTGGATAGATTATTGATGAAACTAGGTTTGTATACTTTGCTCAACTCCCAAACCAGCCAAAGGAGGGGGGCAGCTGCACCTTTTGCCTTTAAAATTGCAGCGCCTGTTAGAGAAACAATAGGTATGTTCGAGTAGAACGTTTGATATTTAGCCACACTATCAAGGCGGCTTGTCAGTGGTTGCAGATACTTTTGAAAGTGCTTTTGACTGAGTAGATTAGGTTCGAGCAGATCGCACTTAGTCAGAATCAGTGCGAAGGGAAACCTTAAAGAATTCATACCCACCAAGTTAGCAATTGGCATCACCTGCTGGATAATGCCCTCAAGGTCTTGGTAGTAAGTGGGTTTGTAGAGCAATGCATAGGCATCGATAAATACACAGCACCCGTGGGCATTGAACACCATTGTCCGAAAGTTAGGATTATTTATGTCGCACAACTCGCCAGGAATGTCCCACCAACGAAAATTACAAAGCGTTTGGTTCCTCCCCAGAGTATGACGCTTCAGACTAAAGTTGAAGTCTGTTACTTTCATCGTCGCAGGTGGATACTGACCAGTTTCACGAATGTAGTTGAGAATATCCTCGATGTCTTCTTTAACTTGGCTGTCTTGGCAGTCAAACCATAAGCGCTGAGTACGATTCCTTTGAGCAGGAGAGTGTAATTCTGCATAGCTACCGGCTAGAAAAACAGTCTTGCCCACACCCCTTTGACCAATGCTTAGGACGCTAAATGTTTTTGTAGCGGTTTTAAACAACAGACTCATCTTTCTTTTTTTTAAAGTAGTAAACGCTATTTATCTTCAAACGCATACCACGGTTCACATTATTAAGACATATAAATATAGCTTTATTGATACTAAATCAAGCTGCTTCTTGGCAAGATAACCACAAAATTCGATGACTTCATAAATTTATACTTCATCCTTCCCCTTCATAATCCATCAAAACTTGTACCCAGTTAGGGGGACGGGAAATTGGATTGCCCAAACGATCTAGCAGAAACCAGGCTGCTAGGTGAACCACAAATAAGTAAACCAGATTATTGATAAAGATTAGAGCGATCGCCAGCGCCTGAATTATAAGTACACTTGGTTCATCCAGCAATCCCAGCTTGATATATCCCCACTCCGCCAACTTTGTTACCTGAGTAATTGTGTAAACCCAAAGGTCTTCACCCGTCAAAATTGACAGCAGCCAAAACCGAAAAAAGACACCAATTGCCCCCAAGAGCGTCCCCAAGGCGATAGAAACAACCCACGGGACTCGACGTTGCCACGCAGCACCTAGCAGCACTCCCATCAGACCAAACGGCACGATAAACAAAATGCTGCGCGTTGGCCCCATCAGCACTGAAAGTAACAACCCAGAAACTAAAGTTGCCATCCAAGCCGCCCGCTTACCCCAACGTAAATAAACCAGGGCGATCGGCACTGGAAAAAAGATCCGTAACAATGGCCCCGGAGGAAAGTAATAATTAATAAACCAAATCAAGCTGGCGGTACTAGCTAGGAAAGCAGTTTCCACCATTCTTAAAGGAGCAACAGCCTTCAACTGTGGCTCAGAGAAATTATCTTGATAGTTAGGATGATTAACATCAGCAGCGCCAGCTTCTTCAGGAGAATCGCTCATGCCAATTTAGAGAAATTTTTCAAGTTTATACCTAGTCATTATTAAATTGCTCCAAATTCGGGATGAAGTAGCTGTCATCCAAAGGGGTAGAGGAATTAAAATTACTCAGGGGCGAAATGTATCGTCACGGGTTTGCCCTGCCGCAACATTTGCTGGTAATTTTTGAGTCGAAGTACCTTGATCTGCTTGAACTACCAGAACCGAGCAAGGTGCATGGTGCAAAACATAATTACTAACACTCCCCAGCAACGCTTCCGTCAATCCTGTACGACCACGACGACCTAGTACAATTAAATCGGCTCCCCAGTTTTTGGCGGTTTGACATAGGCACAAGCTAGGTTCACCAATTGACAGATCAAATTCGGTGGGTATTCCTTGCTGAGTTCCTATTTCACAGTAGTGACGAAGTATTGCCTGTCCTTGCGATCGCTGGTTTTCATAGCGAATATGCCAAGCATCGTAAGATCTATCCATCATCTCTGGGTACAAACCCAGTTCTATCGGAATAGGAACCATTGGTTCGCCGACTAGATCGCTTGCGAGGCAATGCAACAACATCAAGTTGCCGCGTGCGAAAAGTGCTAATCCTAAACCTTGCTCAAAAACAGCTTGTGTTGATTGAGAGTTATCAATAGCTACGAGAATTTTCTGAAAACTCATATAGCACCTCTACAGGAGTAATTTAAATTAAACTATCAGGCGCTCAAGGGCTTGTAAATCAAGAATGCAAAGCGTATGTTGATTGCGTAGAATCAATCCTTTCTTTTCCAACTTCATCAGCACCCGTGTGACGGTTTCCCGTGCCAGTCCACTAAAACTACTCAATTCCCGGTGGGGTAAGTTGGGAATTTGCGTTCCTGTCTGATCTTGTATTCCCTGTCCTTCTGCTAAAAACATTAAAGTATCTGCCACCCGCGACATACTATCAGATTCCCGCAATCGCAGTCGTCGGTTCACTTGCCGTAAGCGTCGCGCCATCAACTGAGATAACCGGATTCCCGCTAGAGGTTCGGTCTGAATTAATTGTACAAAATCCTGAGCTGGCATATTACCAGTTAAGGTGGGAGTAAGAGCGATTACATCGGTGGATCGCGGTACTTCGTCCAAGGCTGCCATTTCCCCAAACAATTCTCCCTGTCCGAGAATATTTAGCGTCACCTCTTTGCCATCTAAATTATAGGTACGAATTTTAACCCAACCTGACAACAGGAAGTACACAGAAGTACCCCAGTCATTTTCCAATAAAATCACTTGATTAGCTGCGTGAGTGCGGGTGACGAGATGGGTTATGGCTTTTTCCACTACGGTTTTTGGCAAGCCTTGAAAAAAGCGAACCGAGTAGATTAGGGGATTGATAGGTGCATTGAAGCTGTATCGGTCATTCATCTGTACATCTTGTCATGTTCCCGATGCGTCATGTGTTTTTCGACTGTGAATGCCATAAAACTGAATTGAGACAGGCTAAAGTCGCAACTGAGTTACGGCGATTTTGCCTGAAAAGCAGACATCAACATCAGTTCCCGCCGTGCGATCGCGTAAGGCATACTCACCTACATAATAAAAATTATCCCCTTCAATGCGGTAGTTAACTGGCAACGGTTGGGTGCAATGTTTACATTCCACTACATCAGGATCGGGATCTCCGGGTTCCAGGTGCGGCAAATTCACATTCCAGAAGGTTCCCGGTTCAACTGGGCGGTTGAGTAAGTCAGCGATTACTCCAGATGTCCATCTAGCCGCTACATCCCAATCTACATTACGTTTACCTTTACGATAGTGGGAAACTGCAATTCCCGGAACCCGGTGAAACGCCGCTTCTCTGACAGCAGCAACGGTTCCTGATATATAAGTGTCAGCGCCCATATTTCCTCCGGCGTTGATCCCAGACAACACAAACTTGACATCTGGACAAATATGTGTTAGGGCAATGCGGACACAATCAGCGGGAGTCCCGGCGATCGCATACTCACTATCAGAGCGCCGCTGGACGTGAATTGGTTTAGTCGTCGTTACTTGATGTCCACAGCCGGAATAATGGTCTTTGGGAGCAACGACAATTACTTTTTGGCCGTTTACAGCTTTAAGAAGCGATCGGATACCTGGAGCATCTATGCCATCATCGTTAGTTAAAATTAAGGTCATAAATTGTCTTGATCTGGTATGGACGCAACCAATAACACCGATTAAAACAGCATATCTACTTTCTCGAAATCTACTCTAGCAGCTGCCCTATCTATGTTTTAGTAGTTATCTCAAAACTGATATACGTCAACACTTCTCAGCTTAATTAGAGTTGAACTAATACCCCTGTAATCAGAAGGTTCAAAGCACGATGAACATATACCTCCCAAGTTTCAGTCGTAGGTTGAAAGATTTGGGCATAAAGCATAATTCCACTCATGGCATCAAAAACTAAATCAGGGTCTAAATCTGCTTGAATTTCATTCCTTACTTTTGCCCGTTCAATTACGACAGCAAAGGATTTTCGTCGAGGTTGGAGGTATTTTGTCCAATAGATTTGAGCAAACTCAGGATTGCTTGACGCACTACTGATAATCATGGCAACAGTCTGTCGTCCTAAAGGACTCAGCGTAATTTGCGCGGCATTCTTGATCAATGCATCAATATCACTCCAGAGATTACCTGTATCAGGCAGGACAACTTCTTCTCTAAAACTTTCAATCGCATCAGCGACAAGTTCTTCTTTACCTTTGTAGCGTCGGTAGATTGTGGGTTTGCCAACTCCTGCACGGGCTGCGATCGCATCAATGCTCATCCGCTCAAATCCTACTTCTGCCAGCAGTTCCAGAGTCGCTTGCAGAATAGCTTGATCAGATTGGGTACTGCGAGGTCGTCCCAGGTTTTTTTTAGCGATATCACTCATATGTGTTATTATAGTTTACGAAACCGTATCGTATTGAAACGGTAGGACTGAATTATGAAGCGTCCTCAATATATAGACAAAAACAGCGTCCAGACAGTCCGTGAAGGGCTGGAGGAATATTATGCTGTGAACCCGAATCTCACTGATCCAAAGGAACTATCACCAGAATTTGCCAAAGTTTTGTTGGCGCACGATGTCAGCCATATAATTTTTGGGTGTGATACAGGTATGTATGACGAAATTAAATTGTTGCCGCTAACTTGGTGGGCAAGCGACTACAAGTTTCGTGACCACCTACGCACGCTCAAAGATCCCACAATCGGTCCTGCGGTTCGCATCATGTATGACGACTTGGTAAAGCAGCATGGGTTGCTATGGTTATATGGTTCGATTTTCTTGGTCTTACCACGATTATTACCAGAGTTGATTGTGATGTGGTTCAAGACTCGCAACCGTCAGCATTTTGTCCCATTCCTTAACTTTGAACCAATGCTAGACCATTCCCTCTTGGAGATTCGGCGAGAGTTTGACCTTTTGCCTTTCATCAAATGAGTAGTCCTGGTTTGTACGTGCGGATGTAGTAGTTATCCGATTGAACTTCAGATTTCGCTTCTTTTAGCAAGGGCGAGTTCTCAGGTAACTTCCACGATTTCCTCAGATGGTGAGCGTAACCATCTTTGACGTAAAAGCCAGAAAGTTGCCGCCCTAAATTAAAGAATTCTTGCCGTTCTGCTTCTGTCAAGTAATCATCACCCTTGCGACCACTGCGATGTCGAGTATCGCCCTTTGCCCCTAAGTCTAAGCGACGCTGGATCGCAAGGTGAGAGAGTTCTATCATCCTTTCATATTGTTTTTTTTGCGGTTCAGTTAAATTATTCATAATTCTGATATCGGTTTAATCCTTAACGTAAAAGCCCGAAAGTTGCCGCCCTAAAGTAAAGAACTCTTGCCGTTCTACTTCTGTTAAATGATCGTTACCATGCAGACTCCCTGATGAACGTCGCGGATCGCCACCAGCATCTAGATAACGCTGTCTGCCTAACTCAAACAGTTCTTTGAATCTTTCGTACTGCTGTTTTCGTTCAGTTGAATTAGTCATAGTTCTAATACTGGTTCAATAGGGGTAATGTCACCATTTTGGCGTAGCATGGCAAATGGGAGAACTGTACTGGGAGTGTAAATGTACCAAATTCCCGTGTTTTGATCGTAGCGGTTCTCTATCAATAGCTCCAAGGTGTCTAAAGCGTTGAGAATTAAATATTGTGCTTCTGTTGGTTCCACCAGTGATTAACCTGTAGGTTTAGGCGTAATTTTACACAGAAAGCGTCTAGGACTTTGCCCTTGATTTAGGTATCGCATCTGCTTTAGCTACAAAATTGGATTGTGCAATGATTTCTGTAGTATTTTTGGGGAAAAGTTAATTTTAAGGACAAGGCAATGAATCGACTCCTCAATCAAGTCTTCAGTTGCACAAAGTACATCCAGCGTTTAATTCTGCCAGTAGCGCTGATGATTTTAACAGTTCAGCTAGTAACTTTTCCGGCAAACGCCACAGGTGTGTATCAAATGCCGAAATTGTCAGCAGGCGATCGCACTTGGGTTATCGACCAAGCTGAGGTTTTAAGCCGGATCAATGAAAGCGAAATTAGCAAAAAGCTGGAGAACTTGGCCTCCCAAACTGGGAATGAGGTAAGGATTGTAACCTTCCGCCGCCTCGACTACGGTGAAACCGCAGAAAGCTTTGCTAGCAAGCTATTTGAAAAATGGTTTCCCACCCCAGAAGCGCAAGCTAATCAAACTTTACTTGTAATTGATACCCTCAGTAGTGGCACGGCAATCCGCACTGGCGACACAAAGTTGCTCCTGACGGATGACATTGCCAAAAGTGTTGTTGCAGAAACAGTGCTTGCTCCCCTGCGTTCCGGCGAGAAATACAATCAGGCTTTTTTGGATGCGAGCGATCGCTTAGTTGCCGTATTATCAGGCAAACCCGATCCAGGTCCACCGCAGATTGCCGAAAGAGTTAGCGTAGAAGGCACGTTTAAGAAGGCAGAAGAAACCGACACTGGCAGCGCTACTATCTGGGTGATTGGTCTTTTGCTTGCCGCTACCATTATCCCAATGGTAACTTACTACCTGTATGTCAGGTGAGCCAATTTTAGTCCTGAACGTACTCTTGAGTGGTTACTAAAGCAATCTCAGCCCGGACAAATTCTCGCCCTAGATAAGCTGCATGATCTATGCGAGAAACCAAACTGGGCTGGGCTTCCTCAAAAATCTTCACGCAAAGTTCCTTCGCCGTTCTGCCACTAAACACTGTGGTGTGATTCCGTTCCACCTTACCTCTTACCGGAATTGGCTTGCCAGTTTCTGGATCGACAGCTAAACCGCGATCGTTAATTACATTCGTAAAATGTTTAGCACAAATTAGCCCTGCTTCCCGGTCTAGATAGATAATGAAATATCCACCAGGGTCAAGGTCAATATAACGCTTAGAAAGCTTGTCATCAATTGCAGTCAGGTCTTCAAGCGTTTGAGGCATAGTCAGTTATGGTCTGGATTTTCTGCCTAAGTAACTTAGCAATTGTAATTTACCTTACAATCTATTTCCAGTTTAATTCTTTCTTCTGTTCTGCTGCGCCCTCTAAGGCTTTATTGGTAGTTTAGTTTACTACATCTCATACTTTGAGTTTAGGCTTTTAGCTCTACTTTCAATTCTTCTGCGTAATTTCCGAAGCCGTAAAAGTACGGTGTACAAAGCAACAAAATTATAAGTATAATTAGTTACATTAAAGTATTCAAGACTTACTTAATCCAACTATGAATTACCTACAAAACGCAACGCTATTCGTTGGGGTAGCAGCTACAGTTGCTATGGCTCCTTTTATTGCTCAAGCTCAAAGCTGTGCTAATCCCAGTCAGACACTAAGGACCTAACAGTTTTCTTTACTCACCGCTAAGGCAAAGCATAAAGGGTATAGCTAATGTACAACCAGATGGGGTAGTACCGCTCGTAGTTAATATAATTCCTTTTCTTAACCCTCAAACCTACCCAAAAAGCGTCTTTTACGAGGCAAAGGCAGTGAAGGGTACTTTATTGCCTCCTAGCCACCAAGACTATCAAATTCTTGGTTTTCTGGATGTTCTCGGTAGTAGTCCTGCACGTGCTGCGGGTGAAAATCCAGCAATTGTTTTCATGACTACATCTGATGTACATAAAATAAGTTCTAAAACAATCACTGAAGCTAATGCTAGGAGGATCGGAGTCTGGCATTCCATAGGATGCGAAGTTACGCCACTATCGGGCGATCTTCAGATGGGTCAAACTGTACTAAGAAACCCCATTGCGTACGTCAGAACTGGAAGATTCCCAACAGGTTATGGTGGTCCTGGAAGCATTGGAAGAATCTAGAAGTAATTTAAACAATGTCGATATTATATTGTGTCAGAGCAGAAGGTATTCCTCTAGAGCAGTGTAGAGGGCTGGAAACAATTGATCGGAATATTCTACTTATTCTTGTTCAAGCACCTGTTGAACCAGTCGCACAAGCATTCAGCACTTTAAGGCAGATGAATGTTTGGGTACGCAATGCTTACGAGCGTGAAATTACCATCCAGAACGAAAGCACCTTTATTCTCCAGTTTCAAGGACACCCTTGGAGCATAGTTTATAAACCTTGTCTGAGGTCGGCGCGGCTGTACTTGACAGAAGAAGATGCCCGAAGTATCTCAGAGTCGCTAGGTACTTCTGCTATTTTCTACGCAGGTAGCGATACTTGTGGCACTCTTGAATACCACCTATACGGTAATGGTGTTTTGCAAGAGAAACTGTCCTTTGAAGAAGAAGTTTCAATTGAATTTCAGTCTCAGCTAAGTCAAGTGGAAGCCAGGGATATTCAAAGTACCTACACATTCACGATGAACTTCTTACGTGACCAGGATGCTTATGTTCCGAATCTAGTTGAGGCGGAAGATTTAATTGCAGGACAACCAAAACATTAGGCATTGAGAACTTGATGCCTAATGAAATTGAACGAATGGATTATCTAGCACAACAGTAAGAATTAAAATAAGGAGTAACATTAAATGAAATTAAAAACAAAAAAGCGCCTTTACTTTATATTTGGCTTATGTTCTGCGGCTATAGTTTGCCCCACAATTTTTTATTCTGTAGCGAAAGCTCAGGAACAGTCAGGTTGCCTTACAGTTGATCCATCAGGGCAGGTCATGATTATAAATGGTTCGTGTAGTCCAAGTAGTCAAGGACAAGAGTTAGGATCTATGGCGAATGCTGAAGAATTTTATCAACGGGCAAGTGAGTTTGATAGCCAAGGTCAGCATCAAGAGGCAATTGCCGAGTACACGCAGGCTATCCAGCTTGCTCCTAACTATGCGGAGGCTTATGTTTTCCGGGGTAATGCTTTGGCTTTAGTGGGGGAACCGCAGAAGGGGATTGAGGATTTACAGAAAGCTGCGGCTATCTATGAATCCAGAGGAGAATCACAATGGGCTGCGGCGGTGCGGCAACAAGAAGAAGTTATTCGGCAAGGCATTAAAGATGGTGAATTTTGACTTTTGGTGGCAGAACTCTTATCACTAAGTCAAGGGCAGGAGTCAGAATCTATGGCTAAAGCTGAAGAGTTTTTCCAACGGGGAAGTGAGTTCGATAGCCAAGGTCAGTCTCAAGAGGCAATTGCTGAGTACACTCAAGCGATCCAACTTGCTCCTGACTATGTGGAAGCTTATTTTTACCGAGGTAATCTTTTGGCTTTAGAAGGACAACCGCAAAAGGGGATTGAGGATTTACAGAAAGCTGCTGCTATCCTTGAATCCAGAGGACAATCAGACTGGGCTGAGGCGATGCGGCAACACGAAGAAATGATTCGAGACGGCATTCGAGATGGTGAATTTTGATTTCTGGTGATAGAAATCTTGAGCGCTAGTAGTTCAATGTAGAAATTTTGATAACAGCAGAATTAATTGCCGAGCAAATCGTTTTTGTTCGGCATTTTCTGTTATGAAAGATTTTCCCTAAGAATCTCGTTTACTAAACGGTAACTCAGCATTAATCGCGTCTATTTCCTGCTGTTCTAATTCGTTCACCTCACTAATATAAGGGCGTAAGATTTGATCGAGGCGACTATTGTAAAAGCGGTGCAAACTGTGATTGGGAGTGGCAGGGAAGCCACGACGTTTTTTATGTCGTCCACCAGCGCCAGGGTCAAATGTTTGAATGTTGTGCGCGATCGCCCATGCAATCGGCGAGTAATAGCAAGCATCAAAATGTAAACAGTCAATATCTTGGAAACTACCCCAATAGCGCCCATACAGATGATCGCCCTTTGTCAGGCAAAATGACATTCCTACAGGTTGGTTATTGTCTTTCTCGGTGTATGCGGCAACAAATAACACTCGATGGCGATAATTGGCGTGTAGCTGCTCGAAAAACCGCTTTGTCAGGTACTTGCTACCCCACCACCCAAATTTGTCACAAGTATCAGCATAAAAATTGTACATCATCGGAAACAGCGACTTAGGAATCTCATCGCCGTTTAGCGTCTGGAGCCTTAAGCCTGCTGTTTCTACGGCTTTGCGCTCGCGTTTAATATTGCGGCGCTGGTTGGCGTTGAATACTCCCAGGTAATCATCAAAAGTTTGAAAGCCTAAATTCTGCCAGATGGAACTGTGGTGCAGCCAACTCGTAAAACCCCGCCGTTCCATCATCAGCCGCCATTGGGGATCTACATAAAGGAAATGACAACCAGAGATGCGGTGGCTAGAGCAGAAATAATCAATTGCATTTACCATCAACTCTGTAATCTCATCTTCATCTTCTCCCGGCGCAATTAAAAACCGATACCCTTCCGCTGGCGTGAACGGCGACATTCCCAGCAGCTTCGGGTAATACGAAACACCTATACGTTGAGCCAAATCAGCCCATTGGTGGTCAAATACAAATTCACCGTAGCTGTGACCTTTAATATAGAGCGGCGCAGCGGCAATTAGTACTCGCTCTCGCCATACAGTTAAATGATTGGGCAACCAACCCGCCTTAGCAGTTACACTGCCAGATGTTTCCATATTATTTAACCATTCCCACTCTAAAAACGGAGTAGAGAGCGGCATAGCTAAAGCATCCCACTCAGCCTGGGGTACTTCAGCAATTTTGTTAATCCAAGCAACAGAATAGCGAGGCTGTAGTTGTTCCACCATTGTGGGCTTTTGGGATAGATTCTAATTCCCCGTAAGGGAACTCTACTTAGCCTAATCTAATCTTCCGGTCGTTGCCGCCGATAGTGCAAAAAGACCTCCTGCTCGATTGCCTGAACCGATAATAGTTCCAGACGCGGAGCCAACGCTGGACAAAATCCTTCCCCTTCTACAGGTGTGGGTGCTGTTGCACCGCCCAAAATTAGGGGGCAAACGGTTAGCCATAATTCATCAATCAAATCAGCTGCTACTAAAGAGGCGACTAATTGTCCGCCACCCAATACTGCCAAGCGCGACAAACCTAGACTTGCCATCTGTTGTAAAGCAGCTACCCAATCAATTCCAAGCGAGTCAGGCATTTCATAAACAAGAAGCTGGGTAAATTCTGGGCATCCTGTCCATTGTTTTGCTCCAGCCGCTGTTGTCAGTAACCAACGCGGTACTGGTTGACGAAAGAAGCGTAGTTGGGGGTCAATGTTAGCTGTTCGGGAAGCTACAATCTGGATTGGCTGGGGTGGCAACTTCTGCTGGGATCGTTGGTGCAGCAGGTTAGAATGAGAAACTCTTAATGTTGTCCCGTAAGCACGCAGAGTTCCGGCACCGAATAAAACTCCATCAGAGTTAGCGATTTGTTGTTCTAGGTGTGCTTTATCAGCTGCTGTAGTGAAGCGGGCTGGCGATCGCTGAACATCAGAAATCTTGCCATCCGCACTCATCGCTAAAACAACTGTAGTGTAGGGACGATTTTTGCAATAGTCAGCCATTGCTTCTATTTTAGAAATTCTAAATTAGCAGTGCGGTTCATTAGTTATATCAAAGTACAAACAGAGTCAGAATATCTCGATAAAATTATTTTGTTGCAATCTACACAAGGTAAGTCCTGTTTGTTTGCAAAGAAGGTCTTAGATTTGCAAATATATCTGCTAGAAGAATCCGGAGGCTTGAGATTGCAGTTGGTAGATATTAGTGATTTATTTGGTAGATATTAGTAATTTATGTAAAAGTAGGATGCACTTTTCTTGAAACCAGTATTTCCACATCAGCAAACAAATGCCTAGCCTAGCAGGTCTGTTTGCAGTCCACAATTGCTGTTGGTTGCATCTTACATCAGGGACTTCCTATGGCTAAGCTCGGTCAATCATCGTTTCGCCGCATCCTGCTGTCGAGAATCTTGCTTGTGAGTGTACCGATTTTATTTATCGGGGAGGCGATAACCTTTAGGAAGGCACGCGAAGGACTGCTTGTAACCGCACGCCAAAACTTAACCGAAAGCGCTGTCAAAAAAGGAGAGAGTATTAGTGATGCGATCGCCGCCCTGAAAGCTAACTTACTTGTGGCGAGTCAAACAAGTGTTTTACAAGAGGGCACGTCAAACGCTCAACAATTTCTCAACCAGCTAGCAGCACAACTACCAAGGTATATTCAGTGCATTCAACTCACAGATATTCAGACAAATAACATCGTCGCCAGTACTTGTGGAAACGAACACATTACGGATAGAGAATATAATTCTTGGTCTCGCTCTGAGAAGCGGTTTTTGCCTGAGCCTGAGGATATTCAAATTAAGTCTCTGTTGGGATCGCAGGGCAAAACGGAGCTGAGCCGTCCCCAAGGTCAACTGCAATTACTATTATCTGCTCCGGTCTACAGCAGCGCTGGTCAACTCCGCTACGCTTTGAGTATTGAAGCGGCTTTACACCAGAAAGAGCGCGAGCAGCCAGGATCATTAGCAGGTTCTACCTTAGTAATTAATCAAAATGGAACAATTTTGGCACATCCCATAGCAGATCGCATTGGACGTAATATTCAGCAAGAGGCAGATGCAAAGCGACTCCAAAGCATTGTGAGAAACGTAATTGCCGGGCGACGGGATTTTTTACACCTAGCTTTTGAAAAAAATGGTGCGGAATTTCTAGCTGGCTATACTGCGATCGCCAGTCCGATCACGAACGAGCCAGGCCAACACTGGTTCATATTAGCCGTTACCCGCCTTGATAATGCTCTTTTTGATCTTCGAGAACTTAAACTAATCTTTTTTGTGCTGACGCTTGGTTTGTTAGGAGCAAGTGTTTTAGCAACATTGTATCTAGCACGAGATCTGGCTCGACCTCTAGAAAAATTACGAGACTACGCTTTGAATCTGCAAGGCCACCACACGTCAGAGCCAGTTCCTCACAACTTCAAAATTCGGGAGTTCGAGCAACTGGCAGAGGCACTTGACTGCATGGTTGAGCGACTAAAAGCGTGGGCAGAAGAGATAGAAATGGCTTGGAAAGAAGCGCAAGGTGCTAACGACCTCAAAAGTAAGTTTTTGGCTACCACCTCCCATGAATTAAGAACTCCACTAAACGCGATTATTGGTTGTGTTCGCCTAGTCCGAGACGGCTGCTGCGATGATCGGGAAGAAGAAATTGAATTTCTAGAGCGGGCGGATGAAGCAGCAATTCACTTGCTGGGAATTATTAATGACTTACTCGACGTTGCCAAGATTGAAGCTGGCAAGCTTTCCGTCGTCATGGAACCGATTGATCTGCGCCTTGTACTTAAGGAGGTAATTAATTTACAAAGTGTTCAGATTCAACAAAAAGGCTTGCAGCTTATAGTTCCCGATTGGCAAGAGCCAATTCCAGTTCAGGCAGATCCAGCAAAACTGAAGCAGGTGCTGCTGAATGTGATTGGTAACGCGGTTAAGTTCACCCAAGAGGGAAACATCACGATCAAAACACAGGTTGAGGCAGCGGTAAATCTAACTAGCGCTAGCACTTCACAGGTAATTGTGACTGTACAAGATAGTGGAGTTGGAGTTGCACCCGATCAACAGCACCTCTTGTTTCGCCCTTTTGTGATGGTGGGCACAACAACGCGGAATTTTGGCGGTACTGGTTTAGGGCTTGCCATCTCCCGAAACTTAATTGAACTGATGGGAGGAAGTATTACGCTGCATAGTGCTGGAAGTGGTCAGGGAACAACGGTGGCGATCGCTATGCCTGCAATCCATGCCTCACTGTTACGTACACCCTTGGAGTCGGTGCAGCCATTGCCAAGTCGGGTCTTTGTAAGCGAAGCCTTCCCTAAACATGTAGGAGCGCAGATACCCGATGAAACTAGCTATATGGCTGGAGTGACTGACGAAAACCAAAACGGCAAAAGATAGAATTTTTTCTCCCCCAGCTTCCCCAGCTCAAGAAAGCTCTCTATCTCCCTAGCCCCTAAGTGCTGAGTGTTAAAAAAGCAACTTGAGCCGCGGCTTGTTCAGCAGCTTTGATTGAGCGTCCCTTGCCCTGACCTAGTTGGCGATCTTGGAGCCAAACTTCAGCGGTGAAACGATCAAGAGCGCCTGGAGGCTGATTGGTTTCTTGAACTCGATACTCTGGCAAAACTTTGAATTGGGCTTGAGTCCATTCTTGCAGGGCGGCTTTGTAGTTGAGTCTTGCTGGGTCAGAACGAATTTCTTCTGCTAGTTGTTTAAAATGAGGGTCTAGCCATGACCGCACCAGTTCCAAAGTATGGGTACTAAGGTATAGTGCCCCTAGCACTGCTTCAAAGGCATCTGCCAGCCGCGATTCTTCACCTGAGCGATCATTAGCAGCACTGCTAGAGACCAGCAGGTATAGCGCCAAATCATATTCAGTTGCAATTTTTGCGAGGATGCGATCGCTCACTAATACAGAACGAATCGCGGCATACTCTCCAACTGGAGAATCTGAATAAGTTTCCCACAAAACCTCTGCTGCTACCAGTCGCACCACTGCATCGCCGATAAATTCCAGCTGTTCGTAGTTTGCTTGTGCTGAGACACTTGGATGAGTCAGCGCCAAGTCAAGCAGATGCCACTGCACAGGTACCTGCTTTGAAAGTCCCAATCTTTGTACCAAGCTTTGGAGTTGCTTTTGACGACGTGGGTAACTTAGAGTCATTAGTCATTAGTCATTGGTCATTAGTCATTAGCTAAGGACTAATAACTAAGGACAAAAAATGGGGAGAGAGTCGGACATAAGCCGGGTTCTGTTCTCTAAATGGCATTACCACTTTCGAGGGCGGTTATCTATCTGGGACGCCTGTTACCAGACGCCTCTAGCGGTTCTAAGGCAGTGAAACTGGTAAAAGACCAACCGTAGTTCCTTTGACCTTGCTCCCAACCGGGGTTTACCGAGCCAGCGCCTCTCGACGCTGCTGGTGCGCTCTTACCGCACCTTTGCACCCTTACCAAATTAGTCCTTAGTCCTTAGTCCTTAGTCACTAGCTAATTACTAATGACTGATAACTAGTGACTAATGACCAGATGGCGGTATGTTTCTGTGGCACTTTCCTCACGGTCACCCGCACTGGGCGTTACCCAGCAAGTTTGGTCTTTCAGGAGCCCGGACTTTCCTCAGACCAGCTGCCTCAACTAGTCTGCAACCACCTGCGCCTACTCTCTCCCTAGTTCCAGTGTAGTCGCCCATGACATGGTTGCTAAATCAATATAACTTTTTCTGATTTCAAGGAGTAACGAGGTAAACGCCTACGGCAAGCTCCGCTAGCGCACTTTGCTGAGGCTACGCGATCGCGCAACGCTTGTAGTGGTTACATCAGTAGGATCATCGCTAATCGTCGAAAAATTCTCAAACCAGCCGCGTTGCCAGAAGAAATAGACCATCCCAGTTGCGATCGCCCCCATACCTGCCAAACAAGCCGGATATCCCCAATACCAATTCAGTTCCGGCATATTCAGTCGTGATACCTCTGTATTGAAGTTCATCCCATATATTCCAGCAACAAATGTCAGCGGAATAAATATTGATGAAATTACTGTCAACAGCTTCATAATTTCATTCATCTTGTTACCAACTGCGGACAAGTAAACATCCATCAATCCCGATGTTAGTTCCCGGTAGGTTTCCACCAGATCCAGGACTTGAACCGCGTGGTCGTAACAGTCTCGCAGGTAAACTTGCACATCCTTGCTAATCAGATCGCTGCCATCTCTAATCAGCGCATTAATCGCATCTCGTTGGGGCCAAATAGCGCGGCGTATTGCCAACAACTCTCGCCTGACTCGATGAATTTTTCTCAAGGTTTGACCTGTTGGGTTATCCACCACTTCATCTTCTAAGTCCTCAATTTGCTCACCATAGTTTTCCAGTACTGGGAAAAACCCATCAATAATTGCATCTAAAAGCGTATACGTCAAATAATCAGATCCCTGCTTGCGAATCGTGCCTTTATTGTTGCGAATCCGTTGCCGCACTGGTTCAAAGCAGTCGTGTTCTGGCTCCTCCTGAATAGTAACTAGGTAATGTTTCCCTAAGATGAAACTGACTTGCTCACTGTAAAAGCCAGTTGCCCTTGTTTTGGGAATTACCATCCGCGCAATAATTACCAACTGGTCTTCGTAGTCCTCTACTTTCGGACGCTGGGGGACGTTGACCACATCTTCCAGAACGAGCGGATGTAAGCTGAACACCTCACCTAATCGCTGCAAAATGTCTTCACTGCCTATGCCTTGGACATCTAGCCAAGAAACTGATTCTGGATCTAGATAGTCAGCGCAGGCTTCAGGCGTTGCTACTCGTTTGCGGGTGACATTGTCCTCGTTATAGTCAGTTAAAAATAGGATGGACGGCGTGGCATCAGCCTCAATTCTGAGCGTCCCTGGCATACTGCCCGGTTCGTCGTAGAAATCATCAAAGTAGGAATCTTCTGGTACTGGGGCTATTACAGAGGGCTGAAAACGTTTTTGTGGTGGCATTCTTTAAGACCTAAACCAGATTTGGTGTCGTGCTTATAGGCTATTGTGATGCTTGCGTTGTGCTTCTGACAAAAGGTGCATCATTGTGATTTGACTACTAGTAATCGCGCTTACAGATTACAACAAAACTAACTTAAGACACGGCGCGTCAGCTGCTCCAGACAGCTATAATTTGAATCCAACAATAACTAAGAAAAAAGCAGCCTGCCTGTGAAGACAAACTGCTTTGAGGTTATTTAAGCTTGGTTCAAAGGAGGGCTAGACTACATCATGCCGCCCATACCGCCCATACCGCCCATACCGCCCATGCCACCCATACCGCCCATGCCACCCATGCCGCCCATATCGGGGGCAGCAGCTTTCTTCTCAGGTTTTTCGACAACGAGAGCTTCGGTGGTTAAGACCATACCGGCAATTGAGCCAGCATTTTGTAAAGCCGATCGCACAACTTTGGCGGGGTCAATAATGCCAGCGGCGATCAAGTCTTCAAATTCGCCAGTAGCCGCATTGTAGCCGATATTGAAATCTGCTTCCCGCACCTTTTCAACGATTACAGCGCCTTCGTCACCAGCATTATCCGCTATCTGCCGCAAGGGAGCTTCGAGTGCTCGCCCGACAATCTCAGCCCCAATTTTTTCTTCGTCTTCCAAGCTATTTTTAATCTCGTCTATTTTTTTAGCTAGACGAATCAACGTGGTGCCACCGCCAGGGATAATGCCTTCTTCCACAGCGGCTTTAGTAGCATTGAGAGCGTCCTCAATCCGCAGCTTACGCTCCTTTAGTTCAGTCTCGGTAGCCGCACCCACTTTAATCACTGCTACACCACCAGCAAGTTTGGCAATCCGTTCTTGCAGTTTTTCTTTGTCGTAATCGGAGTCAGTTGCTTCTAGCTCCCTACGGATTTGAGTAATCCGCTTTTGTACGTCGGCTGTATTTTCGCCGCCAGCAACAATTGTGGTGGAGTCTTTGTCAATTGTTACTTTACGCGAGACTCCTAGCATTTCGAGAGAAACATCATTCAAGCTAAGTCCGACTTCTTCGGAAATTACCTGACCACCCGTGAGAACGGCAAGGTCTTGCAACAGGGCTTTGCGGCGATCGCCAAATCCAGGTGCTTTGATTGCACAGACATTCAGCACACCCCGCGCTTTATTCACGACCAAAGTTGCCAGGGCTTCTCCATCAACATCTTCGGCAATGATCAGCAAAGGTTGACCAGAACGGGCTACTTTCTCCAATACAGGAATCAAATCCTGAATGGTACTGATCTTTTTATCAGCAAGCAGGATGCGGGGATTTTCAAATTCCACCACCATCCGCTCATTATTGGTGATGAAGTAGGGAGAAACATAGCCCCTGTCAAGCTGCATCCCCTCCACCACTTCCAAATCCGTTGTCAGCGATTTGGATTCTTCAACAGTAATTACACCATCTTTGGTAACTTTCTCCATCGCTTCGGCAACCATCGCCCCGATTTCTTCATCATTACCGGCTGAGATGGTCGCTACTTGCGCGATCGCAGCACCCTCGACTGGCTTTGCCACCGCTGCAATTTCCTCAACCAGCTTCTCGATGGTTTTTTCAATGCCCCGCCGCACAGCTACTGGATTTGCCCCAGCTGCCACGTTCTTCAAACCTTCCCGAATCATTGCCTGAGCCAGTACAGTCGCCGTGGTAGTGCCATCCCCAGCTACATCATTTGTTTTGGAGGCGACTTCCTGAATCAAGCGAGCCCCAGTGTTTTCCAAAGGATCTTCTAATTCAATGTCCTTGGCAACTGTAATGCCATCGTTCACAATTTGGGGTGTACCATATTGCTTTCCCAAAAGGACATTCCGACCTTTTGGACCCAAGGTAATGCGTACAGCATCCGCAAGGGCGTTTACACCCCGCTCTAGTGCCCGCCGCGATTCCTCATTAAATGCAACGATCTTTGCCATTCGTAATTTCCTAGCGCTTCCAATATTCCAATTTAGCACTCTATAGAAGTGAGTGCTAATCCTCTAGCCAGGTTCAGCTATCCTAATTGAGTAGATGAAAATTCACCGCGCTGACTCACTTGGATTTTGGGCAAAACGGTCTGGAACAGCTACATAAGTCAATGAAGAGGACAAGGAGACAAGGAGACAAGGAGACAAGGAGAGAATTCCAGCGCTGTATCGGGGCGCAAAAAGGCACGGGATGAAGGAAAGAAAACTGTTCAGTAATAGTATGAAGAACAAATCCTAATCTACCAAGCAGAAATGTCCTAAATATCTTACAAATTCATCTATTTACTTTATTTGTAACTGAGAAAAGGTTTCGTCTTCGGTATTAGTACAGAGCTTTAGCAAAACTAGATTAAAATTCTCGTAAATATACCCTGTGTTACTCCAACTATCTCGGTTTAAGCTCATTGAAAGGGGAATTTTGAGGCATCAACACTGAGCCTTGAGCAATGAGCTTGAAGCTAATTGAGGATGATGCTACGCTCAATGGGCGATCGCGATCAGGATTTACGGGTGTTGGCACTGCTAATTAGTATAGCTACTTGCAGCTTGTGGTTGACGAGCTTTTCAGTTAGAAACTACTCTGTCAAGTTACTAAAACAAATGATGCCAATTAGCTAAAACGGCGCAGAAATAATAATTAATGGTAGCGCTTTATTTATTCAAGAACACTAAGGCAAGCAGGCAAAGAAAAGTCACCTCGCACTGGTACGAAGTTTAATTAGAACATATTTAATACTTATACTATTTAATGAAAACTTTACTACCCAACAATGAGGTAGCTCGGCTCGCAGCCCTGCACCAGTATCAAATCCTCGACACTCCTCCAGAACAAGGCTTCGACGATCTTACCCGCTTAGCGGCACAGATTTGTGAAACTCCTATGGCGTTTATCACCTTAGTTGATGCCGACCGAAACTGGTTTAAGTCGAAGCTGGGAGCAGATGTAATCGAGGTGCCTCTTGACTTTGGGTTCTGTCCGTTTGCAATCCAACAACGTGACATTCTAATTATTCCTGATACGTTGGCTAATGAACAGTTCGCGGTCAACCCAATGGTTACTGGGAATCCCTATGCCCGGTTTTATGCTGGCGCACCCTTGATGACAGCTGAGGGATATATGCTGGGAACAGTTTGCGTTCTTGACTATGTGCCGCGTCAACTCAGCCAGAAACAGATTGATGCTCTGCAAGCCTTAAGTCGCCAAGTAGTGACACAGCTTGAACTACGACGGAGTTTAATTGAACTGACACGTACTAGTGCCGAGCGCCAACAGCCAGAGGAGTTCCTGCGGCGGATGCTCAAAAGTAGTGCGGATTGCATCAAGGTGTTGGATTTGGAGGGACGCTTGTTGTCCTTGAGCGCTCAAGAGCAAATATTACTAGATTCAGACTTCACGCCCTCCAAAAACTCATCATGGTTAGAATTTTGGCAAGAAACGGCTCAAGAAGCAGTTTGTTTGGCAATAGCGACAGCGAAAGCGGGGGGAGTAGGGAAATTCCAAGGCTATTGCCCAACAGCAAAGGGATCGAAATGGTGGGATGTAGTTGTCACGTCAATTATGAATGCTGAGGGTCAGCCGGAACAACTTCTGGTAGTTTCTCGTGACATTACCGAGCGCAAGCAAGCAGAAGAAGAGCGTGACCGATTTTTTAGTCTCTCGCTCAATATGATGTGTGTTGCTGGTTTTGATGGCTATTTCAAGCGGATGAATCCTGCTTGGTCAAAAACACTTGGCTTTACTCAGGAGGAACTTCTAGCAAAACCATATATTGAGTTTATTCATCCTGAAGACCGCGTTGCGACCATTGCTGAAGCACATAAGCTCGCAAGTGGCGGAGAAAGCACTGGTTTTGAAAACCGTTACTTGTGCAAAGACGGCTCTTACAGGTGGTTGCTGTGGAATACTGTTCAATTTGGAGAACAGGAATTACTGTACTGTGTTGCTCACGACATCACTGAGCGTAAACAGGCAGAGGAGGAAGTGCGCGAAATGAGCGTTGCGCTTGAAAATGCTGTGGAGGGAATTTCTCGGCTGGACACGCAGGGGCGGTATATCACTGTTAGTAGAGCATATGCTAGCAACTTTGGTTATCAGCCCGAAGAGATGATTGGGATGGAATGGCAGCTAACAGTACACCCAGAAGAGCGGGATAATATGATGGCTGCCTACCAATATATGCTGACTAATGGCAAGGTAGAAGTTGAAACAAGAGGAGTGCGAAAAGATGGCTCTGTTTACTACATGCAATCGGTGATGATTAGTACTTATAGCCAGCAGGAATTCAGCGGGCATTACTGTTTTGCAAAAGATGTCACTGAGCGCAAGCAGACCGAATCACAGTTGCGGCATCAAGCTTGTCACGATGCGCTCACGGGGTTGCCCAATCGAGTCTTGTTTATTGATCGAGTAGACCATGCGATTAAGCGGGCCAAACGGCAGAAGGACTATTTATTTGCTGTACTATTTTTGGATCTTGACCGCTTTAAAGTTGTAAATGACAGCCTTGGTCACATAATTGGGGATCAATTGCTAATTGCGATCGCTCGCAGGCTAGAAGCATGTTTACGTCCCGCAGATACGGTTGCGCGTCTTGGCGGAGATGAGTTCACAATTCTCTTGGAGAACATCAACGATATTAGTGATGCCACCCAAATTGCTGAACGCATCCAAACGGAACTCTCATTGCCGTTCCATCTAGGTGGACACGAGGTATTTACCACCGCCAGTATTGGTATCGCTCTCAATACAACAGGTTACAACCGATCAGAAGACATTTTGCGTAATGCTGACACTACAATGTACCGCGCTAAAACTCTCGGCAAGGCGCGTTCTGAAGTGTTTGATTCAACCATGAATACCCAATTAATGGCACGGTTACAGCTAGAAACTGATTTGCAGCGAGCGCTCCAACGACAAGAATTTCAACTGCACTATCAGCCGATTGTATCGCTCAAAAACAACAAAATTACTGGATTTGAGGCGCTTTTGCGCTGGCATCGCCCGAAGTATGGTCTTGTTGCTGCGGCAGATTTCATTCCCATAGCTGAAGAAACTGGCTTGATTGTTCCCATCGGCTGGTGGGTACTACGCGAAGCCTGTCACCAAATGCGAAAGTGGCAGATACAGTTTGACTTAAATTCATCTTTGACCATTAGTGTTAATTTATCGGGTAGACAGTTTTCTCAACCTGATTTAATTCAGCAAATAGAACAAATTATTCAAGAAACCACTATTGATCCCGGTATTTTGAAACTGGAAATCACCGAAAGCGTCCTCGTAGAAAATGCGAAATCTGCATCTGCTATGCTGTTAAAACTGCAAGCTTTAGGCATTCGATTATCTATAGATGACTTTGGTACAGGGTACTCATCGCTAAGTTATTTGCACCAGTTTCCAATCGATACATTGAAGATTGATGGCTCCTTCATTAATAAAGTAGATGTTAATGTTGAAAAAATCGAGATTGTCCGCACAATCGTAGCACTTGCTTGGAATTTAGGTATGGATGTAGTTGCTGAAGGAGTGGAAACAAACAAGCAAATGCATCAAGTCAAATCCCTCAAATGTGAGTTTGGACAGGGCTATTTTTTCTCTAAACCATTGGATAGCAAGACGGCAGAGGCGCTAATTGCAACCCAATTGCGTAGTCATTAGTCAAATGGCTAATGACTAATGACTGGGATGATCAAGCCATGACCATACCGCCATCTACGTTAAATACTTGACCAGTGATGTAAGCAGCAGCAGCATCAGCGGCGAGAAACCGAACTAAACCGGCAACTTCTTCTGGTTGACCGTAGCGACCGAGAGGAATATATTTTAGAATCTCTTCGGCGTTAATGTTGCTAGTCATGTCAGTCGAGATGAAGCCAGGGGCGACTGCATTAACGGTAATGCCACGAGGAGCAAGTTCCTTGGCGACTGTTTTAGTAAACCCAATTACCCCTGCTTTAGCCGCGCTGTAACTAGCCTGACCAGGATTACCCATTTGACCTGCAACCGAGGCAATATTAATAATCCGCCCAGCACGTTGCTTCAGCATCACTTTACTAACAGCACGGGTACATAAGAAAACGCCAGTAAGGTTGAGATCAATCACAGCTTGCCAATCTTCCAGCTTCATCCTTAATAACAGGGTGTCGCGGGTAATTCCAGCGTTGTTAACCAAGATATCAACACGATTCCACTTTGCAAGCGTAGCATTTAGCAGGGAATCTACTTGATCCGCCTGAGAAACATTTGCCTGAAGCGCGATCGCCTTACCTCCTGCCGCCGTAATCTCAGCTACCACTTGCTCAGCTGCCGCAATAGAGTTGGCGTAGTTAACAACTACATTAGCTCCTGACTCCGCTAAAGCCAAGGCGATCGCGCGACCAATTCCCCGTGAAGCACCCGTGACGATTGCCACTTGGTCACGCAGCCGTTGCAAATTCTCTGGCAATACTTCCATAAAAATCCCGTTTATTTGCGTAATTTTACAAATTGAAGCACCGCTAAATGATTTTAAGGCGATTCTTCAGCAATTGAAATTTTTAAGAACTACGATTGAAATAGAAGAGTAGAAAAATTTTGTCATATGGCAATTAAACAGCAGTTCAACAGCTTTGAGGAGTTACTGTCGAATTCTGAGTTACCAGTGTTGGTAGATTTTTATGCTAGCTGGTGCGGTCCGTGTCAGCTGATGGCTCCCATAGTGGAGCAGGTAAATGCTCAAATGAAGCAACTACGAGTAGTGAAAATTGACACTGACAAATATCCCCAATTGGCAAGCCAGCACCACATTCACGCCTTGCCGACGCTGGTACTTTTTAAGCAGGGTAAGCCAATAGATCGGATTGAGGGTGTTATGCCAGCTGATGCACTGATTCAACGACTTCAGACCGAGGTTTGAGGCAATCAACCGCGAAAATGATACTACTTTTTCCCCGTAAGGTACGATTACTTTCCTTAAGCAGAATCCAATTAAGCAAAGTGCCTCGCACAACTGAGCGACTAAGATGTAGATGTCCTGGTGGACGAGATGTTTCATGCTCTCCTAAGCTGCATCACACCCTCGTCAAGTTTGAGTAGCAAGCCAATAAATTCTTCTTCCTGCTGAAGGTCTTTAATTTCTATTGCTTTGTCTTGAGTCAAAATTAAAATAGCTGGGTCAGGATTCTTGATAAAAAGGGTTGCTTCAATTTCATTAGTCTTCAATTGAGCGATTTTGCTGTTATCTATAAAATACTCCAGCTGATCTGTATCGATATAAATATGTTTTTCTCGGCTCAGCTGCCAGCCTTTAAATATTAGGATTCCGCTAGCGATTGTTAATTTAACTACGTCGTTCCAAACGATATCAGGAGCGAACCAGCCAAAAATACTAGGCAATTCTAGCGTTACATCTTCTCTTCCTAGATAAAACGCTATAAAAGAGTTGAGTAAATCTCCAAAGCGGGTCATGAACGCAGCTAGGATTAAAACGAATAGTAAAAAGCCTGATTTCTGAAAAATCTGCTTCAACAAATACCAAGAGCTTGTCAGTCGCCATTTTGAATAGATATGCCATTTACGGGGAGTTGTGTGGAACTGAATCGTCTTGGGCCATGAATCTTGATGATTCGATTTCTCAAAGTTAAACCTCTGCGCTGCGTAGGCACCGTTCCCCTCACTAGATACAAAGATTAGTGGTACATCAAAATGAGTGGCTAATTGTTTTGCTTCTTTAACTGCGTCAATTAGTTTTCTATGTTCATAAATCAAAAACTCGGACCAATCGCACAAGGTTACATACACTTCCCATACGATTCCTATTTTTTCTTCAAACGCACCTCCATAAACATAAGTTTTAGAAATGGATATCTGTCCAATTTGGCTGCGCTCAAATTTTGCTTTTCTTGTTCTACCATTTGGCAGATTCATATACCACAAAACAAAATTATTGTTATAATTATTAAGAGAAATAATTGTCTGTTTTTTGCTATAAGAATATTGTTTTTTAGCGAACCAGTAATCTAAAAACCAGATCCAGAAAAAAGCTACAATAATTAGCTCTTTATAATTTTGAAGGTAATAGACAACTAAAGAAAAAAGACAAAAAACCAGAAAAATAGCTATGCTGGCTAATTCATCAATTTTTTTACCCTCAATTAACTCAGACCAAACTATTTTTAAGATTAAATCGTAAATTAATTGAAAAGCTTTCTTCACCTGAACTAGCGGCCAGATCAAAGAGGCGTAAAATCCCTTTTGGGTATAGGTTATTTTTCCACGGAAGCTCATTGAATAGCTTTCCTGTATTCATCAGACATAAACCCTACGCCCCATTTACCTCAAGGTATGGGGCAACTGTAGCTTAGGGCAAAATTATTCGTCCTGAGTAGAATTGCGGTACTAACTAGGAGCGTCTAATGTTGAGGCAACACCAGTTTAGCCGCTGGAGATTAGCAACGCGCCAGCCATTTTGTTCTCATGTATCAGCGACAGCTTGGGCTTGGCTAACTAAAATGCCGCTGAGGATGCTCCAAGTTGTGGGCAGTGCGATGCCTGCGGCGTTTCGCGTTGCCATCGCCCTAGTCATACCCCTAGTTCAATCAGTAGTTATAGTCTTACCCGTAGAAGCAATAGCTCCTGCCGTCTCCGTCCGTAACACAATTTGCCAGCAAGTGAAGTAGTTAGAGAGTTTGTAGTGCGTGTAGCAACTTTATGTTATGATTAGTTCTACAATGGAAATATTAACTCTATTTTTAGAATCGCACAGATTTCTATTATTACATAATACATCAAAATAATCAAAAGAGCAAACTTAAAACACCTAAGTAGTGCAGTTTTACTTGGTAAAGAACGAGCAGTCCGAGAAATGAAACAAGCGATGCGAGGAAAGTTAGGAATTGTGCATGATGAATTACAAAGTATAGAATTATTTATCATTGATAATTTAGTATTTTCATTAATCCCCAGTAAAGATGCGTTATTACTACGTTTTGGCAAGTCAACGTTTTCTGCTAGAAGAAGAACCAACTGAAGAAGTCTTGCAGGAACGCACCCGTTACTACTACGAGCAGGAAAAAGAGATTGATTTTTGGTTAGTCAAGCAGCCTGCCTTCCTAGAAGCACCTGAAATGGCAAAAGTTAAAGCCGAATGTCCCCAGCCATCTGCTGCTATTATTTCGAGCAATTCCCAATTTATTACCTGGCTAAAACTTCGATTAGAGTATGTGATCACAGGAGAGTTCATTGCTCCTTCGGATAGTATTCCTAATGCTTTGGCAACTCTAGCGACAGTTTTGTGAACGCTTCAAAGCAAATCAGTATGCGTCAAAATGAGGAATGAATAGTGTTAGCGAAGCGGGACGAAGGTCGGAGTGAGAAGTTAAGAACTTTTGCACCCTTACAAGGTACTACACTGCGCCTACTTAGCTTAGTTTTACTAACGGTTCCAGGGTTAATTATTGACATAACTACCGCTGCCCAATCTGATAGTCCTGATTGCCAACCACCTAAAGTCGGTGAGTATCTTTTGTTAGTTGTAAGTCCGACACCAGAGACTCAAGACCAAGTTCGCCGCGCCTTACTGCCTAACACCAGCACCACCATTTGTAAATATCTCAAAGATACGGTGACGCGGATTGGTGGTTTTACTCAGATTGAAACTGCTAATGCTCAAGCGCGTTATTTCAACGATACTGTGGGTTTGTCTGCCTTCGTTGCCCAAGGACAGGCACAAACACCGTCTGGAACACTAACCTATAACCCTAAACCGCTAGGAGTAGGTTATGCCGTATTGGTAGATTATTTCAACGATCCAGAAACTGCAACTCAGGTACGGCAGTTATTGGGAACTGATGTAGGACTTGTTTCTTATGGGCAACGTCCCTACTTGCTGGCTGTTTACTCAAGCGACGAAAAACAAGTTAACTCAACGTTGCAGAAGCTAAGTAATGGTGGCTTTTTTGCCCTGCTAGTAGATAGCCGCAAGGTGATGCTGCTCAAAGCAGTTGTTAGTCTTTAGTTGTGATATCAGGCACTATTTCTCGCCTCTAATAAGCAGGTCCAGCTAGCCAGGAAATTGTTACGCCCAGTGCCGAACCGATAATTACTTGAAAGGGGGTATGTCCTAGTAATTCCTTGAGGCGATCTTCATTAAATTTGTGGTGTTCGCTAAATAATTCGTCAATTATCTGGTTAAGGATCCGAGCTTGCTTACCAGCTGCCTGGCGCACACCAGCGGCATCATACATGACGATGATCGCAAAGATAGTAGCGATCGCAAACTCAGGACTTGCCCACCCAGCGGTTTGACCTACACCTGTAGCTAAAGACGTGACCAAAGCAGAATGGGCACTGGGCATTCCTCCAGTTGTTACTAAAACGCGCACATTCACTTTGCGATTTTTGATCAGCTCGATTACAAGTTTTGAGGCTTGAGCGATGAGACAAGCTACGACAGCAACCAGCAGCACGCTGTTATTTAGAATGTCGCCAAAGTCCTGCATGAGGTTTTAGTTTAGGTTAGTCAAGAATCAGCCAGAATTGTGGTGGTTAGTGAGTGCGGCTAGTAATGAAGTCGGCGATCGCAATTAGCGGTCTTGCTTTTTCTCCAAACGAACTTAGCTCCGTCGCCGCCGCCTGAATTAACTGTTGTGCCTGACGCTGGGATTCCGCCACACCCCAAATGCTGGGATAAGTCACTTTTTGTGCTTGCAGATCCTTCCCAGCTGTTTTGCCTAATTCTTCTTGGGTAGCAGTGATATCTAAAATGTCATCCACAATTTGAAACGCCAGCCCAATATTTTGAGCGTAGCGAGACAATCGTTGTAAATCCACTTCTGGTGTCCCTGCTAAAATTCCACCACAAACCACACAGGCTTCTAAGAGGGCAGCTGTTTTATGGTTATGAATGAAGTTAAGGGTTTCTATAGAAACATCTGGCTTCCCCTCTGATTCCAAGTCAACTACCTGACCACCGACTAATGCCCCTACCGCTCGACCCAACCGAGTAATCACCTGCAACAGTCGCTCTGCTGGTACATTCTGAGTGTTGTCAGCAACAAACTCAAAGGCGTAAGCTAATAAGCCATCCCCAGCCAAAATTGCAATGTCTTCACCATAGACCTTATGGTTTGTCAGCTTACCCCGTCGATAGTCGTCGTTATCCATAGCTGGAAGATCGTCGTGAATCAACGACATAGTATGAACCATCTCCAAAGCACAAGCCGTTGGCATAGCCATGGCTGTTGTGCCGCCAACCATTTCACAAGTAGCAAGGCACAGAATAGGGCGTAGGCGCTTGCCTCCAGCTAACAGAGAGTAGCGCATCGCCTCATAAATCTTTTCTGGATAAGTGATTGACATCGCACCATCCAGAGCGGCTTCTACTTGAGCTTGTCGTTCTTGTAGATAGGCTGATAGGTCAAACGGGGCTTCTCCTTGAGGCAAATGCAAGTTATCCGTTGCTACCATCCCTTGATTCCTTGATCTACTGTCATGTCCGTAATAATTTTACGGGGCTTTGGGTCTTAAAAAGTTATGAATGTTGAGTTAGGTTTTTCTATTTATTTGAACTACGCCGTTTCAGTCGGATAACTTAGATGGTTGTGTCTTGCTGTCCAGCACGCAAGAGTATCCACCCAATCACAGCCAGAATTACACCGATAGCTAGAAATCCAAGATCCCAAGCCAATTCATTTGGTCCCGGCTTTACATGATGAATACCCAGAATTTGGTGGTCAATTAGTCCTTCGACTAAGTTGAACGTCCCTGCACCAACAAGTATAGAGCCGACGAATGTTTTTGATGACCAAGGAACATCATGACGTTGACCCGCTCGCCAGAGCAATATTATGCCAATCACGGTCAAGATCCAGGTGCTGGCATCAAACAAACCGTCCCATACCATATTCAACTTTAATTCGGAGACTGTTGTTGCGGGTCGAACACTGCTCAACATATGATGCCACTGGAGGAGTTGGTGTAGCACAATACCATCAACAAATCCTCCTAGACCGAGACCGAGTAGGATACCAGCAGAAATCAGCGGACCGCGCCGATTGCGTGTCTCACCTTTAGCCTCCATGTATAACCTCACTTATAGGCTTTGCTACACAACGGTATGCAGATTTTGGGCATATCTGTTGCCTTCAATAATTGCTGCTGTTCAGTTTAAACCAGAAAACCTACTGCTAGCATCGGGGTGTAAGAAAGCGATTTAGAATGGCTATTTATTTCTACAAGGCGAATGAACCCTACGGCTGTTTTTCTAACTTTTCGCCTCATGGAATTCATTTACAAGGTACAAGCTGGCTAACAGTAGAGCATTATTACCAAGCGCAAAAATTTGTGGGAACTCCGGATGTTGCTCTCATCCCATTGATCTATGCGGCTCAGACTCCAGATAAGGCTGCTGCTTTGGGGCGCGATCGCATACGCCAAGTCCGTCCAGACTGGGAGCAGATCAAAGCTCAAGTGATGCGAGGAGCCGTACTCAAAAAGTTTCTCACTCATACCGATATTCAAGTAATTCTAATTTCTACAAACAACGAACTGATTGTGGAAAATTCCCCAATCGATTATTACTGGGGCTGTGGTGAGAATAAGACTGGTCACAACCATTTGGGTAAAATTCTCATGAGTGTGCGTCAAGAAATTCGTCAGCAGCTGGCATCATCATTAATATCTGATGAAATTGGTCAGAGAAGTGTTTCTCCCTAACACTTTGTATCTGCTTTTATTTACGTTGCTATTAGTTAAAACCCAATCTTGCTTCAACTCCTTAGCAGCTTCTCTCTAATAGTCAAATTGATTGCATTAGGTAAAAAGTAAAGTTTCGTTTCATCGAGTTGCACTATCTTCAAGCAGTGCTAATCTAGTAACTGAAGCTAATAAGCTTCCCTGGCAGATCCAACAGCTATTCAATTTAGTTAAGAGGTAAAAGCGCTGTTTCATTCCAATCTGTCTCGTCAAATAAAAGCAACACCCAAGTTACAAGCTAGTATTTCCTCATCTGGTAGTATGTGGGGGCAATATAACTGATTCTATTTTACTTTTTAATAAAGTAATTAATTCAGTGTAACCCTAAACAAAATGAAAAATAGAGGAAGTCAATCAGCAAGTAGAATCTTGGGTGTTGTTTTAGAATAAATAATTAGAGACAGTTTAGCAGCGCTCTTTATGGCAATTATTGCTCTAAAAGCTTGGTATCTTCAAGATTATGAGCCGATTCAAGAACTAGAACTTCGTCCCCACAATATTCGCCTTAGTAAAAATAGTCTGCTGAAATCAGGTTTAAGAGCCGATTTTTTGGAAGACAGTGAAGAAGTCAAACAATCTGCTTGGTTCCAGCGCTACATAGCAGGGGAAACTGTTGAATTTTACATCGAAGGCAGTGGTGGCTACACGATCGCCAATATTGACCTGATTAGTCACGAAATTTATTTTACCAAGCAAACGGTAATGGCTCAGTTGGAGCCGACGATTTTTTTGTGTTATCAAACTGAATATGCAGAATCAAGTGAAGCGCTAAGGGACGGGGTGCAGCACAGTTTGGAAATACTGAACCCGCGATCGCGCTTACCATTAACTTTAGTAGAGTCCTACCGCCCCAGCGATGGTCCCCTGCGGCTCAACCGCACAATGATGCAAAAGATTCGTAAAAGTTTGCTGTTTATTGCCGACGGAACACCCATTGCCCAAACCCTGCGTCAGGAAACTGAGATGCTAATTCCTAGCCCGAATGTGTGTATTGAAATCGGCTATGCAATCCAAAGTAAGCGGTCTGAACAAATTTTACTAGCTCAAATGCAGCGCCCCGACTTATCAGGGCAATTTCCCTTCGACTTACCTAACCATCAATACCTGCAATTTAACAACGGGAAAGAACTGAGTAAAATCCTGCCTCAGGTACTAGAAACTCAGTTACACCGATTTAATTTATTTTCCTGATTTAGCGCTGGGAACCATTTCAGGTCAAAACAGCGTCTAGAGCGCAAAGCGCCACAATAGGCAAGTCGTCGCAGGCGAAATGAATATAAATCTATCTTCCCCAGCTCCCCTGCTCTTTTTTACGGCTAGCCTATTCTCATTGTGGGGCTGGTTAGTTGACAATGAATTGATGCGTTTCAAAATCATTGTCTATTATGCCTAGAACTCCTAATGAATATGTTGTACATCTGATGATCGAAGGTGGACACCGGGAAGAAGTGCGCTTTGCAACGATTCAAGAGTTTCAGAAGTGGTACAGCAGCGAATTAGTGCCTAAAGCTGCCTCAGATGAATTCATCAGCGTGCCGATCAAAAACATTCAGGGGGAGTACATGGTTGTTCGTCCATCACGAGTTATGGCGATTCGGGTAGAACCAATTTTTAGTTCTAGTGTGGAACGATTTTAGAGAATGATCAAAACAATTGCTTTAACAACCCTAATGGGAGTCACAATCTTGACTTCCATGCCATCTGTCGCCCGCGTGCCACTGCAACGACTCAATCCCCAACACAAAAATATTACTTGTTGCCAGTCACCAAATTTAGGCTTGGATGAGCAAATTTGGGGTGAAAATGGTCAACCTGGAGACTGGCGGGCAATGTTGGCATCGATTGATAACAGTCTGCGTTATTTAAAATCGCCTGCTGCTGCCAAAGCTTATCGACGCTATTCGGGAAGTGGGATTACACGCGATCGCACAATTCGGAGTTTGATGCGCTTCCGTGAACTAGTAATTAGTTCCCCAACACCAAAAGCACTCCAAGAGGCTGTCCGCCGTGAGTTTGCGCTGTACCAGTCCACGGGGAAAGATGGGAAAGGAGATGTTTTATTTACCGCTTACTACGAGCCGATATATACCGCTAGTCGGGTGCCAACGGCGGAATATCGCTATCCGATATATCGGTTGCCATCTAACTTTACAAAGTGGCGGAAGCCGCATCCCACTCGCGTTCAACTAGAAGGTAAAGATGGTTTGTTGGGGGCGAAAAGTCGGCTGCGGGGATTAGAAATAGTCTGGCTGCGCGATCGCCTAGAAGCTTTCCTGGCTCAAATCCAAGGTTCGGCGCGACTACAACTAACAGACGGTAGCGTGACAACAGTAGGTTACGCAGGTAAGACAGGTTATCCATACACCAGCATTGGTAAAGAACTGGCAAAAGATGGAAAATTGCCTCTGAGTGGTCTGACGTTACCCGTGATGCTTCAGTATTTTACTCAATATCCAGCGGAATTGAATAGTTACTTGCCGCGCAATCACGGCTTTGTTTTTTTTCGGGAAACTAAGGGTGCTCCAGCTACAGGTTCGCTTGGGGTGACTGTGACAGCAGAGCGCTCAATTGCAACAGATAAATCCCTGATGCCTCCGGGTGCTTTAGCCTTAATTCACACCGATATTCCCTTAGTCAATCCTATTGGTCAAATTGAGTATCGTAGCGTTAGCCGCTACGTTCTCGACCAGGATACAGGAAGTGCGATTAAAGGAGCGGGGCGTGTGGATTATTTCATGGGTACTGGCAAGCTGGCTGGCGATCGCGCTGGGGTGACAGGCAATCATGGACAATTATATTACTTGCTCTTGAGATAGTAAAAGCCAGCATCACCCACGAGGATGAGCAAGCTATGATCAAGTTAGTGGTAGATGACAACACTAACAAAGTATTGCGTGTTCACATGGTGATGCAGCCGAAATTATTTAAAGTCTGGTGGTTACCATCAGTAAGGGAATAACGAAGCAAGACTTCGATACTACACTTGACATACACCTAACGACTGGGGAGGAATTTCTATTTCAATTTCTATAAAAAATTTATTAGCCTCTGCTGGTTAGACAGATAAATAAGACTACCTTAATCTCCGTGTCACAATTCGATTAGGAATTGGTATCAGTTTTGTTGCTATCAAAGGAATACATGAAATCATGACATATGACTATGATCTGTTCGTGATTGGTGGTGGTTCAGGTGGTTTGGGAGCCTCGAAACGGGCAGCTAGCTATGGAGCTAAAGTAGCGATCGCCGAAGAATATTTAGTCGGTGGTACTTGTGCTATTCGCGGCTGCATTCCTAAGAAACTCATGGTCTATGGCTCTCACTTTCCAGCGCTATTTCACGATGCCAAAGGCTATGGCTGGAGTGTCGGTGAGCCTAAATTAGACTGGGAACACTTTATTACAAGTATTGATAAAGAAGTCCATCGGCTGGCACACTTACATACTGGCTTCTTGGAAAGAGCGGGAGTTGAATTAATTCAAAGCCGGGCAACGTTTATAGATCCACACACCTTAGAAGTTGACGGACGCAAAGTTACAGCCGAAAAAATCTTGATTGCCGTTGGTGGTCGTCCTGTTAAGCCGGATTTACCAGGGATGGAATATGCGATTACTTCCAATGAGATGTTTCACCTAAAAGAGCAACCAAAACACATTGCAATTGTTGGTGCTGGTTATATTGGGGTGGAATTTGCTTGTATTATGCGCGGACTAGGGTGTGAAGTGACACAAATTATTCGGGGTAAGGACATTTTGCGCGGGTTTGATGATGATATCCGCAATGGCATCCAAGATGGCATGACCCATCATGGAGTTCGGATGATCCAGAACACCGTAGTCAACCAAATTGAGCAAGTTGCCGACGGCTTGAAGTTGATCCTATCTGGGGAATCTGAGGAAACATTGATTGCAGATGTGTTTCTCGCTGCTACAGGACGTGCTCCCAATGTTGAGGGACTTGGTTTAAAGAATGCTGGAGTTGAAGTTGTAGATGATGATTGCCTAGAAGGTCCTGGGTATAGTATGGCATGTGCGATCGCCGTCAATGAGTACAGCCAAACTTCCCAACCCCATATTTTTGCTGTTGGTGATGTCACTGATCGGATTAATTTAACCCCAGTAGCAATTGGTGAAGGTCGTGCCTTTGCGGATACGGAATTTGGCAACATCCGCCGCGTGTTCAACCACGAGAATGTGCCATCGGCTGTATTTTCCACTCCTGAAGCCGCTACAGTTGGCATGACTGAAGCCGATGCCCGCAAAAAATTGGGAGATGACGGAGTGAAAGTTTATCGCGCTCGTTTCCGTCCCTTGTTTCATAGTTTGACAGGTGCAGAAGAAAAAACAATGGTGAAGTTGGTGGTAGATGCGGATACTGAAAAAGTGCTGGGCGCTCATATGGTTGGCGAAAATGCAGCTGAGATAATTCAAGGTGTGGCGATCGCAATTAACATGGGAGCTACCAAAAAAGACTTTGATGCTACTGTCGGCATTCATCCCTCAACCGCCGAAGAATTTGTCACGTTGCGTTAATAGTTAGTTGAACGCAATCCTGCTGCCAAGCCTGATAGGTGCTAGTTCATAGGATGAAAGTGGCTCTTCATTATTTCTAGATAAATTATGTCTTCGGCTGCCATAACCACAATCGTCAAGATGCTCGAATCGCTGCCCGATGATTTGCAGGAGCGAGTTGCAGAGCATATTCGTGAGTTCATTACCGATTTGGAAGATGAAGCACGGTGGGAATCTTCATTTAAGCAGACCCGAAATAGTTTAGTTGCGGCAGCCCAACAAGCAAAGTGAGAAATTGCCGAGGGACAGTCAAGTCCGATGGATTATGAACATCTGTGAAGTCTGCGACGCTGCCGTCGTTTTGGGCTGAGTATCGACAACTGAACAACCGTGTCAGAGAGGGAACACGAAAGGCGTATCGGCTTTGGGCAGAGAATCCGTTTCATCCATCGTTGCATTTTAAGTGTATCGACGAGGAAGGAATTTAGTCAGTCCGTGTTACCCGGAGTTATCGTGCTCTTGGAGTTTTAGAAGGCGACACGGTGACATGGTTTTGGATAGGTAGCCATGATGATTATGAGCAATTCTACTCGTAAGTTGCCAGCAGTAAAACAACTTCGCTACACCAAACGGCAGATTGGAGCATAGACTGTGTTTGAGAGGTTATCCCTCTTTTGTCACTTTCCGGATTAAGCAAGTAGTAAATAAGTTAAATTATCCAGAAGAGTAAAAGGGTTTAAATTGATTCATTGCACTAATTAACTGCTCAAATCCCAGCCACAAATTGTTGTTGGGTAAAATAT
>JBGTCQ010000078.1:0-4021 GCA_041748755.1 Chroococcidiopsidaceae cyanobacterium | reverse complement strand
CGGGCGCGTTTATTGGGAGATATCCTAATTATTGGTGTCAACTCGGACATGAGCGTTAGCCGTCTTAAGGGATTAACTCGCCCAATTAATCCACTCTGCGATCGCATCCAGGTTCTTGCTGGACTCAATAGTGTTGACTATCTAATTCCTTTTGACGAGGACACTCCTATCAACTTGATCCAAATAATTCGCCCAGATGTATACGTTAAAGGCGGCGACTACATTAAAGAGACGCTACCAGAAGCACCAATCGTAGAACAGCTAGGCGGCGTTGTTGAAATTTTACCGTTTGTTGAAAACCGTTCTACCAGTGGCATGATTGAGCGTATTTGTAAAGCTCAATTGGAAGACAAACGCTAGTAAGGAAACTAAGCAAGTCAAAAGTCAAAAGCGCAAACTTGCAGTGCGGGGGTTCCCCTCGTTGAGCAAAGTTTGTAAGGGCGTTGCTGAAGAGCAGTATGAATCATTAAGGAACTGGAACATCCCAGAATTTGAGATATTGCAATAGCAATCGAATCGAGTACCGATGTTAGATCTCATTCTGATTAGGGAACTCTATAGATGAGGGTGCTAGATCATTGTAAGCATTTGAATGGTGTAGTCCGAAAGGATTGTAAAAATCACTGCTTCCGATTGCTGCAAGGGATAGCATCAGTCAAAAAACGTTACTTCAAGACCTAGCCATGAATCACAGACACTATGTTCTCCTTGCTGTTCTTCTTTTTGCTGCCACATCTTGTAGCCCTAGCCCCAAGTCTTTAGCTGAGAATCATCTACAGTTACTCAAGTCTGGGAACGCTACTAAAGCCAATCAGCAGTACTGCCTACCCAGTGATACTCTGAGATTGTATTCGGTTAAGTCATTTCAAATCATCAGTTCTCAACCCAAAACTAGCTACAATCTCCCTTACACTGAAGTCGTCGCCAACATTGAAACCGATCAATACCGCTTTAAACAGGTAGATAAGGGTGGTGTTACGGTTTCAGAAAAGGAAGTAATCAAGCAGGTAGCTTTGGATATCTGGAAGTCGGACGACCTTTATCAAGCAATAGTTGTATCCGAGGCTAAGTTGAACGATATGGTACAAAAATTGGGTACTAAGACCAAAAATTCACCAAAACAAGAACGTGAGAAAGTCAATAAACAGCATCTATGCGTTTTTCTATCCTTTGAGCAGTTTGAGGACGAAAGCTAGTGTGATACGCATGTAATTTCATGAATTGTAGACTTTGGAGAGTTAAGGTATTTGCAATGTCTAACACCACACTACACTAAATGGCTCTTCAAGCATCGGCTAGGGTTTAAAGGTATCTACCCCAAGTGAGTTAAACCGTTAGACTGAGCTTTGGTTGGGGAATACTGTGTGAAGTAAAGTGATGAATCATTCAGCGTATTTCTTTCAATTATTAGTCTTGAGGAGCAGCTTGTGAACGCCCATAACCTTATTAAACCAGGTGAGAATGTGATGGTCATTTTTACTCACGGCGATCACTTTGAACTCCATGATGATAATACTGGTTCAACTGGTAACTGGAATATTAATCCAATACGTTTAGTTGAGCGCGTTATTGTTTATCTCCGTAACAAAGAGATGAATACAAATACTGTGTACATCGCCAACTATGCCAGTGTAGAGACAACAGAGGAAGAAAGAAAATACAAAATTCAACTTGCCCATGTGCAATACTTGGGTACAACGTATATGAATTGGTATGAGTTCGCTGATAGTGGAGCTAATCCAGTTCGGTATCTTCCTTAACTCATTATTGAGCGTTGAGTAAGTTTAAGGTTTTTAAGTTTAGAGTAATCAGCAGTTAGCCAGAACTAGAATTGTGGTGGAGAACGTAAATTGTAAACTCAAGGTATTTAAAATTTTGTCTGAGCGTTATAGAAATCGTCGAAAGCGCTTTGGTTTGAGGTTTAATCTCATAGCTGGATTATACAATTATGAGCTTCACTGACCTAAAAGTCCGTCTGTTTAATTCAGTTTTGCGAGAGGTCTAATCTATCCAGGCTTCATTCTAGAGGGTGACCAGATTATCAGCAAGACTTACATGACGCGGGTAGAAGGGGAAAACACAAGGGTTAGGCATTACCTTGCCCGACTGCATCGCCAGACTTTGTGTTGTTCCAAGTCAGAGGTAATGCTGAGGTATAAGGGTTCGATTGCTATTGCACTATCTCAAATTCTGGGATGTTCCAGTTCCTTAATGATTCATACTACTCTTCAGCAACGCCGTTTGTAAGAAGTCAAAAGTGAAGAAGTTAGTGGTAGCAAGACTCTTGGATGAGGCTAGTCCTGTGCTTCCCCCCGTTGAGGAAACTAGTATGAATGACTGGAATTCAGTTGAAAACATCTTATGCATCCGACTGGACACAATTGGCGATGTGTTGATGACAACACCAGCAATCCGAGCCTTGAAAGAATCACATCTGCGCCGCCAGATTACGCTGCTGACATCCTCTGCTGGTGCTGCAACAGCGTCACTGGTGCCAGAGATTGATCAAGTCATTGTCTATGATGCTCCTTGGTTAAAGGCGACAGCGCCGCGCATTGATAGCCGTCCTGAGTATGAAATGGCAGAGCGACTGCGAAGCTTACAATTCGATGCTGCTGTGATTTTTACAGTGTATAGTCAGAACCCTTTGCCATCAGCGTTTCTATGTTACCTGGCAGACATTCCCCTACGACTGGCTCACTGTCACGAAAACCCTTATCAGTTGCTGACGCATTGGGTAAAAGATCCAGAGCCAGATTATGTGCGTCACGAGGTTCGCCGCCAGCTGGACTTGGTTGCCACAGTTGGATGTAAGACAAATGATGAAAGAATGTCATTGCGTATCCCAGAGGATGCTCGTTGGCGTGTTCAAGATATTCTGCAAAAACTGGGCATTAATCAGGAGCAACCTTTGGTGGTGATTCATCCCGGTGCTACGGCTCCATCAAGGCGCTATCCCCCCGAAGGATTCGTTGAAGTTGCCCGACACTTAATTTTGAACATGGGGATGCAAGTAATATTCACGGGTACTAAGCCAGAACAGGATCTGATTGCAGGAATTCAGGCGGACATGGGCATTTCTTCGTATTCGCTTGTGGGATGTCTTAACTTGGGTGAACTAGCAGCTTTGATTGCGATCGCACCTATTCTAGTTGCGAATAACACTGGTCCCGTCCACATTGCCGCCGCCGTTGGTACACCAATTGTCGATTTGTATGCTCTTACCAACCCCCAACATACACCCTGGAGTGTTCCCCACCGCGTCTTATTCCACGATGTACCCTGCAAATATTGTTACAAGAGCATCTGCCCTGAAGTACACCACAACTGTCTACGGCTAGTCACGCCAGAGTCTGTCATTTGTGCTGTCTGTGAACTGCTTAGTGAAACCAAGGAAAGGGGTCAGAGTAAGAGCGCTTTACAGGCGCTTTAGTGGTACGTAGTATCACATTTTTCTTGCTTTAAACTACCCTACTCAAGCAACATTTCTTCTCCCTGACCCCTAACCCCTTATGGTTGCTGTTGTTGATATTCTCATTCCTACTTATCGCCGCCCAGCTGCCTTAGCTGTCACCCTTACTAGCTTGGTAGCTCAAACTTGCCGTGACTTTCGGATCGTTATCTCAGATCAGACTGAAGACAACGACCTTATGACAAGCGGCGAAGTTCAAGCTGTAATTCGAGTTCTCCGCGCTCATGGTCATATTGTCGAAATTTATAAAAACTTACCCCGACGGGGTATAGCGCAGCAACGCCAATTTCTGCTCGATCAGGCGATCGCGCGATACTCTCTTTTCCTGGATGATGACTTGATTTTAGAATCCGATGTAGTTGAGCGGATGCTCGTTGCAATTCAGGAGGAAAACTGCGGCTTCGTTGGCTGCGCCTTCAGTGGACTTAGTTTTATTGATGATGTTCGCCCTCACGAGCAGAAAATCGAGTTTTGGGATGTAAGAGTGCAGCCAGAGGTAGTCAAACCTGATACACCTGAGTGGGAACGCTGGCGACTGCATAATGCTGC
>JBGTCQ010000077.1:0-2801 GCA_041748755.1 Chroococcidiopsidaceae cyanobacterium | reverse complement strand
CCCAAGATTTTGAGCAGGAACAGCCAAACTATCGTGGGCGAGTGATTGCCGAAGTTTACAGCCACTACCAAAATGCTCTGGCAAATAATAATGCTCTAGATTTTGACGATCTGATTATGGTTCCAGTCAAGTTGTTTCAGCAAAATGAACAAGTATTAAATTACTGGCATCGCAAATTTCGGCACATTTTAGTAGATGAATATCAAGATACTAATCGAATTCAATATGACTTAATTCGCTTATTAGTGACTAATGGGGAAACGAAAAAAAGTGAGTGGGATTGGCGCGATCGCTCAGTTTTTGTCGTGGGTGACGCGGATCAGTCAATTTATAGTTTCCGCATGGCAGATTTCACCATTTTATTAGAATTTCAAAATAACTTTGGCGACGGTTTGCCGGATGAAGATACCCGCACAATGGTAAAGCTGGAGGAAAACTATCGCTCTAGGGAGAACATTTTAGAAGCGGCTAACGAGTTGATTTCAAACAACACGCAGCGCATTGATAAAGTCCTCAAACCGACACGGGGAGCAGGTGAGCAAATTTATTGTTATAAAGCCGATGATGAAATCGCTGAAGCGCAGTTTGTTGTAAATCAAGTTCGCACCTTAGAACGCAAATATCCAGAGATGAACTGGGGTAGTTTTGCTGTTCTTTATCGGACAAATGCTCAATCGCGTCCGTTTGAAGAAACCTTAGTGCGATCGCGCATTCCTTATACAATTGTTGGCGGCTTAAAGTTTTATGATCGCAAAGAAATTAAAGATGTACTTGCATACTTAAGAGCTATTGTCAATCCATTTGATACTCTTAGTTTGTTACGAGTGATTAATACTCCGCGTCGCGGTGTTGGTAAAGCTACAATTGATGCACTTGTTAACGCTGCTCAACAACTAAGCTTGCCTTTGTGGGAAATCCTCAATGATGAGACATCGGCTAATACGCTAGCTGGACGTTCAGCTAAAGGCGTTAATAGCTTTGCCCAATTAATTCGCCACTGGCAAGAACAAGTAGAAACGGTTCCAGTTTCTGAGATTGTCCAAGGAGTGATGGAAGACTCTGGTTATATTAGAGAATTGCAAAATCAGGGTACAGACGAGAGCCTAGAGCGATTGCAAAACCTTCAGGAACTCTACAACGCTGTGCTGCAATATGAAGAAGAAAATGAAGACGCGACATTAGGAGCCTTCCTGGCTAGTACCGCCTTAACTTCTGATCTAGATAACTTGAAAGAAGGACAAACAGCTGTCTCTCTATTAACATTACACGCTTCTAAAGGACTAGAATTTCCTGTAGTGTTTCTGGTGGGGTTAGAGCAGGGACTATTCCCCAACTTCCGCTCACTTGACGATCCAAATGCTTTAGAAGAGGAGCGCCGTTTATGTTATGTAGGTATAACTCGCGCTCAAGAACTGTTGTATCTTTCTCATGCGCGTGAGCGTCGCTTGTATGGTTCCCGCGAACCTGCTGTTAGTTCTCAGTTTCTCAGAGAATTACCCGAAGAATTGTTGACTTCTAGGCATCCTACGGGAGGTGGTTATAGCACTGGATCTAGCAGTGCCGCTGCCACATCGCGCAGTATCTCTAATTCTCGTCGCGGCAGTCAAGATGCGATGTCTGGCGTTTCTATAAATCAGCAAAATTGGACAGTGGGCGATCGCATTCTCCACAAAACTTTTGGAGTTGGTGAAGTAACCCACATCTTCGGCTCAGGTAACAAAATCTCTCTGGCAATTAAGTTTTCCAGTCTTGGACAGAAAATTATCGACCCCAGAATCGCTCAACTGCAACGGGTAGATTAGTTCAAACGTTTCAGGAACATCGCCGAAGTCAATTTGATGTTTGTGAATGTTCCCCAGATTCTTCGCTTCGTCCCACTCGAACTGGATAAAAGTCTATTGAATGCTAATTAGGCTATTTTTCATTCTAAGGTACGCCCTGTGTTAGCCAGTTCTCACGGCAAGGTGGATTGTCGTCGTTGCTATACTCGGACCCGCAACACTCACAAATCCAATAAGAGTATTGTACTTCTTCGTCAACCGCCTCTGACCAAGGCAAACCGCAGATTGGGCAGTTAGAAATCTTCATCTGCAAAACTTGTAGTTTTGCTTAATAGTAAGCGCCAGTAGATACCCTTTCGGCTCCTCCTCACAAATAATCTAGCCTGCTAACGGTGAAGTTCAGCCGCCGCAGACAATCTTAAACGCCCAACAGATAACCTTTCGGCGGTCGGCGATTTGTTAGACCGCGACTGACTTCGCAATCTTTGCCAGCAATCGCAACGCTTCATTCACAGAAGCTGAATCTCGGAAGATTTCTGCTACATCTGGATCAAGAACCACAACATTACTTGATTGCATATAAGCTTCATAGTACTTGCCACGAACACCACCTGAAAAGTCATATTCAGGTCTCATCTCGTCATTAACTGTTACTTCAGGTTCCTGACTCATAGCTTCTTCTCTCCTGTCGGGTGGCTAAACGGGCGCTGACTAAACGCACCTCGCCTTCTCGTTGTGTGTGGGATACAACCAAAAGGCGTTGCGACCTTGACTGACCTGTCGTCAAAAGGCGGAATTCGCCCACCGAGTGATCAGGATCAGAGATTGTAATAGCTAATGGATCTCCGAAGACGGTGACAGCCTCTTCAAAAGACACATTATGCTTCCTGACATTGCTACTTGCTTTGTCTGAATCCCACTGAAACTTCATAGTGCTATTCTACTTTCAAGCAGCAAAGTTGGACAGTGGGCGATCGCGTTCTCCACAAAAGTTTTGGAGTTGGTGAAATAACCCACATC
>JBGTCQ010000076.1:0-4423 GCA_041748755.1 Chroococcidiopsidaceae cyanobacterium | reverse complement strand
GATCTGGACCCTGATCGCTTGTACTGAAAGCTGAATCAAGCTCTAAGTAGCGATGCCCATCTTGTCTGACAATGCGAGCAACTCCAGTAGTCGGCTTTTCCGCTGCCAAAAAGGTGCCAGACATAATTGCCACAGCCTGTTTTTGCGCCACTTTAGCAGCGTCAATTCCAGTAGTTGAGTTTGCTGAAGGATTAACTACATTAAAAAATGAATTTGCCGATACTCGTGCTGTATACCCTGATGCTGAAAGGACAGAGGCTAAACAAGAAGCAACGCCCAGTAGTCCCAATTGGTTCAGTTTCATCAATTCCAACTCCTAGATCCAACATTTGCTGAGCTGATGTGTAAGGTTCTGCTTCAAGCTCAAACTAATCTTGGCGCAATAGAAGCAATTAAATATTAGTTTTTCCTGAGAAAATTGGGGCAAAATGCTGAGAGTTTACTTAGAGTTTATCTAGATTTTTAGGAAAGGTCTAATTTCTAGCCAGCAAAAAACAACTTTTCAATATAAGTGTCTAAATGTTTTGTTTTTAACTATTAATATAGAGTCTTACAATCGAACTGAGGCGGATACCATGAGCAATCACAAATAAACACAACGAACGAAATTCATTGCTCTTTAGGAATATCTATCAATAGTGCAAGCCGTGCTAGTCATATGCAATTGCGATCGCAGTGCTAAAGGTTATAAGTCTATAAACTTAACTTTATCTAATAGGTGTAGAAAGCCTAACTAAGGTTTTCATCGTCCAGCTTAATGACCTGAAGAGGGGGTAGTATGAGAAAAACTTGTAACAGGTTATCTACATGGCTAAAATTAGGGCTGATCTTCGGCATAACTTTTAGCATTACATTTGCTAATCAGTATAAAAAGCAAGAGGAAATGCGGACTTTGATTAAACAAGCTAGAGATGCTTGGGTTGCTCGTGACGCTGAAGCCCTAGCACAGTTATTTACGCCTGACGGTGAACTTATTGTCCCAGGACAACGGTGGCAAGGGCAAGTAAAAATTCGGGAAGAAGTCACCCGTTTTGCTCAGCAGTATTCAGATGTGAAGATTGACATTAAGCGGATTATAGTTGAAGACAATCAGGCCGCAGTAGAGTGGGATTACGAAGATACTGAAAAGGCGACCAACCTTCATAACAAAGCTGATGATGTAATTGTTGTTGATTTCAAAGACGGTCGCATCAGCCGATGGCGTGAATATTTTGACACTAAAACGCCAGTTATTCCTTGACTTTTGGTGTAATCATACAGCATATTCTGATTTCTAAATTTAAGCAGCACGACTAAATTGACCAGCTAAAGTCTTGTTGTGGTACTAACATCTAAAAGAAAGATGAAGCTTGATTTTCGGTTACATTAGATTGCCAATAGAATAAAAATTACCAATATGAAAAATTCAAATCTTACTAAGACTTTAAACAATCGCGATCGCCTTAAGCAAGCTATGCAGCCACGACTGGCAACGCTATTTCTACTGGGTATTGTATTCCTATCTGGCGCAGGCGTTACAGCATGGTTTGCAGGTGTTGGGGTAATTCAACAAATTTTTACCCAAATCCAGTTAATGCAAGACAACCCTCCAATGTTGCTAGAAGTGCCAATGGTGGCGGGAAAATATTTACTTGCGCCTACAGTGGTGCTATTTTTAATAGCGATCGCCGTGATCAAAATTTCTCCCCAACCCCGAACTTGGTCGCGGGTGCTAGTGGTGTGCATTTTATTAGGTTTGACAATTCGTTATATTTTATGGCGATCGCTCTCTACTCTAAATGTAGCTGACCCACTCAACGGCTTCTTTAGCTTAGGGTTATTTTTTCTTGAAATGTTGCTACTTGCAAATGCCACACTCCAGTTATTTTTAATGCTGAGAGTGAAAAATCGCCAGCGTGAAGCAGATTTTTTGACTTTGCAGGTTTTAGATGGTAGCTTCCACCCATCAGTTGATATTTTAATTCCGACTTATGATGAGCCTGAATTTATAGTGCGGCGTACTATAATCGGCTGTCAAGCTATTGATTATACCAATAAAAATATATACTTACTTGATGATACTAGACGGCCAGAAATGAAACAATTGGCATTAGATTTAGGCTGTGAGTATATGACTCGTCCTAATAATCTTCATGCCAAAGCAGGAAACCTAAATCACTCTATTCCCAAAACTAATGGAGAGTTGCTTGTTATTTTTGATGCAGATTTTGTGCCAACCAAAAACTTTTTAATCCGTACAGTTGGATTTTTCCAAAATGAGAAAATAGGACTTGTTCAAACTCCTCAAAGTTTTTATAATATTGACCCCATTGCCCGTAACTTAGGACTAGAAAACGTACTAGCACCGGAAGAAGAAGTATTTTACCGCCAAATTCAGCCAATTCGCGATGCTGCTGGCAGCGTTGTCTGTTCCGGAACTTCTTTTGTTGTCAGGCGCAGCGCCCTTGAAGCTGTCGGGGGTTTTGTCACAGATTCCGTAAGTGAAGACTATTTTACAGGCATTCGGATATCTGCTATGGGCTATCGCTTAGTTTATCTAGATGAAAAATTGAGTGCTGGTTTAGCTGCTGAGAATATAGCTGCTCATGCTTTACAGCGATTGCGTTGGGGAAGAGGAACATTACAGGCATTTTTTATTAAGTCTAATCCCCTCACCATCCCTGGACTACGACCTTTACAAAGATTAGGACATTTAGAAGGATTGCTGCATTGGTTTACCAGCATATCTCGTGGAGGATTTTTAATTATTCCTTTAGCCTATTCATTTTTAGGAATCATTCCTCTTAGAGCAGCTCCTACCGAACTACTATATTTCTTTTTGCCCTATTACGTAGTGCAATTAACAGTGTTTTCTTGGTTAAACCAGCGTTCTCGTTCAGCTTTGCTATCAGATATTTACACTTTAGTGCTAACTTTACCTTTGGCAATGACGGTTATTCAAGTGATGTTGAATCCCTTCTCAAAAGGATTCAATGTAACGCCAAAAGGAACTCGCAATGATCACTTTTATTTCAACTGGAGATTAGCCTGGCCTCTAATCCTCTTGTTTATTCTTACAGCAGTAAGCTTATGGTGGAATTTAGGCATGTCTGTGATGAAGGGAGGGATGACAACAACAATGACACCAGAAATTGCAGAGCAGCTTAGAGGTATTAATTTGGGTTGGATTTGGAGTGTTTATAACCTGCTCTTAATTGGCATCTCCTTATTAATCTTGCTGGATGTTCCTAAACCCGATCTATATGAATGGTTTGACCTGCGGCGGTTGGTGCGGTTGGATGTTGCCGGACGAACCTTATGGGGAGTGACAACAAAAATTTCTGAAGTCGGTGCTGAAGTTGCTCTTACTCAGTTGGGGCTTCCGAGCATCACCAAGGGAGGCCTGCCAGTGACGCTAGAAATTTTAGAAGAATCAATTCTTTTGCAAGGACAAATCACTCAAACTGGGGTCAGCGGTCAATTTCCTAGCGTGCAAATAGTATTTGAGCAGGTAACGCTCTCTCAACAACGGACTCTAGTGGAAATGTTATTTTGCCGTCCAGGACAGTGGAAACGTCAAGATACGCCGGGAGAATTACAATCTTTGTGGTTGCTGTTGAAGATATTACTTAAGCCCAGAGTTTTATTTGACCGCCAACAAAAAACAAGTGTGGTTTCTGTTTCCCAAGTTTAGCAATTACGGGGCTTCCGATGGCGATCGCTATAAATCGGCTCTCGGAACCCCTAAGTGGTAGAAAAAGGGCGATCGCTTAGTGGGTTGAATGCCATGTTTTTGGTAGTAAGTAATCAGGTTTCGATTTGCCTGAGCGTTTTCTGTGACAACGATTGACAACACATTTAGATTGAGGCAGTTTTTGTTACTGCATTACGGCTTTGAATTAGAGCAGCCTAACTTTAGTACGCTCAACGATCGAGAAACTTGGGATGAAGACGTAGAAGATGACGAAGAAAACACCGAAGTTGAACCGCAAGAAAAAAGGCAGAAGCTTCGCAGTGCAATTGACTCAGCAATCGGGCGATTGCTGAATAATCCTGTGGAAGCCCGCCGAGTATATAATTTAATGTGGTTAGCCTGCGACAATGATCTGATGTAGCTTCAGGAAATTCAAGGTTTGTTAGCCGATGAATACGTTAAAGATCATAAGCGAGAGCAAGTTACACAATTAGTTCAACAATTGGTAAGCCAAGGTAAAAAGGTTTTACTCATCTCTATCTTTTCTGATACCGTAATTGACTATTACCGCTACATGACTCAAAACGAGTCAATTTCTATTGGCGGTATTGGTATGGCAATTGGCGGCACTAAGCGCTACTATCCAACTCCTGACGACCGACAAGTTCAAGTTGCACCGCACAATGTTTTCCGGCGTGGTAAACACCAAACAGGTATCAAACGCTACGATCTATTTCGCCTATTTGCACC
>JBGTCQ010000075.1:0-32791 GCA_041748755.1 Chroococcidiopsidaceae cyanobacterium | reverse complement strand
CTGATAGCTATTAAAGAGGAGTTTGGTGTGGAGTGGCAAGTTCGAGCGATTCGTGGGGCAACAACCGTTTCTGAAAATACAGTTGAGGCAATCCGAGAAGCATTGATGGAATTGCTAGATGAAATGGAAGCGCGAAATCAGCACATCGCTCCAACTGAAATTATTAGTGCCACTTTCTCTGTTACCCGCGATCTGGATGCTATTTTCCCAGCCGCGATCGCGCGGGAGCGTCCCAACTGGGACAATGTACCAATGTTAGATGTGCAGCAAATGCACGTACAAGGAAGCCTGGAGCGTTGCATCCGCTTATTAATCCATGTGAACGACGTTCCAGGTTCCCAAGTTAAGATTTACCACACCTATCTACGTCAAGCCCAAAATTTGCGACCTGATTGGAGTGTTTCGCATTCTACTGCAATATCGCCACCAATTCAGTCCCATCAATGATTATTGTTTAGCTATTTTTTAATCCGACTATGAAGGCAAGTGTTACTAGACTTTTTCTCGGACTTGGTGTGATGATGACCCTGAGCGTTTGCTTAAATGCTTCATAACTCCTCACTTCTGGAACAATTTTTTGATACCTGCGACAATATTGGTCGATGAAGCTAATGGTAGGTTGAGGTACTCTTGGCTGTGTCATATTTCCTGTTTCCTATGTAGCTTTCTATTCTTATTTTATTTGTCCCAGAGTCACAAACTAGGGATATCAAGTCCTACCAGTTATGTTGCATTTTGTTACGCAAAGTCACGCTTATTCTGTAAAAGGTCGGTTAAAGCCTGTAGCTTATCTAAATCACCTCACTCTCTGGAAGCTTTAGTATCAAAATCAGGTTCTAAGCAGCTAGAAGATAAAATCTTCCTAATAGGAATCGACTATGGAGCCTGGACTAGAGAATAGATTTTGAGTCGATTAAAAATTTCTGGGAGAAGTATATGATGGCATGGCAGATTTGGTTATTAAGTCAAGGAATAGTCGCTGGCAGTCTTTTAGGTTTATCTTTGATAACGCCAGTGCTAGCTCAACAGCAGCTTCTCACCCGTGCGGAAGTATACAAGCTGGTGAATCAAGTTCAACTGCTCCTCAGAAACCAGCCTCCGCGTCTAGCCAAACTATCAGATGTCCTAATCTCTCAGGATGCCTTGCGGACTACACCCCGTTCTAAAGCAGAACTACTATTTAATGAGGGATCTTTAGTCCGGATTGGAGCAAATGCCATGTTCCGATTTGTTCCAGGGACACGTAGCTTTCAGCTTAGAAATGGCACTGTCCTAGCTATGTTCCGTCCTGGCAGTGGGGGTGGCAAAATCATCACCCCAGAGGCAATAGTAGTGGGACGGGGCACAGTAATGTGGGTACGACACGACTCTACAAGTCAAACTACGCTGGTTGGAGCTCTGACCAATAATCCACCTAGTCCTGTTATGGTATCAAATGGCAAAGGTGAAGGCGAGGTTCAACTAAGGGCTGGTGAACGAGTATCGGTAATTGACGGGGTAGTAGGACAGGTTAAGGATTTGAATTTGCAGACATTCCACCAAACCTGTGAACTGGCTGCTGGTTTAGGACCTGGGGAAGAAAAACTAGTTGCCAAAGAATCTCCTGATGTTCAGGAGACACTCAACGCAGTTCGGAGTGAAACTTTGGCAGCATTAACAAATCAATTGATGCAGTCGGAGGGACTTTCCACTGACTCTAACAACTTTCGCCCGTGTCCACCTGCAAAATAAATGGGGTGCATCTAAAGATTTAGGGAGGGGAAAACAGAGAGGTACAAAAATTGATAGTTTTACGCTTCAAGTTTCCGGTCATCGCAGATATGGCGATCGCTCTCCTTTAGATTTGGATTAGTCTTGAGGTAGTCGTGCAGGCGATCGCACCCCCGCGTTAATAGATCCTCTAGATCTAAATTCCACAAAATGACACCTGCGGACTCGCTGGCACTGATTAAAGTACCATCCGGACTGAAACTAACGCTACGGACTTGATCCTGTTGCCCGAACGTTTTAAGTAGAGTACCAGCGGCAGCGTTCCAGAGCTTAATAGTTGTGTCTGCACTGCCAGAGACCAAAGTTTTACCATCGGGACTGAAACTCACACTGCTGACTCCATCTCCATGCCCTGTAAGCGTTTTCAGTAAAGTGCCATCGGTTACCCTCCAGAGTTTGATTGTATTATCCCAACTAGCAGCGGCGAGGGTTTTGCTGTCAGGACTGAAACTGACTGCTGCGATCGCTAACCCATGCTTGTCCAGGGTTTTTAGTAGGGTGCCATCTAGAGTCCAGAGTTTCACAGTATTGTCATAGCTACTAGAGGCTAGCATGCCATCGGGGCTAAAACTCACACTAGTGACTCCATCTTTGTGTCCAGTAAGCGTTTTTAGTAAAGTGCCATCGGCTGCACTCCACAGCTTGATCGTCTTATCGGCACTGCCAGAAGCTAGCATGCCATCAGGGCTAAAACTCACACTAGTGACTCCATCTTTGTGCCCAGTAAGCGTTTTTAGTAAAGTGCCATCGGCTGCACTCCACAACTTGATTGTCTTGTCAGCACTGCCAGAAGCCAGGATTTTACCATCAGAACTGAAACTGACACCAAAAACAGGAGCTTGATGTCCGTTGAGGACTTTAAATAACAACGCAGACGTGATTCCATCTTTACGCCAGAGTTTTACAGTCCCATCCCAACCAGCAGCGGCAAACGTCTTGCCGTCAGGACTGAAGCGAGCATCATAAACAGCACTGTCATACTGTTGCAGGGTGTCTGTACTCCAAAGTTTGATAGTCTTATCAGCACTGGCAGAGGCGATAAGCCCTTCGGACATGGCTCCGCTTACCGCCTTGCCATCTGGACTAAAACTAACACCTAAGACCTCAGCGCCATGTCCGCGTAGGGTTGCGATCAAGGTGCCATCGCTACTCCAGAATTTCACAGTATTATCGGCGCTGGCTGATGCTATTTTGCCATCTGGGCTGAAACTAACACTGTTTACTTGATCGCTATGACCTTCAAGGATCTGAACGGTTCCGTCTGGAATCCGACTGAGTCTGATAGTTTTATCGGCACTGGCAGCGAGGGTTTTACCGTCGGGGCTAAATGTGACACTGGTGACTCGATCTTTGTGTCCAGTAAAGGTTTTGAGCAGCTTTCCGTCTGCTGAGTGCCAGAGTTTTACAGTCTTGTCTTCACTAGCAGAAGCGATCAGTCCTTCGGGCATAGCTTCGCTTACCGCCTTAGCGTCAGGACTAAAACTTACACTATTTACCCAGCCACTATGCCCGTTTAATGTTTTAACTAAGGTGCCATCCAAGCGCCAGAGTTTGATAGTTTTGTCACGGCTGGCAGAGGCAAGCATCTTACCATCAGGGCTGAAACTAACACTATTTACCCAACCGCGATGCCCAATGAAAGTTCTGAGCAACTGACCGTCTCTACTCCAGAGTTTGACAGTTTTGTCGGCACTAGTAGAAACTAGCATCTTACCATCAGGACTAAACGTAACACTGGTGACTCGCTCTTGATGTCCAGGGATGGTTCTAAGCAATGTACCATCCACATTCCAGAGTTTTACTGTGTTGTCACTAGCAGAAGCCAAGGTTTTACCGTCAGGGCTGAAACTGATGCCATTGACTTTGCCACGATGCCCTTCCAAGCGGTTGCGTTCTTGAGTACGATAAATTGCCTGTTGCAAAGTACTTACTGTTTTGATTTGAGTATCGGCTTGTGTTTCAGCTGCGATGCCCCAAGGGGGCGACGCTTCGCTTAAGGTCAACCACTGCATCTGTCTTAGCTGCTGCCCCGCTTTCACACTGGCTATTAGTGCCTCAAGTTGCTGATTGGACAAAAGCGCTTCCGACAATGAATTTAAAGCTGCAATTTCGTTTGTCTGGGCTTTTTGTCTTTGCAGATATGCTAACCCTCCAAAACTCAAGGCAGTCAGTCCTAGTGCAGCGATCACCGCAGCCACTACTTGAGCTTGTCTGAGTCTTCTTTTAGAAAGCAGTTGTTGTTTTTGTCTTTCATCTAGGCAAGCCTCAATGAATTGTTGGACATCCTGGGACAACTCGTCAGTGTAATTGATATAGATTTCTTCTGCCTCTGCCAGCCTTACCCCTTGCAATAAAAAATCTGACTGCTGACTGTTGTGCATCCACAGCTTCGCTGCCTGTTCAATTTGCCGCTGTAGCCGCAAACGGGCGCGATTTTCTTCTAGCCACCAACGCAAAGTTGACCAATGGCGAATTAGCACCTCATGTGCCACCTCCACTGTGACCTTCTGGGCGATTGGCAATCCCTTTGGTTGTGGTGATGCTGAGCCTTTGCTCTGCCCAACAGCACTCTCATCCTCTTCCAAGTTCATCACTACTAGCTTGGCTGCGGTTAATACTTGCAGCGTTCTCTCTACCAAGTCGATTGGATATTTTGCAACCACCAACTCGGATTTAAGTGCTCGTCGTCGGGTATCTTCTGTTCCATCCCCTAAGTGCGTCAAGGCTAGAAAAGTCCAGCGAGCACAAGCTTGGGCTTCCGGATCTAAACTGTCGTAAACTGCTTGGCATGAGCGCTCCAATGCTCCTTTGAATCCACCTATTTGCTGCTGATACACCTGTAACGTCAATTCACCTGGACAGTGGTGTTCCCACAATTGCTCTAGGACAAATTCCAGCAGGGGTAAATCTCCCGCTGAGTGGTTGAGTTCCTGCAAAAGTACCTCAATCAGTTCTGACTGCACTTTTAGACCGACTTTTTCCGCTGGCTTGAGAATCACTTGGCGGTAGTCGTCCTCTGTAAGGTGGGGTGGCACTAACACGCTTGACTGCTGTAAAGCCAAAGCGAGGGCAGGTACTTCTAAACAGGAAGCCATAAAATCTGCCCGCAAGGCGATCGCCAATTTAAATCGATCCGCAGCAAACTCTACTGCCCCCAAAACAATTTCTAAAAAGCGTTGACGGTCTTCCGCTGGTGCTAGAGTAAATAATTCCTCAAACTGATCCACCACCAGTACAACCATGGGTTCAGGTCGGGAGCGTAACCAGCGCACAAATCCCTCCACTCCCTGGTACAACATTCCCTCTAGTTGCAACTGCTGGTAGGCTTTTTCCTTCTCAGTACCTGGATCTACCAGTCGCCACGCCAAAGCCTCAAGCGGACGTGTTCCTGGGCGAAAACTCCTAACCCACCACTGCTCACTTCCGGGTAGCTGCTTACCTTGCCGCAACTGCATCATTAATCCAGCATGTACAACCGAAGATTTGCCACTTCCAGACGCTCCTACTACTGCTAGAAATTCCCGATGACTCAGCTGATTGATCAGCTTCTGCGTCAGGGATTCCCGCCCGTAGAAGTACTGAGCATCTTCTTCCCCAAATGCTCTTAACCCCATGTAAGGGCATAGTCCCAAATCAAATCCTTCTGTATCTATGCCTCGCGCTCCGATTCTCCCAGGTAGGACTTCAATTACACCCTGTACTGCTGATAGCCAAATATGGGGAATGATTCCTGTTCCCGCTAGCTCCACCTGTAATTGGGCAATCCACCCTGCTACTGGTAATCCGACTTGTTGATCTGCTGCCTCAAGTGTTTTAAGCAGCGCTTGGGCAAAGCGTTCTGGATCTTCTATCGAAGACGCAGCTGCTATTAAACACTGTCCTTGCTCAGAGCCAAGTTGCAGATCTTCAACCCAATCGAAGAGCGAACTTGCTCCAGGACAATCCAACACGACTATCTGTTGAGCTATTCCCCCCCGGCGTAACTCTTGTCTTAACCAGGAACGACTGAGTTGTACACCTCCTAATACCAACAAAGCTTCCCCTGATTCCGTCTCCTCAATCCGCCCCCGCAAGTACAACAATACAGTTGCCGTGTCTTTTGTTGTTTGCCAACAAAGGCATGCTTGCACTGCTTCTCGTACTTCTGACCATGCTTTTTTGGGCTGAGGCCAGTACTCTAGTTCAAAGCTTCCGGCTCCACGTAGCACTTTACTTAGGGCAAGGGGTATTTGGTTGCCTGGTATTCCCTCTATGACTAATGCTTGTCGTGGATGCCGAGAGCTAACGCCATCCGGTTTTAGTCCGAGAATCAGTTCCCCTACACCTTCTACAATCCGTTTGGGAGTTTGTAACGGATATTCTGGGTGCAACTCAGTTTCACCCCGACTCCGCTTTTGCTGATTAATTAGACGCAATTGCTGATTCGTTTTATCGATGTATTGCAGAGTTTGATGATAAACATATTTGTAAAGCCCATCGGCATCAATTACGCCTTGTGAGTCAGCCGCCTCACCCCGCAAACCCTGCATTAAGTAGTAAGTAAACACTCCATGACCTAGTTCAGGAAACTCCCACGACTGCTGCGTTTGATCGCAGGACAGTAATGCATAAAAGCCCTTACTCTGAGCGGCGCGTTGCCGTAATACTTCCACCAGTTGCACTGTGGGGTTGAGCAGGGGAACTCCTTGTCCTCTTGAACCCCTCAGTGTCATGCCGCCACTATGACAAGCATCCAGCCAAACTAGCTGCTGGTGTGCAGAACTATTGCCTAACATCTGTAGCAATTCCTGCAACCCTAGACTCGTATCGAGCAGGTTGCCCTTTTCAGTATCTGCTAGACACAACACTGCCTGCTGACTATTAGGTTCTAGGACTCCGTGCCCAGAAAAATAGAACAGGATGGTATCTTGTGGTTTTGCTTCTGAAACAATTTGTTTCAAACTAGTACGAACTGTTTTCAGATGGGGAACCTGTGCTACGAAGTCGTGATGAATAATCACTTCTTTGTGGGGAAATCCTTGCGTTGCTTCTGCCAAAGCTTCTCCCAACCCTTGACAGTCTAGAGCTGAATAGCGCAAAGCAGGCAGACTCTCATACTGATATTTGTTTACTCCTACCAACAGAATCCAAAGTTTGGCTTCACCTGTTTTCAAGGCATGAGTAGAGCGACTGGTAGCAACAGCGACTGGAGACATCTTCTAACTTGAAAGTGAAAGAAACAATAAAGAGAATTTTTTATGTGTGGCAGACGTAATCCGAAAGCGAATGTATGTAAGCCAAGAAAACTAATTACCTGATGCGCTTAGACTTATTCAAACTGTCTAGAACTGCGACTAAGACAGGATTCTATTCAAAACGCGACGGGATTATTGGATGTTACTTGTCCTCCACAGCCTCTCCAAAGCCTCTATATTTTGGCGTAGAACAGTAACGCGATTAGTACGATACTTTTTATACAAAAACAGCCCTAAGCCACTACTGCAAGCAAAAATAAGAAGGATAAATCCGGCAATGGTGTTTGTATTCCAGTGTTGGTTAATCTGGGCAACTAACGTTTGCTGAGTAGAATTTGGCGTTGGCATAACAGTGGCAATTAAAGAATGGTTCCTCTCTGTAACCTTCTGTACAGCACCTTGATTTTGATTATGCTCCTTACTCCTTTCAACAGTACACCGCAAATGCTGGGACTCTTTTACACATACCAAATGCTGTACTTCTTTTACGTTCATCTGAGGTACAGTCTGACCAAATGCCTTTTCAACTGGAGTAAGCAGTGCTGAAGCAGCTAAAGAGATTAGAAAAAAGAGTTTGAAGTTCATGAATGTTTTTATTTCCTTGAGTAAAGTTTGGTGAAGGTTTTTTAGAACTTCTGGGATACCTGCTTATGTTTGCTATGTATCGAGCCGCAGTTGATTCATCGTCTTTGTCAAACCAGCGATCGCCTAGGCTTCAGCGCGATCGCGCTTGAGATTAGCAATATAGTGTTACATCTTCACCGCATTCATCCGCAAGATAAGATAGAGCCCGGAAGCGAAGACTAGCCACTTGCTCGTAAAGCGGGTTCAGCTTGCATAAGGGCGGAATGTGAAAAACGATGTGGCTAAATTTAATGTTCCGTTCAAAAGGACACTGAGATGGAATCAGCTTGCAGAGGAATCGGGCTAGCTTGGGGTCATGAATTTCTATAGCTTCAAGCCACTGGCGCACCCAATGTAGTAGACCGATACTGAGACTGTTCTGAGTTAAGCTTGTCATAGAATTACCTTATAGTTGTCAATTTCGCGTGTTAGTTTGGGTTTTGGATTTGCATCCTTTCTTTTATTTATCGGGTTACTTTTGTGTTTTTATGCAGGCTTCTCAAATTACATGATTATTAATTAGACTGGAAAGCTAAGCCATGTCTAAGCCGCTGCCAGTTCATAACCATGAATTGCTCAAAAATTAATTCACTGTAGTCGGCTAGGTCATCAAGTCCCAGAAAGTTTAGGAGAAGCTCAGTTATCAGCCGAACGGCTAATTTGACTAGTATTCTTTTCCACTGCACTTGCATTGATTTTCACCTCAGGGAAAAATTTAGATTTGAACTCCTTTGCTGACTAAATACGTTTGGTTCCTGCTATGTTATGCAGTCCTAACAAAGGTTTCTGATATTTTTTATAGAACCCATTTGGGATCTATTCATTTGCCAGCCTTTTGAGCATGAGTCGGATGAAACAAAGATTGAGCTTAGCTGTAGCATGGTTGAGTGTTCTTTCAAAGTTTTTGACCAAGCTCTTACAACGTTCCATCCAAGCATTTGACCGTTCGACTACCCACCGAGTCGCCACTGGAACAAATCCTGTTTTCCCTTGGGCTGCTTTTTCGGCTTTCGTTGGCTTAGGTGCCAGTTCAAAGCGAATCTTCGTCATGATCTGCGGATAGACCTGTTGCAAGGCTTCGATGAGCTTGTCGGGATGATACCCGTGATCAAGCAGAATTGTAATCTTTGGAATGTTGACGGGTTTGGCACGAAAGTAGTCAAGATTGCGGCTCAACATCTCAACTAACCCTTGGTCATCAGAGACATTTGCAGGAGTGCAATGGGTAAAGAACGGCAATCCCAGAGTATCAATGGCAAGATGCCGCTTGATAATGAGAGATTTTGGGACAGATTATCTGCCCCAAAACTCTCTCCCATTGGTACACTTGTAATGACAAAACCCAATGGAATTCAACGCTAGCATTGCAAGTGTTTTTTACCGCTTGCGAATCAATGATGAGTAAACGAGTCCACTTCGGTTTTTTTACTTGCTGTCGGACTTGTCCATGCAAAGCAACCAAGATGAGTTCTAGTACACCATCAGAACGCCATTGTTTGTAATGCCAAAAGACGGTTGAGTATGGGGGCAAATATGCAGGGCAAATCACACCAGTTGCAGCCGTTTTTGAGTTGATAGAAGATGCCATCCAAGATTTGTCTTTTGCTCCAACGAGCTGGTCGAGTTTTCTTCCTCTGAGGGAGTAAGGGTTCGATTAGTTCCCATTCTTTGTCTCTTAAACTACTGGAGTACGGCATCTATTTCTGATCTTAACTCGTACCTAAAGATCCCAAATGGTTTCTATAGACGGGATGACGAAGTACATCATTTACGGTTATACAAAGCGACCGATGTTGCAAGAAAACTCAGCCGAGTAGGCTTCCAAGTTCAAACAATGCGTAGTTATGGTCAGTACAATTTACCGAAAGCTCATGCGGCGTTCATTGCACGTAAACTAGCATGAGATGGTAGTGACGCTGCACCGGACGGCTAGGTTGAGCGTCGAGGTTCTTTCCGGTGTTGGCTACCGTGAGTTGTGCTGTTATGGCACAAGGTTAATTATTGACTGATTTCTAGAATGATGGATTTCTACGATCGCGCTCCCTTCTACCACCTCATCTACGGTAAGTAAGATCCAGCAGTTGAGGAGCAAGCAACACAGCTATCTACCATTATTTGCGATCGCTGGAGTAAAGAGTTGAGAGCATTCTGGATGTGTCCTGTGGTATTGATACACAGGCAGAGGAAGATCGGCAGTCTGGTACTGCTCAAACCTACGTCATGTATTCTCGCTACTATGCCCTGAGTTCTAACCATTTAATGAAGTTAATGGAAGATGCAGGTTATGTTTCAGTGACTCGGTTAGATGACCAGTTCTTTCAGTCAGTTTTGATGGGTACAAAAGCGGAATAACTACTGTACTAAACAGCTCATTCAAACTCGTGCTAAGCCTACCAGTTAGCGTTATACCTCTAGCAAGCAATTCTGAGGTAATGGTCGTTCAACCTGAGTTTTCCTGAGATTTGTTTCATAAAAGTCCAGAGAATTTCTGTAACGACAAATACAAAACTCTCAAATACCTTAATAGATGAAAGGTTGTTACGCAAACAGTCAAACAATGCAACAACAAACAGAAGGTGACTAACAAATGACGAGCTTAACTGCAACTAGTACGCCAATGGCTTGATTCGATGGAGATCCATGATCCCAAGCTGGCTAGGTTGTTGTGCCAGATAATTCCTGCCCGTTGTCCTTTTGAGCGAGAAATCAAATTCTTTGGTCACACCGTGCTGCGGATTCCGCCACTATGCAAGCTGAACCTACTGTACGAGCAAGTAGTTAGCCTGCAATCACCGGTGCTTGTCCTATCTAGCTGATGAATGCGGTGAAGACATAACGATCTATTGCTAATTACAAGAAATTCCATCTCGCTCATTGAAAGAATACTAGTAATACAACAGAGGTTAACCAATGAACCCTTACATGCCCTTTGAAACAGCACTTCAGCTTTTTGCTATGGCTTATCTAGTCTCAGCCCTGTTTTTACTAACGGCTTCTCAAGTCTGTTTAGCAGCGTTTGAAGAACTCGGCGGCTGAGTGCCAAATTCCAAATTCATCAACAACCAACATTCCATAAAAACGAACAAGTAGGAGGTTATTCAAATGAAGCGCAGTGCAATTCTCTTAAGTCTACTTATAACGTTTGGATTATCGGAATGGACTGGCACACCAGCTAAACAGGCGATCGCGTGTGAGTCCGGCGCTGATCATCCCGAATCGAGCGATCGCCCAGCACCTCTCTTTGACAATCTCGGCAACCACCACCATCCGATTTCGCCGAAAAATCCTCTCGCTCAACGCTACTTCAACCAGGGATTAATCCTGTCCTACGGATTCAATCATGCTGAGGCAGAGCGCTCCTTCCGAGAGGCGGCAAGACTCGCTCCAAATTGCGCCATGTGTTACTGGGGAATCGCCTTTGTCCTGGGTCCAAATATCAACGCACCTATGGACGATGCAGCAGTACCTGAAGCCTTCGCCGCAGTTCAGAAAGCACTAGAGTTAGCACCCAAAGCCAGTAAGACTGAACAGGCTTATATTCAGGCACTGGCGAAGCGTTATGCGCCAAAGCCAGTTGAGGACCGCACGCCCTTGGATCAGGCTTATGCCAATGCTATGCGTGAACTATCCCAGCGCTATCCAGACGACTTGGACGCTGTAACACTCTTTGCGGAAGCCTTGATGGACCTTTCACCCTGGAATTACTGGACTAAGGATGGACAACCGACGACCTACACGAACGAAATTGTGACCACACTCGAATCGGTCATGAAGCGCAATCCCGAACATCCGGGTGCCAATCACTACTATATTCATGCCGTTGAGGCGTCACAGGCTCCAGAGAAAGCTCTGCCGAGCGCCCAACGACTGGAGACTCTGGTGCCAGGAGCAGGACACCTAGTACATATGCCTGCCCATATTTACTGGCGGGTAGGGCGCTATCATGATGCCGCCCGGATCAATGAGCATGCTATTCGAGCGGACGAGGTTCACCTCGTCGGCGGCACACGGGATCAGAACGCCCACAGCTTCTATGCGTTGGCGTACTATCCACACAACATCCACTTTCTCTTCGCCGCCGCGCAAATGGAGGGACGTAGCGAACTAGCACTAGCAGCCGCGCGGAAGCTGGTTGCTAAAATTCCAGATCAGGCATATCGCGACATTCCCGCGCTGGAAGACTTCAAACCGATGCCGTTGTTTGCCCTGGTGCGCTTTGGCAAGTGGCAGGAAATCCTCCAGGAGCCACAGCCTGCCTCCCAACTTCAGTACGCCACTGGAATTTGGCACTGGGCACGCGGTTTGGCCTATGTGCGAGAGGGTCAACTCGATCAGGCGATCGCCCAGTACGAGCAGTTGAGCAAAATCGCGCAGACGCATGCAATGAAAGAGCTAACTCTGGCATCGTTCCCAAAAGCATCGACATTACTTAACATTGCGGCCAACGTTCTCGCTGGGGAACTGGCTGGTGCGCACGGTCAGACGAATCAGGCGATCGCTAAACTTAAAGAGGCGGTGCGTATTCAGGACAGTCTGAGCTATATAGAACCACCGTCCTGGTACTATTCCGTGCGTCAGAACCTTGGACATGCTCTGCTTGTGGCAGGTCGGGCGAAGGATGCTGAGGTTGTCTACCGGGAAGACTTGAGACAATACCCGCACAATGGCTGGTCGCTGTTTGGACTCGCGCAGAGCCTACGTGTACAGGGCAAGACCAAAGAAGCCCAAGCAGTGCAAGAGCGCTTTGTAGAAGTGTGGAAGTATGCCGATGTAAAGCTTACTGCCTCACGCTTGTGATGCAGAGCTAACTTAACCCTAAGTTGCCTGCCCCTCTAGCTTAATTAAACCCATGTCTCATTAATCTCACAATGGAAAGGTCACAATGGAATTCGGAATGATGGTAGATGGCAAGTGGACAACTGAATCGATGGAGCGCAATCAGAGTGGCAAATTTAATCCGACACCGACCAAGTTTCGCGATCGCGTCACCGCAGACGGTTCAAGTGGCTTTAAGGCAGAGGCGGGGCGCTATCACCTGTATATCTGTTTGGCATGTCCTTGGGCACAACGGACGCTGATTGTGCGGAGTCTTAAAGGATTGGAAGAGGTGATCGGACTGTCGATTGTTGACCCGATTATGAGCGACAAAGGTTGGGCGTTTTCTAAAGAACCAGGCACAATTCCTGACTCAGTGAATCATGCTCAATATTTGCAAGAAATTTACTTGAAAGCTGAGCCGAAATACACAGGACGAATTACCGTTCCGGTGCTGTGGGATCAGCAGACAGGAATGATCGTTAACAATGAGTCTCGCGAGATTATTCGCATGTTTGATGTAGAATTCGCAGACTTTGCTCAATCTGATGTTGATCTTTATCCCACAGCATTGAGAGAAAAAATTGACGAAACGATCGAGGCAATTTACTTGCCTATTAACGCTGGTGTGTATCGATCGGGTTTTGCCACCACCCAAGAAGCATACGAGGAAGCAGTGATTGAACTGTTTGAGAACCTTGATCGTTGGGAGTCAGTTTTGAATTTGCAGCGCTATCTCTGTGGCAACCAACTCACCGAAGCTGATGTTTGTATGTTTGCAACGCTACTCCGATTTGACTCAGTGTATCACGGGCATTTCAAATGCAATCTTCGCAGAATTGCAGACTATCCCAATCTCTGGAATTATCTCAAAGATTTATATCAACATCCCGACATCAAAAAAACCTGCAACTTAGATCACATTAAGCGTGGCTATTATATGAGTATGACGCAGATCAATCCGACTCGTATCGTGCCCAAAGGCCCGATCATTGACTTTGACGAAGGGCACGATCGCGATCGCTTTGCCGCGTAGCTCAATTTGCAGATAGGCGAGAGTGTTTTACTGAGTCTGTTTTTGGTAGCTACTGGGTCGCCCCTGCCAGAACACTGTACAACCAAGTCAGCCAGTGCATTGAGTTGGTTTTTGAATAAGTACAAATAGACCGATGCGGCGGGTAATTAGAGAAGTGCGAAAGGTCGCTCTTCAGCAAATCCTATTCCAGTCGCGAGTAGGGCGTAGACCGACACTACAAGTTCGGGCAATTTAATTGGTAGACCGATGAACGGAGATTGATTAATACCTAACGGAATATAAGCTTCTGTGGCATGCACCACTACTAGTCACAGTTTTTGCCAGACCTCCAATCAGTTGGATGTCTGCCGAACAGGGCAAACAATGCTGTGTTGGCTATCGAAGAGCGCTTGTTCAAAATTCATTTTGTGTCACGTCAAACGCTGTAGTTAGATTTTACCTGAGATTTCCAGAGGTAATCGGGTATCACTGATTTTCTTGAGAAATCAGAGGTTTCAACGTTTGTAGTTAAGCGGAGCATTACGCATCACAGCCGCGAGACAGAAATTTATGCGGGTGAACCTGAGTTTTTCTGAGGTTCAGTGTGAGCTAAGTCCAGAGATTTTCTGTAACGACAAATACAGAACTTCCCAATACTCTAATAAATGTAAATGCAAGGTTGTTACGGCGATCGCGGTTCACACTAAAAACCTAGCTGTAGCTACAACCCAAACAATATTAAGGAGGAACACACAATGTCTTCAGCAATTGATACTAAATATAACCAGCTGATCGCAGCCAATCCAGGGATCGGCAAACCAACAACCGCCGAGCAAGTCTGTCCTGATGGAGTTGGACACTATCGCCACTACGAAGGCGCGTCCATCTATTGGAGTCCTGCAACGGGCGCACAATTGATTTACGGACTTATTCGAGAAAAATGGGCAGCACTGGGATGGGAGAAAAGCCCCTTGGGTTATCCAACCTGTGATGAGTCGGATGCAGGCAGTGGTCGCGGTCGATTTAACAATTTCCAAAATGGCACAATTATTTGGCAGTCAGGGTCTCAAGCAGCTTTCGCTGTTTACGGCATGATCTACGCCAAGTGGGGAGAGCAAAACTGGGATAATGGCTTTTTAGGTTTTCCTGTCACAGATGAGACTGGGACTCCAGATGGCATTGGTCGATATAACCACTTTGAAGGTGGATCAATCTACTGGACACCTAACACTGGAGCAAAGTTAATTTACGGCTTTATTCGAGCTAAATGGGCTGAACTGGGATGGGAAACAGGGAGACTAGGGTATCCGCGCACCGATGAACTGGTGGAAGGCACGAATGGCAGATACAACCTTTTTGAAGGTGGAGAAATTCACTGGACTCCAGTTGGTGGGGCAACAGTAACTTTCTATGAAACGAATGTAGAGATTTGGTTTTCCGGTTTTAAATGCCTGAAAGAGTCCACTGAGTTGTCAGGTAGCGATGAGCCTTACATGTTCTTGGGAGTTTCCACTTCTGAGCAAGCCCAAACACCTTATGAAACCGGGGTGATGGGAGGGGTAGACAAGGGGACTGTCATCCGCTCTGCAATCAAACTATATTCCGGTATTGCACGAGATGTCATTTTGGCGGTCGTGATTCGCGAAAACGATGCAGGTGACCCGCACGCTTTTTCTAGCGCTTTCAAGTCAATTCTGGATATGGGTAATGCGGCACTTGCTAGTCAAACAGGAGGTGTTGCAGTCCCTGGCGAGGTTGTTCAACTGATCTCCGATAAGCTGAGTGAGTTAACTGGCGCGGGTGATGATGATGTTGATAGACGTGCCGAATTACTGACGATGGATTCTTTGATTAAGATGGGGCATCAGGCTGAGGGCGGTGACCCCGTGGCTGATTTTACTTGGGATATGGGTAGTTCGAATGAGGGACGCTATCGCCTGTACTTCTTTGTTCGGAAGGTTTAAGCGATATCAGTACGATCTCATTTCTCTTGTCGGTTGACTGAAGGACCAACAGAACCCAACAAACCACAGCTGTATTGAGTCCCACCATGTTTCGCTCAATCGACGGACGCTGATCATTTTTTACCTACTGATTTCAAAGCAAGGGGGAAAAGAATTCGGTCAGCCCATTCCACTGAGTCTACAACTTGCAGTAATTGAGTCGAAGTTTAATAGCTTTTACCTTGCTTCTCCAGGCAAACCCAGTGTCAATAATTCAGACGAGGGGTGAACCCAAAAGAGCAGTTACAGGTGGTTTTGTGCTGGGCGAATGTTGGCTGCAAAAGAAGCGCATTGCATAAAAACTCACAAGCTGACGTATTACATACAAACCCATAACTAACAAAAGGAAAAACCGACATGAATAGTCTCACCCAATCCCCAAAAGCTATACCAATCCTAAGAAAAAGTTTCAGTGCTCTTTTCATAACTAGTCTGCTGTTTACAGGCTCAGTTGGTTCTTTAAGAGAGGTTCGCGCCCAAATTCCGGAAGCACCAGCGACTAGCGAAATCCGCACAAATGTTCTTGTCCAAGATGAGTTGTACTTTGGCAGAAATCGACCAGAACCATATGAAGAAGTTTCTGATGCAGAATTCGTGAATTTCTTAAGAGTTACAGTCACGCCTCGCTTTCCAGATGGATTAACAGTGTTAAATGCCCTGGGGCAGTTTCGCGGTAGTCAGGGAATAATCAGAGAAAAGACAAAGCTCCTGATCTTGATTCACTCTAACAGCCAAGAGGACAGGCGGGAAATCCAAGAGATCATCGACAAATACAAGACTAGATTCCAACAAGAATCTGTGCTGCGTGTCACTAGTGTGCCTGCACAAGTTCGCTTTTAGAAACTAGTGATGCTGTCATCGTTACAGCATCACTGCTACAAAGCTGACGAGGTTTTTGTAGTTTTTAGGACATAGCGATCGCTCGCACAACTATCGGTAGCGCGATCGCCTGAAAAACGTTGGGCTTCACTTAATGTCACCCAACCTACCAATTTGGTCGCGCCAACAGCATCAACAACCAACCTGACACGCCGCTGACTGCTAAGAATCGGAGCTGTCAGTACGAGTCCAATTCGGTCAACCAATTCTGCCACGACTGCAACTTGCAGCAGGTTGCAAGCAGTTTTCTGCTGGGAGAAAAGCGTCGGCTGCAACATCTGACAAATTACACACAAACTCACAACAAACAAAAGGAAGGATAAAACTATGGCGATTATTTCAGGACAACCAACCAACGGAAATGACAACATCGTTGCCAATGGAGCTAACGACATTATTGATGCATTTGGGAGCAGTGATCGAGTTAACGGCGGCGGGGGCAATGACACTCTCGAAGGAAGTGGTGGCAATGATACTCTCCTTGGTGGTGATGGTAATGACCGCCTTAATGGTGGCAATGGTAACGACTCCCTTAATGGTGGTAATGGCAATGACAACCTGACTGGTGGATTGGGCGATGACATCCTTACTGGTGGATTGGGCATTGACCGAGTTACTGAATCGGGCGATGTCAACTTCAACCTGACAAACACCAGCCTGACAGCTAATGTGAATGGCACCGATACCATAAGCGGGATTGAGACCGCAACAATAACTGGCGGTAATGGTAATAACACCATTAATGCTTCTACTTTCACTCTAGGCTCGGTAATCTTCAACGGTGGGGCTGGCAATGACTTCATCATTGGGGGAGATAGCAATGACACCCTCAATGGTGGAACTGGCAATGACAATCTCCTGGGCAACGAAGGCAGTGATGTCCTTAATGGTGGTGATGGCAACGACTTCCTTGAAGGACAAGAAGGCAATGACATCATCAATGGCGGCGCTGGCATTGACCGAGTTGATGTGGTTGCCAACACTAGCAGCATTATCCTGACCAACAACAGCGTGACGGGTGATGGCTTTGATACTCTGAACGGGATTGAAACCGCAGAGCTGTTCGCCTCCAACAGTAATAAAAACATTGATGCTTCTAATTTCACCTTGGGATCTGTCACCCTTGACGGTAGCAGTTTGGATAACTTCCTCCTCGGTGGCAGTGGCAATGACTTCCTCGATGGCGAAGGCGATAATGACACCCTCAATGGTGGCAGCGGCAATGACACCCTCTTCGGGGGCGCAGGCGATGACCTGTTGATTGATGGTGGTGGTGCTGACCAATTTCTTTCAGTACAGGCAGAGCCTTTAATACTGCCGATCTTGGTATAGATACGCTTAATGACCATACCGTTGTCACTGACAGGATTGTTCTATCCAAGACGACGTTCACTGAACTTGAAACTGCTGTAGGTAGTAATCTACTTCGCTCAGACTTTGAAGTAGTCATTAATGACTCCGAAGCGGCAACAAGCAGCGCTGAGATTACTTACAACATAGGTACTGGCGGCATGTTCTACAACCAGAATGGCTCTCTGGGAGGCTTTGGTACAGGTGGGCAATTTGCCATACTCGTTGGCGCGCCCATAATCTTCGCCGACGATGTCGTCGCCACTGTTGTGGCGTAGGGCGTTTTCCATCCAGAAACCGTCATAGTTGGAGCAATCTAAATGGGGTTGCTCCATCCCTACCCACTCGTCTTACACCTCACCTTCACCCTCATCATCGCGCGATCGCCATTGTGTAACGCAGCGCGATCGCACTCTTAGATCTCAATTCGCTCATGGAGGTTAAGCAATGGACTCCTACATTCCTTTTGAAACAGCACTGATATTCCTAACAATGGCTTATCTAGTGCCAGTGACGCTCTTACTTATGGCTGCTGATATAGCGATCGCAACCATCGAAAGCAAAGAATAACTAAAACTCCACGCTCAGAAGTCGTGAATGTCTGGAGCCATGCTAGAGAGCATCTTTGTCTACCCCCGATGAGTCCAGACAGTATCAGAACAGATGTCTACTAACCTTTCAAAAATTCATTGGGGTCAAACGGCGATCGCCTCCAATGAGTTGAGCAGAGATAGGCGATCGCCCCAAAACTCAATTTCTACAACCCAAAAAGGAGTATTCACATGGCTAGCGATATCAAACTGAATGACAACGGCGTCGTTGTTGAAGGTGGTGACCTGCATAGTAGTGGTCCTGCGGCAGGCTTTTCCTTCGCCGATCGCACAAAAGGGGATGGGGAGCGTTGGGTCTGGTACGCCGAAAATGGAGAAGCTCGACTGTGGAAAAATGTTGATGTAGTAACTGTTAGGACAGATGCTCAAGGGATTCCTGATCTGTTTGTTCTACAACTAAGTTGCCTGGGACTCGTCACTGAGAGTATACGAGGAGTACCACCGTTAAGTGGTGGACCAGCCAACCTCCACGTCACAGCAAGAAATATCAGTCTCGACAATCCAAATGCCCAAGGTCCTACTGGTCCTACATTCCACAAAGCATTGACTCATGCCGAGGATGACAAATTAGTAATTAACGAATCGAGAGGTTTCACGGGTGGTGTAACGATTGACGGTAATGTCCAGGTTACTGGCGTTTTAGCACAGGCTTCCTCAATCGCCCTCAAAGAAAATGTTGCCGAACTTTCAAGTCAAGAAGCAATGGCAACGTTGAAAGGCTTGAATGCTGTCAAATTCAACTACAAAGCTGATAGTCAAAAAGAGCAGCATGTCGGCTTCATCGCCGAAGAAGTTCCTGATTTAGTGGCAAATTCCAAGCGCGATCGCCTCAGTCCGATGGAAGTCGTTGCAGTCCTCACCAAGGCTTTGCAGGAGCAGCAGAAAGTAATCTCGGAATTGACAGAAGAAGTACGTGCCTTGAAGGGGCGACACGAATAGAAATCAGTGTGAAGCCAAAGTGAATGGAAGCATAAATCTTCTTCCATTCATAGCGGCAACGATTTTTGCCCTACAGACAAATTCACAATGAACAAAGGAAACAGTAACGATGAAATGGCTTAGAAGGCTAATTCTAACTTTAGAAATCATAACTTTCGAGAGGACTCATGGCTAACCCCTCTAGCAAGCCCGGCTTTAATGCTCACGTCATTGGGATGGCGGTCGATGAACACTATGTTTACGCAACACATTACTATTCAAAGATTGATAGTCCCCATGATTCTCCTGAACCTGGCGTTTTGATCGTGATGAATCGTGCCACATTTGCTGAAATAACACGTATCCCTGTCGGCTATCAACCGCGCAAAGTGGCAGTTAATCCGCAGACCAAGCGGGTCTACGTGACAAACTACGGTCAGAAAAGCTACAGCCTGTCAGTCATTGACAGCATGATGTTTAGAGAAATAGCTCAACTGAAGCTAGGCCAGGTACCCATCGATGTTGAAGTTAATCCAACAACCAATCGGATCTATGTCACAAACCCATATCAACGCAAAATCCATGTCATTGATGGAGTAACTAACCGTGAGCTTCCTGCAATTGATGTTGGTCCTGGATCTGTGGGAATTGCGGTCAATAAGGGAAGCAACACAATCTACGCTGCCCTGTCACATCGGTCATCACAGCCAAATGTCAACGCCCTGATCGTGATTGATGGTGCAACTCACAAAATAGTACATACGGTACCTATCAATCCCATTCTATTACAGTCAAGGGATGTCACTGTTAATCCCCCTACAAACCGCATCTATGTGGCAAATCTGGGTGCAAACGACCCACTTGCGAAGCCCAGCATAACTGTAATTGACCCCACTTATAACATTGTTGCCACAATACCCACCATTTCTGGAGTATCTGCTGTAACTATCAATCCAAGCTTGAACCATGTGTATGCGGCAACTGCTGGCGCTATGCAAGTGATTGATGGTGCAACAAACAAAATTATCAGCACAATTGGGCGGCTAGGGAAATCTCTACAGTGCATTGTTGCTGATACCAATATGGGCCGACTCTACCTTGGTGACGGTCTAGAAGGAGAAATTCACAGAATCATGTTGACTCAGAAGAGCTAAAAATCTGGCGAGGCACAAGACAAAGATGATTCTTGTGGGGTAAGCATCCTGTCTGCTATTAGTTATCGCCGTTTTAGATTGCTCTGCAATAAGTCAGTTGTGCATTCAACAGTTATCAATCATTAACAGGAGGCGAGATATGGAGCATAGTGTGTTAAGTGTCGGGCGGCGACTCACAAATAATACCTCTGATAATTACAGCTTTAGGCAACTTTCCCAGCAGGTAAACTTGCCTGAACCATATTCTCTACGGAGGCTGAGTGAGTATGTATTTGAACCGCAAACCTATGAAATTGTAGTGAAGACAGGTGGACAAGCAAGGGCTGGAACAGATGCAAATGTCAAAATTTACATCCTTGGTTCTTGGACATTCATACCAGAAATGCCTCTCACAAACTCTCTAAATCATTCAAATCCGTTTCAAAGAGGGCAAACGGATGTATTCCAGGTTGTGAATCAAAGAATTGGTGATTCACTCGAAATGCTAAGTGTCCAGCATGACAATACAGGAGTCCAACCTTTTTGGTTTCTAGAGTCTGTGACAATACGAAACCTGAACACTAATCAATCATGGCTGGTTGCTTTTAATAAGTGGCTTGCATCTTCATCTGACTTCTCAGATGATTGTGCAACTGGATATACGTATATCGAGAACAGTTTAGATCCGGATAAACTCTATCCAATTCCTTATCCTGGCGGCTGCACAAATACACAGCCTTATGAACCACCGGAACCTGATGAGCCAGATGATCCGCAGCCCCCTCCGCAGGAGGTAGGCATCAAAAAATTCTACCTTTATAACTGTGACAACGACAGGCGAACCGTAGAAATCCAGTTATTCGATCAGACCACTGGTACGCAAGAAGAACTGGGACCTTTCCCTGCTCAATACAATAATGCAAATATCTGTGGCCCTGGCTATAGCGTTCCTGCGGAGGTGACTTTAGCGGAGAACCATCGTTATCAAATTTTTGCTGTCGATGCAAATGATCCAGATACGGTGGTTTGGCAGGATACGTCCAACTTTCAGGGAGATACTGAAGGGATAGAAGTCCCGATAGTATTGAACTAACCTGGTTTCGCAATCAGCAACGATCCTGCAACGCCCGAAGATACTACTTGAGCTTAATTCGGAACAGGCTTGCGTATACCTTGCACTCAGCATCTCCAAGGAGAATTGCCCTCCTGTAGAAATGCACTGGAGAGGAGTTGTAATTTTCCTTCTGGAGCGATCGCGCAATTACAAACAGAGTTCTAGGTGTGATCAGTGCTGGTGGTACATCACTACAACTATCAGTAGCGGCAGCGATCGCCCTGAAGACGTTGGGCTTCACTTAATGCCACCCAACCTACTATTTTAGTCGCACCAACAGCATCAACAACTGCTTCGACAGCGTGGGTAAAAGGCGCTCCTTCAATCTCATTACTTACCTGTAAACCAAACACAAATTAAAGGAGAACCTAAAATGGCGGATTTATTTGGCAGTCAAGGAAACAACACCCTTGTTGGATTTGATACTGACGACAGAATACTCAGCGATGCTGGCAATGACACTTTTAATGATGAGGCTGGCGATGCCATCATCTCAGAGTCTGGGAATGCCAACACGAAATCACGCTCAGCAACTATTTTCAAACCCAATCAGGGCGACACGTTTTCCCTCTTAGGCAACACCATTACGTGCAAGTTTGACCGCCATGTTCAGGGCGCAAGAATTTATGAACTTGTGGGAACTGCAACGAGCGGAGTCCCACCACTGCATACCCATCCTTGGGATAAATGGTTCTACTTTCTGGAAGGGGACGTGGCGTTTCAGGTGGCAGATCAAGTGGTGCAGGCTACACCGGGCGATGTCATCCACTTGCCTGCGGGCGTGGCGCACACCTTCCGTGTGAAATCGCCCCAAGCCAAATTCCTTGTGGGGGTTTCCAATGCAGCAGCAGAGCAGTATCTCAAAGAACTAGCTGAAGCCGCACAGCAACAGGAGCTTACCCCCGCAGAAATGATGGCGATCGCCCAAAAACATCATATCCGACCCGTTCTCGCAGACAGTTAATCACTGTTAATTCCTTGGGGGCTGGGCATCCTGCCTGTCCTCAACAAAACACTAAATAAACAAAGGAGATGAAATGGCGCTAATTCAAGATTCCAACAGCGATGACTCTCTAACTAGCGACCCCAGAGGGCAGTGACACTCTCAATGGGGGAGCGGGCAAATGATACCTACTCGACTGACGGACTAGACGCGATCGTTTGAGTCTTAGAAGCTCATCATTGAACCTCACTAAATCACTTTTGCAGCTCCAAACTCCAACCACAAGGATTTGAGCTTGGATGAGGTTTTAATGCTGAGCGAACGTTGGCTACAAAAGCTGACTTAATTACACACAAACCCACAACTAACAAAAGGAAGGATACAACTATGGCGATTATTTCAGGAAACCCAACCAACGGAAACGACATTATCGTTGCGGATGACGCTAACGACTGGATTAATTCCCTTGCGGGTAATGATACAGTCAGCGGTGGCGGTGGCAATGACACTCTCAATGGCGGCGGTGGCAACGATCTCGTTGCTGGAAACAAAGGCACTGATACCATGATTGGTGGTGTGGGTAATGATATCCTGGTTTGGGCTGATGGTGAGGGTAGCGATCGCATTAGTGGTAATGCTGGCACTGATATAGTCGGAGTCCAAGGTTCTCTAGCTCAAGGAGACAACTTTGTCCTCGGTCAGCAGGGAACCCAAGCAATCTTTGACCGAGTTAACTTGGGACAATTCAAACTCACCGTAGATACTTCTGAGACGTTTGCCGTTCTAGGGGAAGGCGGTAATGACTCCTTTGATGTCAACAACTTAAGCAACACCGATGTGGAACTGGTTACTTTCTCTGGTGGTGCAGGTAATGACACCCTAGATGGCACCAATACCAGTACCCAGCTGGTTGGCAATGGCGATGCTGGTAATGATGTCCTAATTGGCAGTAGTGTTGCTGACTCCCTCAATGGCGGCGCGGGCAACGATTTCATTGCTGGAAACAAGGGCATCGATACCATGATTGGTGGTGCGGGTAATGACACTCTAGTTTGGGCTGACGGTGATGCAAGCGATCGCATTAGTGGCAATGCTGGCACGGATATAGTTGGAGTCCAAGGTTCTCTAGCTCTAGGAGACACCTTTGTCCTCGGTCAGCAGGGTAACTTGGCAATCTTTGACCGGATCGACCAGGGACGACAGTTTAAACTCACCGTAGATACTTCTGAACAGTTTACCGTTCTGGGAGAAGGCGGTCATGACAGCTTTGATGTCAATAACCTGACCAACACCAATGTGGAATTGGTAACCTTCTCTGGTGGCGCGGGCAATGACACCCTGACGGGCAACAATAGCACCGCTCGACTGGTTGGCAATGGCGATGCTGGTAATGATGTCCTGATTGGAGGCAGTGCTAATGACATCCTGACTGGCGGTGCTGGGAGTGACACGCTTACAGGCGGTGCTGGTAATGATTACTTTGCCTTCAATGCCCCAAATCAAGGAGTTGACAGAATTACAGACTTTATTGTTGCTGATGATTCTATCCAGGTTCTAGCAACGGGCTTCGGAGGTGGACTCACTGCTGGTGCGATCGCGGCTGGTCAGTTCCGCCTTGGTTCATCGGCAGGTGATGCCAATGACCGATTCATCTACAACGACAACAACGGGGCATTTTTCTTTGACAGAGATGGTGTTGGGGGAGTGGCACAGGTGCAGCTAGCGACGCTTGTCGGTGCCCCAACTCTTAACGCTGCTGGCATTGTAGTTATCTAAAGGATCTAAACTCGAAGTTCTGAGCTAGGAACTTGAATCATCGGGTTTAGACCTTGGAACTCCGAGCATAAAGCTGAAAATTCCTAGCTGCGTGGGCGATCGCGTCTGCCATGACTAGGATTCTCCTTCTAGCAGACGATCAACTTTGTTCTCAATACTGTTCAGTTTCCGCAAAATGGTTGGTCTATCCGAGTCCAAGGATGAGAGCAAGTTAGCGATACCAATTGTTGCTCGTCTGAGTTCTGCTCTCTCCTCAGCTGCGTTTCTCTGAATTTCTGTAACCTCAGCAATATCATTGCCTATTTCAGCAATCCGATCTGCCAATGCTTGAATAGCACGACTATTCGATTCGACTATTTGCTGCAATTCGGAAAATTCCACGTTTGTCTTCATTGCATTCCATATTTACATGGTAAACCACTATCTACGGTGATGATTGCCATGCGCAGGATTCGGGATTAATCGCTGAATCTTGCGATCCACCAGCAGATCAAGTTTTTCCATAATGACCTGACCCAGCATTAAACACGAGATTCAGCACCAACTTCAGTAGTGCGGGCGATCGCAGCTCGTACTAAAAACCAACTAATCAACCAAATCTAAACAAACAAAGGAGAAATCATCATGGCAATAATCACTGGTACCCCCGGAGACGACAGTGTGTTTTTGGGAGGAAACGACCTGATCGGAGACGACGACATCTTTGGACTTGCTGGTAATGACAGACTCTTAGGGAACGAGGGCAATGACATTCTCAACGGGGGAGGGGGCAATGATCTCCTCAGCGGGAACGAGGGCAATGACATTCTCAACGGGGAGCAGGCAATGACATCCTCGTCGACACTTTTGAAAATGACAGTGATCAACTTATTGGAGGAGATGGCAATGATACATACGCTATTGATTTTATCTCTGAAGGAGACATCCTTATAGAGGCGGTCAATGGTGGCATCGATACTGTCCAAATCAATTTTAATCAGATTGGCAGCTTCACACTAGGCGCCAATCTGGAAAATCTGAATTTGGAAAACAATGTATTGGTCAACGGCACGGGCAATGAACTCAACAACACGATCACGGGTAGCACCTCCAGCAACATCCTTAGTGGGTTAGCAGGCAACGACTCCCTCATTGGGGGAAATGGGAATGATGTCTTGTTTGGGGGAAATGGCAACGACACCCTTACTGGAGGATTTGAAAATGACAGGCTGCTTGGGGGTGCGGGTGCGGATCGCTTTCGATTCCTTGCCTCAAATGAGTTTGGAAGTGATACCATTGCCGACTTCGTAGCTGTAGATGATGCAATCCAAGTCTCTGCCGCAGGTTTCGGCGGTGGGCTAAAGGCAGGTGCGATTAGTGCTGGTCAGTTCCGCCTGGGTTCATCAGCAGTTGATGCGTCAGATCGGTTCATCTACAACAACAATGGGGCGATGTTCTTTGACGCAGATGGAGTAGGCGGGGCGGCACAGGTGCAGATAGCGACGCTCATCGGTGCCCCGGCCCTTACCGCTGCTGACGTTGTAGTCATCTAAAGGAGCTGCCCTTAGCCCTCCTTAATCAGGAGGGTGAAGGAGGCGGAGGAATCTATACTATGGAAATCAAAATAACCGTTAAACAAAGACATTAGGAGAGTAAAATGCGTAGAAATAGATTGCGTAGGATAGCTATCGCTCTAGGGTTAGCAGTTTTTGCATTGGTAATGGCAGTGTCCGCTGTAACTGCATCAAGTGTGCGGGAGTTGCGGATAGAAGACAGGTGTGATGCGGCAACTTTCCCAGTTGGAGCTGGCTGCAAGGGCAGTGGTGGTGTTAGCTTTCAAAAGTTTCTGGAGAAACTGAATCCTCAAGATGGTGGACATGGAGCTTGGAGATTCAATTTCGGTCGTGAACACATCAATGTAAATGAAACGCTCAAAGCTATTAATGTAGGTGGTGAACCCCATACATTTACAAAGGTTCAGAAATTTGGCGGTGGCTGTGTTCCTGAACTTAACGCTCCTTTAGGGCTAACACCAGTTGTAGAATGCTCAGACCCAAACATTTTCAATAGTACGCTTGTCGGTTCTAATAACTCTTTAGAAATGAAAGGAGCAAACTTGGGCATTGGCACCCACAATTTTGAATGCCTCATCCATCCCTGGATGCGAATCGCAATCAAGGTACGCTCGGACTAAAATTCAACACCACATCCTACGAGTGCAATATGGGGCAAGTAATCGAACATTGGGTGCTGATGCAGCAACTCAATGTTACTTAGAAATGCTTTGACTGGAACTTATACCGCTCTTGTCCCCTTGTTAGCTCTCGAAGGAAGACGGCTCCAGAGCTAGACGGTGTGCAGTTTCTGTCACTTCCGAATCAGAGCGGTCTAGAGAGGTAGCAAACAGTTTTGCGTCCTGCGAGAGGGCATCTTTGCAGTTTAAGGAAGATGCCCATAAAGCAAACAGTACAGGTGTGTTGAGTGATAACAATTAAACCTATTCATTTCAAAGGAGTTATTTATAAGCAAGCAACTAAGTGTGATGGTCGCGAAGCGAACTGCCTTCGGCATCACTTCCTCAACTTAGTTGTTTGCAAGTTTGTAATACAGCTAACATCATAATAGTACAAAGGTACTTTATACTGCTGTAAACTATTTTGTTGTTCTTAGCAAAAATGACTGAAAGTTGTGAGGCAAGTTATCAGTTCTGTAGCAGTAGTTCATCCGCAAGTTAAGGCAACCTGCCAACCGGAACTCGTTAGACAAATACCTCTTTTTAAGATGTTGCAGCTAAAATCTGAGAACAGATGCCCCGACTGCCTGTACTTGAAACTGAATACAGTATCAAAATCAAGTGCCATTAATCAGTTCGACTTGTATTTAACTATCAACTTCAACGAGCAGTGGCAGAACATCATTGGCGGCCGTGTTAAGTTGGGGCTAAAGGGTGGAGAACTGCGACTGAAGTTGCACAACGGCACAATGCCTTATGAGTCACGGGGACTTAGTGGCTCATTGGCATTTTCTATCGAAAAAACAAGGCAAGATCAAGCAGGTAGGAAAACGCAATCAGGGATAAAGGCTGAGTTGAGTAATGTAGGTGTAGTTGGTGCTTGGACTCCTAAAGCTGAAGTTAAAGCTAGTGCAGGAACAGAGCAAACAGAAGAAATAACGGATGAATTTCAGTTTACTACCTGTCAGATTACAACCAAGGGGTCAGAAGAAAATCCTGCTTGGGCATTTGCTGTCAAGACAGGTGAACCAGTATTGAAGGGTTTACTGAAGAATGCACGACTCGGAACTTTAAATGTAAGGGCGCCATGCTCTGTGAAAGCTACGTTTGAAGTTTCTCGGCGAGATATTTACCTTACTGATGCTGAGGGACTGTGGCCCTCAAACATCAGCCGTAACAAACGCGCAGTGTTGGAAAGAGTAATCGCCCTGCGGCTGTTGCAATCGAAGTTCCAACCTTACGTTAGTCAAGTTGAGCTTTGCTATGGATAACGAACAATTAGAGCGATCGCTATCGAATGTAATTGAGCAAATTATCGCTGCTCAAACGGATGACTTACTGGAGTTGGCAAAACTAGCTGGTTTAAACCCAATCACTGATCTAGCAGGTGCTGATCTCAGTCATACTGATTTGAGTCATGCCAATTTAGTAGCAACTGACCTTAGTTATGCTAATCTCACAGCCGCTGACCTTAGTTATGCCAACTTGCGCCAAGCTAACCTGACAGCAGCTAACTTAAATGACGCTAAGTTGATAGGAACTAACTTTGATGGTACTGTCTTTGGTTCAAAGTCTATTGCTCCTGATTTTCCCTTATTTATGGTTCCAGTTGCAGCTGGTTCTCCCTCGCCGGCGGAAGATTATATTGAAGCGCAACTTGACCTCAACCAATATCTAATTCGGCATCGGGCTGCTACTTTTTTTGTCCGTGCCAGTGGGGACTCAATGATCGGGGCAGGTATTCATTCTGGAGATTTACTGATAGTAGACCGGGCTATTCAACCAGCCGATGGCAGTATAGTGATCGCGGTTGTAAATGGCGAACTTACTGTTAAGAGGCTTTCTAAAAAAGGCGATCGCTTGTTATTGGTAGCAGAGAATGAGCAATATGCTCCCTTAGAAATCAACGAACACACAGATTTCAAAATTTGGGGTGTTGTAACTAATGCAATCCACTCCGTATGTTAAAAGCACACTGGATAGCTTTAGTGGACTGTAATGCTTTATTTGAGTGTTGAAACTGGAGTTTGGGTGCTGAGATGCATGAGCGAAGTATCTTTATAGCACTATCTGTAAGGACTCCAAATGTCGAAGTAGCTATCCGGTAAATCCGATTACCCAGACTGCTAGAGAGCCAATCACTACCAGAACTGAAAGCGCTAGTCCGGCATTAGGGCTGCCTTTGCCATGACACGATTCATCTACCCAAGAAGGAAGATTACTGCTTTGAGTCGCAGGCGCTGGACTAACTTCACTCACCACGCTAGAGAGGAGCTTCGTCGCTAAACCATTTCCATTTGTTTCAGCCACAGGGCTTGCTGCGGTAACCCCCTTTCCATTACCGTTTGTCTCAGCTACAAAAACTGGCTCCTTCAGTGACTTCAACTCTTGATCGGGATTGAAGTTGAGACCTAATGCTGCCACTATTTGGTCTGGATCATTGCTTAGAGCAACGATGAAAGGAAACATTTGGGTAAGTTGGGGCTCTAAATTAGACAGAGTTCCCAAGATGAAACTAGACGAAGGACGGCGCTGCCCATCATAGGTACCCCAAGTTTTTAGTTGTACCAGCCAAGGACGATTTTGCCGATAGTAAAGGAGCCACTTAATCTTTAAAGAATGACGCAAATGCTCTATGTTCACGCGATACCTCTATAAAAGTAAAAAGAGTGCGAATGGAAGTTTGGCGAAGCCTGATTCCAGTCAAAATAGATCGTGGGAGTAAGCAGAGCAGTTCTTAAACGTTCCATTAGCCCTAATGCCAACGCCAGTTATCAGGATACCGTACCAAGCAGGGTAATAAGTGTATGCTAAAACTTAACTCTGGAATCTCAGGAGCAGTATCTGTCTGATGTCTAAAAAGCGCGATTCCGGTTCTGTGGGCGATTACTTCGGATCACGCAGAACACAAGTTAGTGACGATCAATCAGACAGAAGAGCGCAGGTTGCAGAGCGCTTTAATCGGCAGTATCGTGGTGAAGCTTTTGAATTACCTCCAGAAGTAGAGGCGATGCCAATTTTTCGGGATTGGGCTGCTGGCACGCTGTCATTAAAAATTGCTGCTCCTTTTTGGGAAATTGCTCAACCTCAAAAGAACCAGCACTGTTTGGATATTGGCTGTGGCGTTAGTTTTTTGATCTATCCTTGGCGGGACTGGGAAGCCTTTTTTTATGGTCAGGAAATCAGTACTGTGGCAGGGAATGCGCTAAATGCCCGTGGTCCTCAGCTGAACTCGAAGCTGTTTAAGGGTGTTGAGTTGGGACCAGCCCACCAGTTGCACTACGAAGATGCTCAGTTTGACTTAGCGATCGCCACTGGGTGGAGTTGCTATTTCCCACGCGATTACTGGACTCTAGTTATGTCCGAAGTCAAGCGGGTACTCAAACCCACTGGTCAGTTTGTTTTTGATGCCCTCGATCCAGAAAAGCCTTTAGCTACAGACTGGGCAGTTTTGGAGACTTATTTAGGGGCGGAAGTGTTTTTAGAGCCGATCTCTGAGTGGGAAGAAACAATTAAAGCCACTGGTGCTCAAGTAGTTTCGCGGCACTCAGGAGAATTTTTTGAGTTGTACAAAATTTGTTTTTAAGTTTAAAGACTTAGAACCTCGATTGCTTTACGCTTTGTATTCTCTCCTCTTCTGTCGTACTTGGCAGTTGTACTAGGATCGGCGTGACCTGCTAATTGCTGCACAGTTAAAATATCAACACCACTGTCGAGCATATCGCTGACGAAAGTTCGCCTAAAATCGTGTGGTGTGAAGTGAGCTATTCCTGCCTTTTCCGCCCGCGATCGCATAATTGTCAAAACTGCTTGATCACTCAGTTGCTTGGACTTAATTCGGTTAGCTTTATTAACTGGCAACAACAACGCACCTGGTGCATCGCCGCGCAGTTCTACCCAGCTAACAATATGAGCATTTGCCTGCTGCGGCAAATACACTATCCGGTCTTTGCGTCCCTTGCCTCCTAAAACTACTAACGCCCCAACAGTAGGTTCAAAATCGGCTAAATTCAGCCCAACTACTTCTGAGCGCCGTAAGCCCACTCTTAAGCAACACAACATTGCTGCATCTCTGAGTCCAGTCGGGGTAGGGTCACTGATACAGGCGTTAATTAAAGTTGAAATTTCAGTTGCCGATAAGGCCCTCCCTTTGAGAAGTTTTTGGTCTTTGAGCGACGGAATATCGACGGCGCGAGCGTAATCTTCCGCCGTCATCAGTTCCATCCGCCGTGCTTCTTTAAGCGTACGTTTCATTGCTGCCAGCATTTTATTTGCTGTTGCTGAGGCGTACTTTTCCATCAAAGCTGAACGAATCGCAGCTGTGTGTTGATATCGCAGTTGTTGCCACTCAAAAGTAAACGCATCTTGAGTACCGCTAGTAATCAAACAGGCGATCGCGTTTAGTGCTTGCCTCATGGTGCGCCTACTGCCTGGAGCGAGTTGGGACAAATACACTGCTGCTGGGTTTTGGGAAAGGGGGGAAAACTGAGGAGCCAGAGTCAACATTATTACTTTTGAGAACAGTTCTTCTCAACAATGATACGTTTATAACCCTGAGAAAACAACTTTTACTTGTGGGCTTAGGAGTAAAATTGGAGGGCGATCGCGCTTCTTTGTAACGCCCAGTAGTTTAGGAATTATGAGAAAATCCACAGACAAGCTTAGAGAAGCCCTTGCCCCCTGCTTTTGAGATAAAGATGAGTTCATCTATTTTTCGGCTCTATTGTGTCCCATTAAAAATAAATGAGGCTTCTTGAGGACGAGTGGCAGCTAAAATATCAGATATAGCTTGCTTTCAATCAATCGGTTTGGCTTCTACTAGAAAGCACATTAACAGCGGTGATGCTCCTTACTCTCAAAATCCGGTTATGTAGGGATAAAAATTATATCCTTAGAAAAATCTCTTTACATGTACTTTATTTAAAGATAAAGCTTTGGTGAAGAAGTAAGGTCAACAAGGGTGTTTGCACTGAATTTAGACAATACTAGTTTATGTAATACAAGTGATGAGGGAGCGAGTGTTGTCAAGAGTACTTTGCTCCTTCTTTTTTTTGTTTACCTAAAAATTTTGCCTAAAGATGCGATCGCTACTCGCCTAAAATTTTCCTGAAAACAACTTTGGCGTTAGGATCAAGGTATGTGTGATCTATCCAGCACTTCCCAACTACATGCGCCCGCCAAAACCTTTTGGGTTGATGCCTTAGCGGTGCGCCTTTACAACCAGGAAGCCGAACTAATTCATGACGCGGCGAAGATAGCGCAAAACTATTTGCAGCATCTCCTCATCAAACAAAGTAGCGCTACTATAATTTTGGCGACTGGCAACTCACAAATCCAATTTCTCGAAGCTTTAATTGCTTTGGGAGGTATAGACTGGTCGCGGATCACTCTTTTCCATCTCGACGAATATCTGGGGATTGACGCTGATCATCCTGCTAGTTTTCGTCGCTACTTGCGTGAGCGAGTGGAACAGCGGGTAAATCCTGCTATGTTTCACTACATAGGAGGTGACGCAATCCAACCATTAGATGAATGTTCGCGTTACACTCAACTTCTCTTGGCGCAACCGATTGACCTGTGTTGCCTCGGTGTTGGAGAAAACGGACACCTGGCTTTTAACGAGCCATCAGTAACATCTTTTGACGATCCTCACTATATAAAACTGGTGAAACTGGAGTTGGCAACACGCCAGCAACAGGTGAATGAAGGTCATTTTCCGATGCTTGAAGCTGTGCCGCAATACGCTTTTACGCTGACAATTCCGATGCTTTGCGCCGCCAAAAAAATACTTTGCCTCGCACCAGAAAAACGCAAGGCTCTAGCAGTGAAGGAGATGTTGCAGGAAGCAATTTTCACAGGCTACCCTGCTTCAGTCCTCCGCACACAATCTCAGGCGACATTATTTCTGGATCAGGATTCGGCCAGCCTGCTCTAAATGTGATTTCGTTAAAAAACGAGCATGGAGGGATTCGAACCCCCGACCCTCAGGACCGGAACCTGATGCTCTATCCACTGAGCTACATGCCCTTGCACTCTAAAAGCATAACATTTCTTAGTGATTAGGTGAAACTTTAATCAACAGAACTTACCAAACTTAGTAACTCGATCCACAAGATGGGAGTTTACTGGTTTACTTGGGCATCTTAAGTACAGGGCGATGCTTACTAACTGCATCAGCCCTAATAAAGCTCTAAATTATTGAGTCATTTTGCTATATGGAGCGGATAAGATGCCTATAGGATTGCCTGAATTTGTTGACAACCCGGAACCGCGTTGTCCAGTAATTTTGTTGTGTGACACATCTGGCTCAATGTCAGGTGCGCCAATTAATGCTCTAAATTCGGGGCTTGCGGCTTTCAGAGAGGAAGTATATAAGGATGAGCAAGCGTCGCTG